>JAFAKE010000052.1 GCA_019235715.1 Vulcanimicrobiota bacterium
CGGCCGGCCGGCGGCGGCGGGGCGGTGGGGGCGCCGGCGGCGGGGGCGGAGCCTCGGCATCATGGTGACGGCCTGGGCGCCGGCTGGCGTGCGCAGCAATGGCTGAAGACGTACATCCGCTCGCGCGCCACGTCGATCAGCACCGTATCCGCGAGGCGATCGGCGACGCGGAGCAGGCGACGACCGGAAAGATCTACGTGACGATCGCCCCGCATTTCTGGGGCGACGTCCACGGCGGAGCGCGCAGAGCTTTCGCAAATCTGCAGCGCGCCCATCCTATGCACGAGAACGGCGTTTTGTTCTTCGTCGTGCCCTCGCGCCGCACAGTGCGCGTGCTTGGCGGCGCCGGCATCCACGCCAAAGTCGGACAGCAGTTCTGGGACGAGATCGCAAAAGAAGTCGCGCAGCGCGCGAGGGACCGCGATCTCACCGCGGGTCTCGTGCACGGTATCGCGCGCGCGGGTGATGCGCTGCGCGAACAATATCCGCGCGAACGCCCGCATTGAATGGACCGCGCGCGTTGAAGGCGGCAGTCGCAATACTGGCGCTGCTTCTCGGCATCGCAGACGCGAGTCCCGCGCGCTCGACCGACGCGGCGTTGCAGTCGACCATCGGCTCGATCGCGCGCCAGTCGCCGCTCGACCGCGCGCAGCTCGGCGTGCTCGCGATCGACGCGCAAACGGGCAAGGTCCTCGTCGCTCGTCAAGCCGACACGCCGTTCATGCCCGCATCGACGTTCAAAGCGCTCCTTTCAGTCGCCGCGCTGCACATCGTCGGTCCACAATTCCGCTTCAACACGCAGCTGCTGGCGCGCGGACCGCTTGAAAACGGAGTCGTTGACGGCGACTTGATCCTCGTCGGCGGCGGCGATCCGCTGCTCTCATCCGACGATCTGTCGGCTGCAGCCAAGGCCGTGCGCGCCGAGGGCGTCCTCTCCGTGCGTGGCGCGCTGCTCGCGGACGCGAGCTTGTTCGATCAGCGCCGCTGGGGACCGGATTGGGCGTGGGACGGCATGCCGTTCTACTACCAAGCACCGATCCAAGCGCTCTCCGTCGACGAAGGGACGCTTGACGTCGCCATCGGCCCCGGCGCGCGCACTGGCGATGCGGTCAACGCGCGCCTGATCTCACCGGTGGCCGGCTACTCGATCGAATCGCGCGCAGTCATGGGCGCGGGACCATACGAAGATCCGGCGCGCTGTTCGCGCCGCATCGGTACGACCGAGTTCGTCATCGTCGGCCGCATGGCGCTGGGAGAGCCCGCTCAGACGCTGCACTGCACGGTCGAAGACAGCGTCGCTGTCGCGACAGCGCGGCTGCGCGCCGCGCTTGCGCACGAGGGAATCGCGCTCGGCACCCGCGCGATGGGATCGCTGCCGCCAAACGTGCCGCTCGACGTCATCGACGATGCGCCGCTGCCGTCCTCAGCGCGTTACGCAGGTGCTCGCATTCTCTGGGCGCACCAATCGCCGACACTGATCGAAATTTTCGGCCGCATGCTGCCCAAAAGCGACAACTTCATCGCAGAACACATTTTGAAGATGTTGGCGGTCGAGTCGCTGTCGCAGCGCGGCAACTTCATCGGCGGCGCGACGGCGGTGCAGCGCTTCGCAGTCGAACAAGCCGGAATCGACAAGGATTCCATCGACGTCGAGGACGGTTCCGGCCTGAGCCCAGCCGATCGCATCACGCCGCGCGCGCTCGTAACCGTTTTGGCATGGGCCGCCAAGCAGCCGTACGGCGCGGCGTTTGCGGCCGCATTGCCGCGCGCCGGGATGGACGGCACGCTCGCTGGGCGCATGGCAGGCAGCGATGCGGTCGGGCGCGTGCGCGCAAAATCCGGCTACCTGCTGCACGCGATCAATCTTGCCGGCTACGCACAGACGCTGCATCACGGTCGCGTGATCTTCGCCGTGATGATCAACGACGCGACCGGCGATCCAAGTCCGTACTTCGACCTGGAGGACCAAATCGTCGAAGCGATCGTCGACGCTCGCTGATCACACCGGAAGCAGGCAAGCGGGGTCGGCAGGCCGGTCACCGAACGACGGCGCGAAGGTACTCAGGAGGTACTCAGATGAGGACGTCTTTGAAGTTTTTGGCTGTCGTCGCATTGGCATTCATTCTAGGGCCGGCGACCGGCCGGGCTGATGTTCCCTCGAACGTCCAGGCGGGCAACACCCATGCGGTGCCGACCATCACCAACCTCAACGCGACCAGGGGCGGACCCAATACGATCGTGCTGACGTGGACGATGCAAGGCCATGACGGCTACATCATCAAGGAGATCGTGATCCACCGCCGAGGCCCGAACAAGACGGAGAACATCTCGCTGTCGCCGGTTCAGCGCTGGTCCGACCGCAACGCGAATCCCGGAATCGAGTATGGGTACGCGGTCTGCGCGATCGACAACGGCGGCGAACGGGGCTGCGCGGTCGCGAAATACGCCCTGCCGTAGTCGCGCGCTAAGGTTGTTCTCAGCGTTTCTTCCACAAAACGGAAAGCAGAAGGGGCGAAAAGCGCATCTTTCGGCCGCTCGCCCGTTCTCATGCCGTTCTCACGCCGGACACGTAACGTTCACGCTTTCTTGCGGGTTCTACCGATATAAGAGGTAGCAGCCACGGAGGTGGCCGGCAATGAGAAAGCAGATCCTAACCCAAGGTAACGTACGAAAGGCGGAGAGCACAAGGCTGAATCGGGCGGAGATGCACGCGTACTACATCGCGTTCGTCACGATGTCCCGGCTCGTCTTCAACCGCTCGACGCTCGGAGTGCCTTCATAACCAGCATTTATCATACGCCACATAAGAACAACGAGCCGGCCAAGGCCGGCTCGTTCGCTTTTCCGGTTCTTTTTTCGGACTACGACCGCTACTTCAAGACGATGATCTTGTCGGCATAACGTATGCCGAGCTGCTGGTGGTAGACGATCTTGACCTCGTTTCCGGCTTTGAGATTCTTCATCTGATATGTCGTCTTGCCGTCGGATGAGAAGATCTGGTCGAACGACGGCGCCAGCAAGAAGCTGACCTCTTTGCCGGTGCTGTCCTTGGCTTTGATGTTCTCTGTCGATACATGCGTGACGGTCCCCGTGTACGTATCTGCCTGCGCCGGCGATGCGCTGACGACGAACGCAGTTGCGAAAACGAACAGTGCAGCGATAAGCACGACGATCTTCATGGCGGCCTCCTCTCGTAAGGCGGTGTTTCTAGCTAAGCGTGGCGATTGCTCTCGCGGCGACGACGAACAGCGTCGTGAGTGAGATCAGCGTTTCCAACATCATCAATAATTGTGCTCGACCGGTGAGCGGCCGCGGCTCTGCCGCCGTGAACGACGTCGCGACGGTGAACGACAAGAAGAGATAATCGAGAAAACTCGGCTTCCCCGTTATGGGCCGCGGCCCCCAATGATCCGCTTCTTTGAAGTGAAAGTCAGGAATGCCGACCGCCGCGACACGATTCTGCGGACCACCGCTGTCGAGCTGCCAATAGATCAGCGAAAACACGATGATGTTCCCGAACCAAATCTCAATCGAAGACTCAAGCAGCGTCACGCTCGCAAAATCATGACGGCGAGTGACCATGTCTGCGGCAAGCTGGGCGAGAGCAGCGCCGTTGACCACGATCGCAAGACCGCTGAAGAAGAAGAGGATCCAGCGCTCGGCGGTTGCGTAGAATCGATTGCCGGGCGTGAAAGCGACAGCGAGCATCGCCCCGATCACGAACGCGCCGGCGACATACGGAAACCACGACCCGATCAGTTGATAGCGCGAAGGCAGGCTCGTGACCAGCAGCAACATGACGAGCACCGCTGCGATCGGCGGGATGCGCGACTCAACCCGGGTCTCTAGCGACGACTGCGACATGGCGCTCGCTGCGCATACAACCGAACGATGTCCTCCGCATCTGCTCGAACGACGCCGCTATGCGCAGAGAAAGTGCCAGTCGCAATACTACGTATTACGAAGCCGGAGTTGAGCGCGAACTACTAAGGGAAGGTTAACGTGGCGCCGAAAAAAGTCTGTTCGATTCCTTCGGCGCCGGTTCGATGGGTATATCCGCCAGGTGCCGCTCGCCCCACACGCGTAGCTGGGCTCATTCGCTGCACGGCCAGAGGATGCAAGGCAGGACGAACGTCTCTGCCCTAGAGCGACGTCTTCGCTCGCAGCGTGGTGCGGTGCGCCGGCAAAGGCGACTCCACAAGGCACAGAGCGTTGGAGCAACTCACGAGCAGAGCGGGAATGGGATGGATTGCTGGCGGCACATTCCGCATGGGCTCGCACAGCTTTTATCCTGAAGAGCGGCCGGTTCACGAAGAGACAGTAGACGGCTTCTGGATCGACGACCATCCTGTCACGAACGACGAGTTCGCGCGCTTTGTCGACGCGAGCGGTTATGTGACGGTCGCACAGCGTGCACTCGACCCTAAAGACTTTCCGGGTGCTGCGTCTGAGGCTCTCGTCCCCGGCTCGATGGTGTTCCGTCCGACGCGCGGACCAGTGGATTTGCGTGACTGGAGCCAGTGGTGGGAGTATGTGCACGGCGCACACTGGCGTCACCCCGAGGGGCCCGAAAGCACGCTGGACGGCAGAGGATCGCACCCTGTCGTCCACGTCGCGTATGAAGATGCCGAGGCCTACGCGGCGTGGGCCGGCAAAGCGCTTCCGACCGAGGCCGAATGGGAATTTGCGGCGCGCGGTGGTCTTGACGGAGCGATCTATACGTGGGGCGATGAGATGGAGCCCGGCGGGAAACCGATGGCCAACACGTGGCAAGGCGAATTCCCGTGGAGCAATAGCCTCAAGGACGGTTTTGCGCGCACCTCGCCAGTTGGCTCGTTTCCGCCCAACGGTTTCGGATTGTACGACATGGCCGGCAACGTGTGGGAATGGACGACCGACTGGTATCGCTCGGCTGACAATATCGAGGGACAGCGCGTGGCGTGCTGTAGCGGTATGAGCAAGCGCGCAACGATTGAGGACAGCTTTGATCCCGGCCAGCCCGCGTTTCGCATCCCGCGCAAGGTCGTCAAAGGCGGCTCGCACTTGTGCGCGCCAAACTACTGTTTACGTTTTCGTCCGGCGGCGCGCTCGCCGCAGATGATCGACACGGGCATGACGCATCTCGGGTTCCGCTGCGTCGTGCGCGGGAGATAAGGGCGCATGGCGGACGCGACGCTGGTCCAGGGCGCACAGCGTAGTGCGCCACCTGAAAAGAAGGCGCAGGGCGCCGGCTTTGGCCCTGGTTTTGTCGCGGCCGGATCTGCTGCCGACCCGACGACGGTCGGCACGCTCGCCGTCGTCGGCGCGACGACGGTCTACGCGCTTTCGTGGGTCGTCGTGCTGTTGGTTCCGATGTTGACTGTCGTCTATTGGATCGCCGCCTCGGTCGGAGCGGCCACTCACACGAGCATCCAAGGCGCCATCCGGTCGCGTTATGGGCTGGCGTGGGCCGTGATCGCGTTGGTTTCGATCGCCGCGATCAGCATCGTGACGCTGACCGCCGACGTCGAAGCCGCGGGCGCTTCGCTCACGCTGCTGACCGGCATCCCCTATCGCAGCTTCATCATACCGTTCGTCGTTGTGATCGGCTGGTTGCTGGTCGCCCATCGCTTCGATCGAATCGAGCGATGGTTATCGCTGCTGCCGCTAGCGTTTCTCGCGTACGGCGTCAGCGCATACCTCGCGCACGCGGATTGGGGCGCTGTTTTCCGCGCCATCTTCAGGCCGCAATTCCAGCTCGACACGGCCTTCGCGGGCGGGGCGCTCGCGTTGATCGGCACCACTCTGACAAGCTATCAGTACGTCTGGGAGTCGGTGCAAGTCGCCGCCCGCGCGCCGAATCTCGCCGGTCAGCGGCTGCTGCGCCTGGACGTGCTGCTGGGAACCCTCGTCGCGGGAACGACGTTTTTGTTCATCTTGGTAGCGACCGGCGCGACGCTCGGCGCGCAAGGCATCACCGTCGTCACCGCGGCCGATGCCGCAAACGCGCTGCGACCGCTGGCCGGACCGTACGCGGCTATTTTTTTCGGCATCGGACTGTTGGGTTCGGCCGTGCTGGCCGTGCCTGTGATCGTCGGCTCGACCGGCTACGCGGTTGCCCAGACTTTCGGCTGGGGTGGTACGCTTGACGCTCCCTTGCGCGAGGCGCGCCCCTTCTACGCAATCATGCTCGGGTCGCTCGCGCTCGCCGCCGTCTTCGCGCTGGCCGGCGTGTCGCCGATCGCATTGCTGTACGGCGCATCGATCGCAGCGGGAATCGCCGGGCCCATAACCCTTTGCTTTACGGTCATGATCGCGCGCGACAAGAAGACGATGGGCGCGCTACGCATCGGGCCGTGGCTGGCGACTGCGGGTTGGATCGTCACCGGAATCGTGACGTTCGCAAGCATTGCCTACATCACGCTGCAGACCGGCATGACGAAAGGCTAGCGCGATCATGCCGCTGCCGAAGATGTTGGCGCTGATCATGATCGTTTCGACGATGATCTCGTCCGGCTTGCAAGTCGATTGGTCCCGCATGCGTGAGACGCTCGGGCAGGCCGGTCTCCTGGCGCGCGCGTTGTTCGCGAACTTCATCCTCGTGCCGGCCTTTGCGTATCTGGTGGTACGCCACTTCAACGTCACCACCGACGTCGCGATCGGTATCCTGCTCATGTCGATGGCGCCGGGCGTGCCATTTTTGGTGAACTCGGCCGGCCGGAACGTCGGCGGCAGCCTCGTGTTCGCGCTCGAGATCGCATTCTTGTTCTCGGCGCTTTCCCTGATCACGATACCGATCACGGCGACGTTGCTGCTGCCGCCCGCTGCGTTGGCGCACGCGCCCGCCGCGAAGTTCCTCACGACGCTCGTCTTGTTCCAGATCGTTCCGCTGCTCATCGGAGCGCTGCTCGCTCCGCGGCTGTCCGATTCCGCGGCTACGACGTTGACAAAAGTGCTTCATCTGTTATTTTTTGCAGCGCTGCTCGTGCTACTCGTAGTCGTTGGTCCCCGCCTCATCCAAGTCGTATCGGCAACCTATGGCGCCGGCCACCTCTTGATCATAGCGGCGATAGGGCTGTTCTCGGCCGTCGTCGGATGGCTGCTCGGGGGCCCAGATCGGCAGTATCGCCGCACGCTGTCCATCGCGACGCTCATGCGCAATATCGGATTGTGCGCCTTGATCGCGGCTACGAGCTTTCCGGGAACCGCTGTCGCACCGACCGTGCTGACGTATCTCGTCATCACCTTCATCGTCAGCCTGCCGATCCGCGTGTTCTATGCGCGAACCAGAGAGGCAATATCGCGCCCGGCGCTCGCAAGAGAGGCGCATTCATGACGATGCAGATCCTCTCGATCGGTCTCGTGACCCTGGGCACGATGGGGATCATCGACCTCATCGCTGCGACGACCAACGCGTTCAACGGCGCGCTGCTTGCGCGCCGGCCCGATCATTACAGGAACTTCACGGTGATGGGCATCATCATCATGGCGTACTTCGGCGGCATCGGCGGCGGCGTGCTGCGCGACGTCCTCGTGAGCAAGGTCCCGTCACCGCTCGTGAACCCGTGGTACCTCATCTTGTGCTTCGCCGCAGCTGCGCTCGCGCTGCTCATCGAATACAACGCGACCGCGAAATTCAAAGACGGCCTGTTCCAGTTCATGACGGCGTTCTCGCTGCCGTGGTATGCCATCGTCGGCGCGCAAACCGCGGTCGACGCGAAGCTGGGGTATGTGGCTGCCATCATCATCGGTGTGATCGGCACGACCGGCGGCCGTTACTTGATCGACGTCACCTGCAACGTCATCCCCAAGCAGTTCGTGCGCGGCGAGTTCTTCGTATTGACCGCCGCGATGACGGCCGGGTTGTATCTGGTGTTGCATTTTAGCTTAGGGTGGGATCAAACGCTCGCCACCGCCGGCGCGTTTCTATTCGGGTTTGGCTTCCGGCTCACGGCTCAGGCGCTGGGCTGGGAGGAGTGGGAGCCCTGGGAGCCGGCGGGCGTCAAGACTTCGGAGAAGACGCGCGAGAAGCTCGGCGAGGGATTGCACGCAGAATTTGAGCGTGACAAGTGATGCTGCGCTCGACTCTTGACAACATGGGGGATATCTATGGCGACTAAAGTGAAGACCAAGAAGAACGGCGTTCCGGTCAAGGCACCGCCGCAGACGTATGGGGACGGCCATCCGCTGGACGTCGTCCAGTATCTCGAGTGCAAGCTGATCCTTAAACCGGATCGGTTCGATTCGATGCGTGGCTTCTGGGAGTTCAACGACCTCGTGCGCGAAGCCGCCGGCAAAATCAAAAAGCTCACGTACATACCGCTCAACCTCAAAGGCCGCCGGCCGAACATGCGCGAGGTCCGCTTCCTCGACACGGCGGATTTCCGGCTCTATAACAACGCGTTCATCCTGCGCCGCAGAACGCCGTATGAGGACGGCTTCCCCGTCGCCGATCCAGAGATCGTCTTCAAGTATCGTGAGGCCGATCCCAAAAAAGCCGCGCAAGCCGACGTTCGTCCGAAGATCGCCGGCAAGTATCGTATCAAATTCAAGGCAGAGGCGCTCCCGCTTAGAGATGAGATTGGGGGCTACCGGCTTTTGTTCTCGCACAATGTTCAGTTCCCGATGAGCAGTGTGCACGTCGCCAATCGCCGCAGTCTGCAGGCGATTGCGGAGGCGCTGCCACTGCTGCGCGGATTGATCGGTACACAAGAAGGCGAGGTCGAGCTCGTCAACAACACGCTCGTCGAGGAGGTGCTGCTCGATCTCGGCACGCTGAATTTCGGCAAGGGCGTGACGGCAGACGCCAACATCGCGTTGTGGCGATCGCTTGCCGATCACAAGGTCATGTGCGGCGAATTCGCCTACGAGCTCAAATTCGCCAACAAAGATGACATCGCGGTGGCGCAACGCGAGCGCGCAGAACAGCTCTTCATCACGCTGCAGCTCATCGCGCAGAGCTGGCTCGCGCTTGGCACCACCAAGACGGGCCTGGTCTACCGCCTCAACGGAAACCCGCCACAGAACCATGAGTGACCCATGCACACCCCGATCTGAAGGGAGATCCCGCTCACATGGCAGCCAAGAAACCTAACTTCCTCATTTTGTGGGGCGACGACATCGGCATCTGGAACATCAGCAAGTTCAGCAACGGCATGATGGGATACCGGACGCCGAACATCGACCGCATCGCAAACGAGGGTGGACTGTTCACCGACTACTACTCGCAGCAGAGCTGCACCGCCGGCCGCGCATGCTTCATCACCGGGCAGAACCCGATCCGCACTGGTCTGACCAAGGTGGGGATGCCTGGCGCAACTGTCGGCCTGCAAAAAGAAGATCCGACCATAGCCGAGCTGCTCAAACCGCAGGGTTACGCATGCGGTCAATTCGGCAAGAATCACTTAGGCGACCGCAATGAGTTTCTGCCGACCGTTCACGGCTTTGACGAGTTCTTCGGCAATCTTTATCACTTGAACGCCGAGGAAGAGCCCGAGCTGCCCGACTATCCGAAGGTCCCCGGTTTCAAGGAGAAGTTCGGGCCGCGTGGCGTGCTGCATTGCTGGGCGACCGACAATGACGATGCCGCCGTGGATCCGCGCTGGGGACGCGTGGGCAAACAGAAGATCGAAGACACCGGTCCGCTTACCAAGAAGCGCATGGAGACCGTCGACGAGGAAATCACGAGCGCAGCGATCGCGTGGATGGAAAAGCAGGCCAAGGCCGACAAGCCGTTCTTCCTCTGGTATAACGCGACCGCGATGCACCTGCGCACACATGTCGCGCCGAAGAACATCGGAAAGAGCGGACAGGATCCGTATTCCGACCGCATGGTCGTGCACGACGAGCAGATCGGTGAGATCCTCGCCAAGCTCGACGAGCTGGGCATCGCCGACAACACGGTCGTGATGTATTCCACCGACAACGGGCCCGAGAACGACACCTGGCCGGATGGCGCCAATTCGCCGTTCCGCGGTCAGAAAGATTCGAACTGGGAAGGCGGCTGGCGCGTGCCGTGCTTCATCCGCTGGCCGGGCGTCATCAAACCGGGCAGTGTCTACAACGGCATCGTCTCGCACATCGACATGTTCCCGACGATGTTGGCGGCCGCGGGAAATCCGGATGTCGCACAGCAGCTGCTCGCCGGCACGACCGTCAACGGTATGAAATATAACGTGCACCTCGACGGCTACAACATGATCGATTACTTCAGTGGGAAGGCGAAGGAAAGCCCGCGGAATCTCGTCATGTACTTCAGCGACGATGGCGACGTCATCGCGGTGCGTGTGGGCGACTACAAGTTCCACCTCGCCGTACAACGGGCCAACTCGACGGAACAATGGGCGGAGCCGTTCGTGAAATTGCGCTTGCCGCACATCATGAATCTGCGACGCGATCCGTTCGAGCGGGCGGACTTCAACTCAAACGTTTATTGGGA
>JAFAKE010000029.1 GCA_019235715.1 Vulcanimicrobiota bacterium
GGTGCAGAATCGCTCGCGCGCGCCTTGCAGTACTATCATCGCGCGACGCTGGTGGGAACGAGAACCGCTGGCAAGGTGCTTGGCGTCGATGCAGAGATCCCGCTGGACGATGGCGGCCTGTTGCGCGTGGCGACGCTTGACATGCGCGACCCCAGCGGCCAACGCCTCGAAGGCCATGGTGTTGCTCCGGATATTGAGTCGAATGGAACGGATGACGAGAATAGAGCGCTCTCGTTTCTGGACGAGACCGAAAGTGCGCAGCCTACACCTTCGCAAACGTGCCCAGTCACAGTCAAACGGTTCGACGAGGATGCGACTGGCCTGCCGAAAGGCTATGAACGTTATTCATTCGAGCTGACGCCTGGTGAAGGTTCCTTTTCGGTGAGGCTTCTTGCGTGGACAGCGGCGGGGCGCGCGCGGAGAGCGATACTCGTATCGAGTGTTCAGCCCGGCTTGACCAAGTTTATGTTTGTCTGGCCAGCCAAGGAGCTTTCTGCGATAAGCGTACAGCGCGCGGCAGACTTAAGCTCGGGAATAGTGACCGCGTGCGACCCGTCGGCGTCGCAGCGGCCGCTAAAGACGCTCGGAACGGTCACGGCTGGGCCATGTGGTTCTTCTGACTTAGCTCCGGTTAGTGCGCACTTCGACGATACGGACATAAAATTCGAAGACGACGTCAAAGCGCAAATCTTCCGTGACGCAGATTTTCGATTCAAAGCCGGCGTGTCGTATCCAGTCATAGCTAAGGAAGAGGGTACTCAAGGATGCGCAACCGTGATGGTTGTCATTGGGGTGGGCGGAACAATCCTTGATGCCAAGGTCGTGGCGTCCCAGTGCAATCAGTCCATGGGTTGCAATCTACTTGGCGATGCGGCGCTGCGAGCGGCACGCAACTCGACGTTCACCGGAGCAAGCCTCGACGGCAAGCCGATCGAACAAAACTACTTAATAGACTATTTCTGGCAACTCCGCTAGAGCTTGCCGGCGAGGTTCTCCATCAGCTTCTTGTAGACCGCATCATGGAGGTCTTTGCGCTCGACGATCACCGCCGTCGGCGCTGATTTACGGCACTTATCGATCTCTTTGGCTGGCACGTCGGTCAAGAACACGGGCAGGTTGCGCGTGTTGAATCCGTCCTTGATATAGCGCGCCGCCTCGCGGCCATGCGAGGGGATGCGCCCCAGCGAGATCGCTATGACATCCGGACGCTCGCGCCGCAGCACGTCGAAAAACGTCGGCCAACGCGGCTCGGCCTCGACGAGCGTGGCACCTACCGTGCTTAACGCTTCGCGCCGCGCCGCGCAATCCGGATCGGAATCGAACTGCAAGAGCAGAACCTTGGCCATCGTCTGAATATTCGTCCCGTGCACGGCACGCGCCCTGGCAAGAAACACGCAGCGCGCGCCGAAGCGCCCGGGTCCTGCGTCACATCTTTTGCGTTTACGAGCCAGAGGAGGATGAGATGGCCACTGCCGGAGCGACGAAAGTCAAAGGTTTGGATGCCTCGTACTACACGGTCAAAGATCTTGCACGCGCGACGAAGTTCTATAACGAGCTGCTCGGCATGGAACCGACCTTTACGTTCGGCGAAAACGTCGTCGAGTACACCTTCCCAGACGGCGAGACGTTTGGACTGTATCGCACCGACGAGTGGACGCCACACGGCGGCCTGCTGTTCAGCGTCGACGACATTCAAAAAGCGATCGCTGAGAACAAAGCGCGCGGCGTGAAGTTCGACGGCGACGGTCATGTCGAGGAAACGCCGGTCTGCCACATGGCCTTCGGGGAAGACAGCGAAGGCAACAGCTTCATCCTGCACCAGCGCAAGTGACGCAGCCGTGAGCCATGTATCAGCACCCGCGGTGAAAGGCGTGGACGCGGTCTACTATCAGGCGCAGGATCTCGACCGCGCGACGAAGTTCTACACCGAGCTGCTCGGCATGGAACCAACGATGCCGATGCCCGGTTTCGGCGCGGAGTGGACGTTGCCTAACGGCGAGTCGTTCGGCGTTATGAAGCTGCCCGACGCCATGAAGAGTGAATTCGGACGCTACTGGCGCGGCGGCTCGGGAGTGATGTTCGCGGTCGACGATCTCGAGCGCGCCGTCGCTGCGGCCAAAGCACGCGGCGTCAAGTTCCACAACGAGGGCAAGCCGGCCGAGACGCCGGTCTGCTTCATGGTGTTCGGCGAGGACAGCGAAGGCAACACCTTCGCGCTCCATCACCGCAAGCAGCGTTAGGCGGGGAGGCGCGGGGCACTCACGGAACCCCGCGTCTATGCCGCACGAGTCGGAGCTTGAGCTGCTCGCGCACAAACGCGCGCAGTCGCTGTCGCCCGCTGGCGACGACGCCGTCGCGCGGCAGCACGAGCGCGGAAAACTAAGCGCACGCGAACGCGTCGCACGCCTGCTCGATCCTGGAAGCTTCGTCGAGCTAGACGCCTTTGCGGTGCATCGCACCGACGCGTTTGGTTTGGACGCGCGCAAGTATGTGGGCGACGGCGTCGTCACCGGCCACGGCACGATCGACGGCCGCCAAGTCTGCATCTTCTCGCAGGATTTCAGCGTGCTCGGCGGCTCGCTCGGTGAGGTCTTCGCCGAAAAGATCTGCAAAGTGATGGATCTGGCCGTCAAGATCGGCTGTCCGATGATCGGCATCAACGATTCAGGCGGTGCGCGCATCCAAGAGGGCGTCGTCAGCCTGGGCGGTTATGCCGAGATCTTCTGGCGCAACGTCCAGGCCTCAGGCGTCATTCCGCAGATCTCGCTCATCGCAGGGCCGTGCGCCGGCGGCGCAGTCTACAGCCCGGCGATCACGGACTTCATCGTGATGGTCGATAAGATCTCGCAGATGTTCATCACCGGCCCCGAAGTGATCAAGACGGTGACCGGTGAGGAGGTTTCCTTCGAAGAGCTCGGGGGCGCGATGACGCACAACAGCAAGAGCGGCGTCGCGCAGTTCCTGGCAGCGGACGAGGACGACGCGTTCGAGCAGATCCGCCACCTGCTTTCGTTCTTGCCGCAGAACAATCTCGACGACCCACCGGTTTCGGCAACCGACGACGATCCAGCGCGAACGGATCCCGGACTCATCGAGCTGATCCCGGCCGCGGCGAACCTGCCGTATGACATGAGCAACGTCATCACGCGCGTCGTCGACGATGGCGACTTCTTTGAAGTCCAGCCGTTTTATGGCGGCTCCCTGATCGTCGGCTTCGCGCGTTTGGGCGGACAATCGGTCGGCATCGTCGCCAATCAGCCGAAGGTGCTCGCGGGCGTGCTCGACATCGCATCGTCGATCAAAGGCGCGCGCTTCGTGCGCTTTTGCGATGCGTTCAACATTCCGCTCGTCGTCTTCGTCGACGTCCCCGGGTTCTTGCCGGGCACGAGCCAAGAATACGGCGGCATCATCAAGCATGGCGCGAAGCTGCTTTATGCATTTGCAGAGGCGACCGTGCCGAAGCTGACGGTGATCACGCGCAAGGCGTACGGCGGCGCGTATGACGTCATGAACAGCAAGCACATCCGCGCGGATTTCAACGTCGCCTGGCCCACCGCCGAGATCGCGGTGATGGGGCCACCGGGCGCCGTGCGCATCATCTTCCGCGACGAGATCGCCAAGGCGAAGGATCCGTCGCGGCGCGCCGACGAGCTCGTCGCCGAATACGTCGAGCGCTTCGCGAATCCGTACGTCGCCGCCGAACGCGGGTATATCGATGATGTCATCGATCCTGCTCAAACCCGTCCAGTCCTCATCAATGCGCTGCAGACGTTGCGCACCAAACGCGTGCCGCGCCCCGCGCGCAAGCACGGCAACATCCCGCTTTGAAGATCGTCGAAATACGGCCGCCGCCCAGCCCAACTGAAGCGGCGGCCATCGAGGCGGCGCTCGCCGACATCGCGCGTGCGAAAGCGCTCGACCGTCCGGACGCGATGCGCTCGAAATGGTTGGATGCCGCGCGCGCCGAGGCGCTCGACGACGGCATTCGATGACGGCGTTTAAGAAGATCCTAGTCGCCAACCGTGGCGAGATCGCGCTGCGGGTGGTGCGCGCGTGCCGCGAGCTTTCGATCCCCAGCGTCGCGGTGTACTCCGATGTCGATCGCGACGCGATTCATGTCAAGGAAGCCGACGAAGCGTACCGGCTCGGTCCGGCATCGCCGGCGCGCTCGTATCTCAACGCTGAGCGCGTGCTAGAGGTCGCAACGCTTGCCGGCTGCGATGCGCTTCATCCCGGATACGGGTTCTTTGCGGAAAACGCGGCTTTTGCGCGGCGCTGCACGGAGGCCGGGCTGACGTTCATCGGACCTGCTCCCGCGGCGATCGAGCGCATGGGCGGCAAAATCGCGGCGCGTCAGGTTGCGGTCAGCGCGGGGGTTCCCGTCGTGCCCGGCACGGTGGAGCCGGTGAATGGTGCTGATGCGGTCCGCGCCCTTGGCGAGAAGTTCGGCTACCCGATCGCCATTAAAGCGTCAGCCGGCGGCGGCGGCAAGGGATTGAAGGTCGCGTTCAGCGCGCGAGAGGTACCCCGTGCGATCGAGCTGGCAGCGGCCGAGGCTTCCGCGTATTTCAAAGACGCGACGCTCTACGTCGAAAAATATCTCGCCCGTCCCAAACACGTCGAAGTCCAGATCTTCGGCGACAAGCACGGCAACGTCGTCCATCTCGGTGAGCGCGACTGCTCGATGCAACGCCGGCATCAGAAACTGGTCGAAGAAACGCCCGCGTGCATAGCGGATGCCGTGCGCGAAAAACTGCACCGTGCGGCCGTGACGCTGGCGCACGCGATCGGTTACGACAGCGCCGGCACGATCGAATGTCTTGTCGAGGGAGATCAGTTCTACTTCTTAGAGATGAATACGCGCATCCAGGTCGAGCACACGGTCACCGAGATGACGTGGGGTCTCGACCTCGTCAAGGCGCAGATCCGCATCGCCGCCGGCGAGCATCTGTGGTTTGCGCAACACGACCTGGCGCCGCGCGGACACGCGATCGAGTGCCGCATCAACGCCGAGTCGCCCGCGCAAGACTTTCGTCCGTGCGCCGGCACGCTCACGCGCTATGTCGA
>JAFAKE010000078.1 GCA_019235715.1 Vulcanimicrobiota bacterium
TGCCGCCCCGCCCGGTCCGCGGCATCCTGCATGCGTTGACCGTCGCCATGTGCGGCGCAAAGCCCGACGAGCGCGGCCAGCTGCGCGCCCAGCGCGGCGACACGTACGAGGTCGCCGTCGAACCGTCAGAACCGCTGCGTGAGGAGATCATCGCCTTTCTGACTTCGATCCGCTTTGAGATCCCATCGGAGACCGACGGCAAGGAGGGCATCGCCGTGCTGCGCGCGCTTGAGATGGCCGACGACGGCAGCTCGCATCACTCGGTCGTGCCCACGGCGCTCGCATGATCCGCGAAGCCACCGCTCCCCGTATCCACTCGAGCGCGATCGTCGACGAACCGGCGACGATCGGCGCGGGCACGAAGATCTGGCATTTCAGCCACGTCATGGCGGGCGCCGTTATCGGCGAGCATTGCTCGCTGGGCCAGAACGTCTTCATCGCGTCCAACGTGCGCATCGGGAACGGCTGCAAGATCCAGAATAACGTATCCGTCTACGAGGGCGTCACGCTTGAAGATGACGTCTTTTGCGGCCCGAGTATGGTTTTCACCAACGTGCGCATCCCCCGCTCGCACGTGCCGCGCAACACGCCGTCCGACTATGCCGCCACATTGGTCCAGCGTGGCGCGACGATCGGCGCCAATGCCACGATCGTGTGCGGGGTGACGATCGGCCAGTACGCGTTCGTCGGCGCGGGCGCGGTCGTGACCAAGGACGTGCCGTCCCATGCGCTCGTGTACGGAAACCCTGCGCGCGTCCAGGGTTATGCCTGCCTGTGCGGCGAGCGCCTTGAGTTTCGCGGCGACGACGCGTCTTGTGAGGCGTGCATGCGCGTTTACCGCAAAACGGGCGAGGCGGTCTCGCTGTCCGGAGGTCTGACATGATCCCGATCGTCGACGTCACCGCGCAGTACCTCACGCTGCAGCACGAACTGGATGCCGCGATGCGCCAGGTGCTGGCGGGCGGCCAGTTCATCCTCGGACCCAACGTGACGGCCTTTGAGAACGAAGTCGCCTCGTATCTCGACGTGCCCTACGCCGTGGGCCTCAACTCGGGCACCGATGCGCTGGTGCTTGCGTTGCGAGCGCTCGACATCGGACCCGGCGATGAAGTCATCACGACGCCCTTCTCCTTCGCCGCCACGTCTGAGGCGATTGCGAGCAACGGCGCGCGCGCGGTGTTCGCAGACATCGACCCTGCGACGTTCAACCTCGACCCGGCGGCGGTCGCGGCGGCAGTGACGCCAAAGACGCAAGCGATCATCGTCGTGCACCTCTTCGGCCAGCCCGCGCGCATGGAGGAGATCGGGGCAATCGCCTCGCGCCACGGCCTCGCGGTCGTCGAGGATTGCGCACAAGCATTCGGCGCGACGGCCGGGCCGCAGTTCGTCGGCACGATCGGCGACATCGGCTGCTTCAGCTTTTTCCCGTCGAAGAATCTTGGTGCATATGGCGACGGCGGCATGATCACCACCCGCTCGGAGGCCATCGCCCGCCGCGTGCGCGCGCTGCGCGCTCATGGCGCAGCGCGCAAGTACTACCACGATGAATTGGGCATGAACAGCCGGCTCGACGAGCTGCAAGCCGCCCTGCTGCGCATCAAGCTGCCGCACGTGCAGCGTTGGAACGAGATGCGCGCGGCCGTCGCAAAGCGCTATCGAGAGGGCCTGAAAGGACGCGGCGACATCGCGCTTCCCGTCGAAACGCCCGGCACGCGCCACGTCTATCACCAGTTCACCGTTCGCGTTCCCGAGCGCGATCACGTGCGCGAGCGTCTGCTCGAATCATTCGTCCAGACGATGGTATATTATCCGCTGCCGCTGCATCTGCAGCCGGTACATCGCGAGCTGGGCTATAGCGCAGGCGATTTCCCTGAGGCCGAGGCAGCGGCGCGCGGTGTATTATCTCTTCCGATGTTCCCCGAGCTGTCCGCAGGCGACCAGGACACCGTCATCGATCGGCTGCGCGAGCTCGTTCCTGCTGCAGTCGCGTAAGCCGTGAAGGTAGTCACGGTGGTCGGCGCGCGGCCGCAGTTCATAAAAAGCGCGTTGTTGCTACGCGAGCTCGAACGCCGTCAGATCGAGCGGCGGCTCGTTCACACAGGCCAGCACTACGACCACGCGATGTCGCAGGTGTTCTTCGATGAGCTCGGCCTGCCGCAACCCGACTATTCGCTCGGCTGCGGTTCGGCATCGCATGCGGTTCAGACGGCCGAGATGATGCGCGCCCTCGAACCGGTATTCGAACGCGAACGGCCATCGTACGTCGTCGTCTTCGGCGACACGAACACCACGCTCGCAGGCGCGCTGACCGCAGCAAAGCTGCGGATACCGGTCGTGCACGTCGAAGCGGGTTTGCGCTCGTTCAACCGGGCGATGCCTGAAGAGGTCAACCGCGTCGTCGCCGATCACGTCGCATCCATACTGTGCGCGCCGAGCGAACGCGCTGCGGCGCAACTCGCGTCCGAAGGCATTCGTGCGGGCGTACACGTCGTCGGCGACCTTATGATCGATCTGGTGAAGATAGTGCGCGACGCGTTACCCGAACGGCCGCCGATCCTCGAGCGTCTCGCGCTCACACGAGGCTCGTATGCGTTGGCAACGATACATCGGGCGGCCAATACCGACGACCCGCACGCCTTTGCAGATATCGTCAGCGGCCTGCGCCGTCTGCCATTGCCGGTCATCTTCCCTGTGCATCCGCGCAGCGCGCCGCTCGTCACCGCTTTTGACGTGGGCGCCGGCGACGGCATCGTGCCGATCGAGCCGCTTCCATACGAAGACACGATTGCGCTTGCCGCGCACGCGCGCGTCGTGCTGACGGATTCTGGCGGCCTGCAAAAGGAGGCGGTATTTCTCGGCGTGCCCTGCGTGACGCTGCGCAACGAGACGGAGTGGGCCGAGACGCTTGATGATGGTTGGAACGCGCTCGCAGGCACGGACCCATCTGCGATCGAGCGGCTCGCGCTGCGGCCGAAGCCGCTGATGGCCAGCAGGTCGTTCATCGGCGACGGCGCCTGCGCCCAGCGCATCGCAGAGATCTTGATCGAGCGGGCGCCGGCAAGCCCATCCAACGCGTGCGGCGCGCAGCCGCCGAAGACGGCGACCGTCTCCTGATGTCGGATATTCCTCGCCGCAGCCTGGAGACGCTCGTGCTCAGCGTTCTTGGGCGCGCCATCGCGATGGCGGGCAATGTCGTCGTCGCGCGCGTGCTCGGGCCGGCAGGCAAAGGCATCGTGACGTACGCCTTATCGATCCTCACCTTCGTGCTCGAGCTCTTCTGCGGGCAGACGTCGGCCATCGCATACCAGTATGGACGCCGCGGCACTCCGCTGCGCACCGTCTACGGCGCGATGATCAAGGTGCTCGTGCTCCTCGTGCTGCCGATCAGCGCAGGGATCACGGCCATCGCGCTGACGATGAAAGGGCAAGGCCCGTTGATCGCGGCCGCCGCCGCGTTGCCCCTTGCCGCGTACGTGCAGGCGACACGCGGTTTCTTTCTCGCCGACGCCGCCGTGCGCGCCGCCAACATCCAGGCGCTCGTCGCTCCCGCGACGTTTGCCGTCGCCGGCTCGGTCGCGTTGCTGGTGACGCATGGGTCTCTGTGGGTGCTCCTCGGCGTCTTCGTTCTCAGCTATGTGCCGGCCACGATCTACACAGTGCGCGAGCTGCGCACGCTGCACGCCCAACGCGCCGGCGAGCCGGTGCAAGACCCCGTTCGCAACCAGCTCGTTTTCGGCTCACAAGTCGGCGCGGTCAACCTCGTCAACTTTTTGAACAATCGCGTCGACCTTTTCATCATCATCTTCGTGCTCGGCGTCAAGGCGGTCGGTGTTTATTCCGTGTCGATCGCGATCGCAGAGGTGCTCTGGCAGATGAGTGGTCCAGTCGCAGTCGCCGCATACGGTCCGATCAGCACGTTGTCCGAGCCCGAAGCCGCAAAGCTGACCGCCAAGTGTATCCGCAACACGTTGCCGATCGCCTTTATCGTCTCGATCGGCACGTTCTTTCTTGCCCCACCGCTCGTCACGTTCGTTTTCGGGCAGCCCTTTGCTGAAGCTGGGTATGTCGCGCGATACTTTCTACCGGGCGCCATCGCGTGGTCAGCGATGTACCACATCAACACATTCTTGACCATCCAGCTGGGACGGCCGCAGCTTGTTCTTTGGATTCAAGCGGTCAGCGCGACGATCTGCGCGGCGGTCACGCTCGCGCTCGTCCACCCATTGGGCATCGCGAGCGGTGCGATCGGTTCGTCGATCGCGTATATCGTGGGAACGACGTGGGCCGTCATCTATTTCCTGCGCCACACGGGCCTCAATCCGCTCGAACTCGTCGCCTTTGGAAAAGATGACTTGCGCCGCTACCTCGCACTTGCCGGCTGGGTCCTGCGCAGCGCCGGAACGGCATTCGCGCGATGATCCGTAACGTTGCGGCACACGTCGCCGATGCACGGCCGGGCATTCCAGCCGCACTCATCCTCGGACTCGCGACTGCGGCACTGGCGGGCATGGCTGCATTTCTGCTCGCCGGCGGTTCGAAGACGGGCACGGTGTTGGCGATCGCGCTGGCGGCATCGCCGTTGCTGATCTATTTATCGATACAACGGCCCCTCATCTTCCCGTTCGGGTTGTACGCGGTGCTCGTACCTTTCAACCACCTGATCTTCTTGCACGGCTTTGGTACGCTGACCAAACTCGCCGGCATCTTGGCTAGCGCGGGGCTGCTCTTCCACATCGTGCGCAACAAGCGGATCGTGAGCCCGCCGCGGGTCCTGCTCGCCTGGTTCGTGTTTGTCGTTCTCGCGTGTGCCAGCTTGCTTTGGGCGGTCGACACCACGCAGTCGATCACTTTGATCGTCTTGTTGCTGCAACTTTTCGCATTATTCGCCGTCACCGCGCTTGTACCGGTCAGCCGCGAAGAGCTCCTCGTCGTGCTGGCGCTCATCGCCCTGGGCGGAATCGCGGCGGCAGGATATGGCGGAAAGCTGTTCCTGACGGGAACGCAAACCGTCGGCAACCGGCTCTTCATCGAATCTGCCGTCGAAGGCGAATATCTCGATCCAAACCATTTCTCTGCGGCGCTGCTCTTGCCGCTCGCGCTCACACTCGTCTATACCGTGTACGCACCGTGGATCACACGCAAAGCAGTCGGGTTCGCCGGCCTGGCCGTGCTGATGGTCGGCATATATGCGAGCGGTTCTCGGGGCGGCCTGGTCGCGGCGGCGGCGATTCTGCTGGCCGTCCTCGTGCGCACGCGCCGCTGGCTGCAGCTGATCGGCGTCACACTGGCCGGCCTCGTTTTGAGCCTGGCCGTCAAATCGGCGGTGTGGTCGCGCTTCAGTGCGGATGCGATGTCGGGCTCCGGCCGGAGCTCGATCTGGTACATCGGCGCGCATGCATTCATGCAACGGCCTGTGTTGGGGTGGGGCATCGGCAACTTCGCCGACGCGTACGACCGCTGGCTGTTGCAGCTCTACTCCCCTATCCTCATGCAATGGGATCGCGCCGCTCACAACTTCATCATCATGGTCGCGGTCGAGCTTGGAGTCGTCGGCCTCGCGGTTCTTGTCTGGGTGATGATCGAACAGGCGCGCGCCTTGCGCCACATCGAGCCGGGAAGCGACCTGTACCGCGTCCGCATCGCGCTCGAATCTGCGCTCTTGGGCTTGCTCGTGATGTCATTCTTTCTGGATACGCTATATTGGAAGTACGCATGGCTCACGTTCACCGCGGTCGCACTCGCGCGCTCGGCAGCACTCCCGTCACGACAGCAGGCCGAAGCGCCACAGCCGCGCATGGTGCCGGCGGCCGCCGCACGGCGCTGAGCAGCCGGCGCGCGCTGGCGGCCGGGCTTGGCGTCGTGGTGGTTGACATACGATGCGAATTATTCAGTCGCGGCTGAGGTCTTCGAATCACCAGGTGACATCTACGCATTTCCCGAGATGCGGCTCGTGCCGCTCGATCCGGTGCGCAGCGCGAGTGGCGACATCGAGGCGTTGCGCTCGCGCAGCGGCGCGTTCGTGCGCGAGTTCCGCCGCTGCTATCTCGGCGGCAGCGCGATCGGCGCGTGCGCCGCAGTCGTGAATGCAAGTGTGGCGAACGTCACATTGTCCGCGTTCCCCCGCTCGTACACACGCGCACTTTCAGTCGATGACCGAAATCTATTCGACGGCGGACGCCTCTCCTTCAGCGATGGCGTACCCTATTCGCTTGGACCGGGCCAGGCCGCGGCGCTCTTCCAATAGACCGAGAGCGCATTCCAAAAATCCTCCTCGCCTCGTAGGTAATATTGTCCTGCGTCACCAGGAATGGCGCGTAGGGCGACCGTAAAAAGCCCGTCACTGACGCCTGCTTGCTGCCTCTCACGGCCGTTGTACTCGGCGCGGGGCACGCGACTACAAGCACACTCACAGGCTCGTCACTAACTGACGAATACGCTTTGTACGATCGCGTCTGAACGCATTGTTTCTCTTCGGTCGACGCCCATCGACCGCGCCGAATCTGGAAGTGAGCACATATCGTGAGCGAATTTCGTATTTCGCGCGTTGCCGTACTGGTCGCCGCCGCAGTGTTGTGGGCGGCGGCCGCAGGCTGCGCGTCGCACGTCCCGTCTGCGGTGCCTGGCCCCGACGCACCCGGTCCTGGCAGCGGCCAGACGTTTATGCCGCAGAGCGTGACCCAACCGACCCATGTCACGAACTTCACGTATTGGAAACAGTCGGGCATCGCCGACAGCGTGCCCGCGTCGTGGATGGCGCTGTGGTCGACGTATGCCGAGATCGGCACCAACGCCGACGCCAAAGCGTTCCACAATGCCGGCGGCAAATACGCCGTGGCGTATACCAGTCCGAACTACTGGTACACCTCGTCGTGTTACACCGCACCGGGCAACTATCCGGAGAGCGCGTTCGCGCACACGAGCAAAGGCGCGCGCATCTCGCGGCCGCAGGGCTGCGGCACGGAGTACTATATCAATCCGAACACGTCCGGATCGCAGAGCACATATCAGCAGATCACTGACGCCGTTCATAACGGCGGCGGTTACAACTACATCTACGCCGACGGCGTCAGCTCGAACCTGGCGATCTCGCTCTACCACTTCAACGGCACGCCGGTCGAGATCACGACCGACGCCGAGTACATTGGTGGAATGAAGACCGTGTTGAGCAAGTCGCCTCTGCCCACGATCGCGAACGGCTATATGAACGGCAATCCCGTTCAGGAAGAGGAGTACGTCGCGCAGACCAACATCGCGGCCATCTTCGGCGAGTCGTGCTTCGCGGGCCATACGAGCATCTCGCAAGGTCAGAACTGGATCGACATGGCGAATGCCTTGATCTATACGACGACGCACCATGAGGTCGCGATATGCGGCGGGCGCGGTGACTATTCGGACAATCGCTCCCAGCGGATGTACTGGCTTGGTTCGTGGTGGCTGACGTACGATCCGACGTATTCCGTCGCGCTCGAGATCATGGGCTCAACGGGCAACGTGTACTTGTTCGCGGAACAGCAACTCGTGCCGACCAGTCCGCTGACGACTGCGACGAGCGACATCAGTGAGCTGCGCACGTCGACCGGCGCCTATGCGCGCGAATTCGAGATGTGCTATCTCAAAGGCGTCGCGTTCGACAACTGCGTTGCGGTGGTCAATCCGACGACGAGCACGGTTTCAATGCCGTCGCTCAAACATGCCTATCACTGGACGCTGACGCTCGACAACAACAACCTGTACTACGGCGGGCTGGTGACGTGGACGCACAGCGTGCCCTCGACTCTCGCCCCAGGGACTGCGACGGTGCTCTTCATCTGACCGATCACATCACCCGCGCGTGGCATCGCGCCGGCCCTTTGCGGCCGGCGCAATTTTTTTTGTGCGGGTGTGACAGCGACCATTTCTTCCCGGCCCTCTTCCTTTCTACAATGGGAGCAGGGCGGGGAAGTGAGCTGTGGTTTTTCCAAGCCGTTGGCTTTTTTTTCTGTGCGCGGTTAGCGCGCTAGTCGTTGCGGGATGCGGCGGGTCCGGTTCTTCCGGACCGGTCCCGGATCCCCATACCCTTGCCGGTTCTCCCGTAGGCACGCCGTCGCCGGCACCATCGGGCGCGACGCCGACGCCTACACCCGTGTCTACGCCGACACCCACTTCGACGGCGACCCCGGTCCACACGCCGACGCCGACACCCATGCCGACACCGACTCCGACGGCGACACCCGTGCACACGCCGACGCCGACGCCGGCTCCGACCGCCACGCCGACACCCGGACCTATCGCACAATCGCATGTCACCGACTTCACATTCTGGAATCAATCAGGAATCGCGACGCAGGTGCCGGCGAGTTGGATCGCCGCCTGGGGCGACTATGTCGAGATCGGCACGAATGCGTACGCCCAAACATTCCACAATGCCGGCGGCAAGCACGCGCTTGCATACATCAATGCGAACTACTGGTTCACATCGCCGTCGTATACCGCGCCGGGAAACTATGTGGAAAGCGCCTTCGCGCACACCAGCGGCGGCGCGCGGATCTCGCGCCCGCAAGGCAATGGGACCGAATACTATCTCAACCCGAACAGCGCGACGTCGCAATCGGGTTATGCCGGCATCGCAGCAGCGGTAAGAAGCGGCGGCGGGTACGATTACATCTATGCAGACGGTGTGAGTTCGAATCTGGCAATCTCACTGTACCGCTTCAACGGCACCCCGGTGGAAATCACGACCGACGCGCAGTACGTCGGCGGCATGAAGCAACTGATCGCCGACGGCACGCTGCCGACCTTCGTCAACGGTTACATGAACGGCAGTCCGGTGCAGGAAGAGGAGTATGTCGGCGCGTCCAACATCGCGGGCATTTTCGGCGAGTCATGCTTCACGACGTATACCGGCGTGTACACCGGCACGACTTGGACCAACATGGCGAATGCGCTGTTGTACACCACCGGACAGCACTACCCCGCGATCTGCGGCGGGCGCGGGGCGCTCGCGGACAATCGCGCGCTGCGCATCTACTGGCTCGCGTCGTGGTGGCTGACCTACGATCCGGCGTATTCAATCGCCCTTGAGATCATGAGCTCCGACCAGAACCCGGTCTACGTCTTCGCCGAGGAGACGATCGTGCCGCAAAATCCGCTGCAGACCGCCTCCTCGATCACCTCGCTGCAGGTCGGCGGCGGCGCATACGCACGACAGTTCGCCAGCTGCTACCGCAACCGCAGCTGGTGGGGCGCTTGCGCCGCGATCGTCAACCCATCGGCGAGCGCGACCGTGCCGATGCCAGCGCTCGCGTCCGCCTACCATCACTCGCTCGCGCTCGACACCGCAAACCTGTACGCAGGGGGTCAGGTGTCACTGAGCTCGTCTGTGCCGTCGTCGCTCGGTCCGGGCCAGGCAGTCGTTCTCTTCCCGTAAGCGTGTGGCTCGCGCGCTATGCGGATCGATGCAGTTTGCGTTGATTCGCGTTCAGGGCGCGCTGGTAGAGCTTGTCATAGGCGCTTGCGTTGACGCGCCAGGTGAGCCAGCGCAAGGCGAAGGTTCTGCTATTCTGCTCGAAGCGAGCACGCAGGCTGGCGTCGTCCATCATCGTGCGCAGCGCCCTGGCAAGCTCCCGCGGTGAATTCTTGGGAACGAGCAGGCCCGTCTCGCCGGCTTTGACGATCTCTGGCACTCCTCCGACGCGCGTCGCCACGACAGCCCGTCCGGCGAGCATCGCCTCGCACACCGCTCCCGGCAACCCCTCAGCATGGCTGGGAAATGCGAACACGTCGGCAGCTCCGAGCACGGCGGAAAGCGCGGGTTGGGGCAGGCGTCCGAGCATGCGGCACTCGATGCGAGCCTCTTCCATACGTGCGGACAGCCGGGAAGCTTCGGGACCGCCGCCGGCGATCAGCACGAGCGGTCGTGGTTCGTCAAGTGACGCAAGCGCTTCGACGAGATCGAAGATGCCTTTTGCGGCCAAGAGATTGCCGGCGTATGCGACCACGCGGCGATTCGGGTCGATGCCGAGCGCAGCGCGGGCCGCGCTGCGGCTGCGCGGCGCGAACACGCGCTCATCAGCGCCGTTGTAGACGATCGCAGCATCGGGGCGCCCCAACGCGCCGACCGCATCCTTGATGAAGGCGCTCACGGCCGCGACCTCGCTCGGGTGCGCGACAGCGACGCGCGCCTCCGCGCGCAGATCAGCGCGCCGCCACGGCTCACGATAGGTGTCGCTGCCGTGCGCGGTCAGCACGGTGGATATGCCGAGGTTCACGGCGAGCGCGCCCGTCGGCAGCACGCAATGAATGTGCGCGATGTCGGCGTTGAACGCGACGGCCTCGCGCGCCAGCGCGCCGGAGACCTGCGCGCGTACCATGCCGATCCCGAACATGCGAGGCGGCACGATGGCGCGCAGCGTGCGCACGGCGACGCCCTCAATCGAATATGACTCCGGCACGCGGCCATATGCGCGCCATTTGGCGAACAACGGTGGCGCGTGCGGTACGATACGAACCACCCGCAACTCGTGCCCCATCGCCTGCAGCGCTTGGACTTGGCGCAACACGAAGATGCCGGCTTGCGGCTCCTCTGCGCTCGGAAAGTCTCGTGGAATGACCAGCACGCGCATCGATGTCACCGGGCCGCGTGCTGCCAGGCGCGGCTAAGCGCTCGTTGGCTGCGCGCGACGATCTTGGTCATCAGCCAGCGTGGGCTCACCGTTTTGCCGTGGTTGTTGTCATCGGCGATTCGGAAGAACCGGAAGAAACGCGTGTGCCGTGCTTTCTTGGCCCCGGTGAACCGGCCGTTGGCGTGCAGCGTGCTCGAACCCCAGTCGAAGCGCAGGCAATACATCAGACTTTCGGCGCTCGTCGCGATATCAGCGCCGCCACGCGGCTCCGTGATGCGCTGCAACCCTCGGAGCGTCAGCTTCAGCGTCACGTCTGCATCGGTCACGCGGACGGTCGTATTCGGAACTGGGATCAGCGCGAGCAATGGATTGTTCTTCGCGTGTATCCGTTGGAGAAATGCTTCGAAAGCCGCTTCGATCTCCGAGTAGGGAGCCGGGCGCGCGTGCTCTATCGGACCGCCGGACACGCTCTGCTGGTAGTCCTGTCCGTACGCCCTCGCGGCAAGCCGCCAATCATGATCGTCGCCCAGCCGCCAGCACTGGCCGGGGTAGAGCACGACCGGTGCGGCGTTCGTGTTGGCCGTGATGAACGCTGCTGTACGCGCGACGCCGTTCATCTCGTGATTCAGCCAGAAATTCTCTTCATGGCAGAACCACATGAAGCTCGCGAATGGGATGATGGCGGCGGGTTGGAAGATCGCGCTTTGCTTCTTGATGCGCTCGAGCTTTTCTCGCGCGTCTTCGGCCTGTGACACGCGGTCGTCTGGATTTCCCGCCCACTGCGCGTAGGAGAATTGCGTCATCAGCACGCGCACGGGCCCCACGATCTTGCGGATCGCGCGCGCCTTCCTATGGCTATCGACGATGCAATCGTTGATGTTCAGGATCGTGCCTTCGGGTGTCTGCAGCGCGATCCAGGAGTCAGCGTCGGTGTACGGACAGCATAGCACGCGTAGGCGCTTGCTCAAATCAAGCCAGCGGCCAGGCTCCAATTCGACGACGTCTTTGAAGCCTAGAGAATCGCAAAAGCGGATGACCTTGCGATCGAGCGTCTGTTGGAAGAGAACGGTGATGCGCTTGCGAGCAGCCTCGGGGATACGCCGCAGGTTGGGCGGACTGAAATGATCTGGATGCTCGTGCGAAAACCAGATGTGCGTGATCCTATTGAAGTCTTGGTAGCGGAAGCGCGTTTTGGAGAGCAGCGCCCAGCCGTTATTGAACGCCGTGCCGTCTATCCACGGATCCGAGAGCAGCCGCACGCCGTCGTAGTCAAATATGAACCCGGCATGATTGACCCATTCAAAAACCGGTAAATCGTCTGTAGTGTTGTGCATGCCTCGCTCGCCTAATCGTACGGGACCAACCGCGCTCATACAACGGCCGACGGGTCCCCGCTCCAGACGCGCGCTGGCCCTTTAGTCCCAATCGGAAAGGGCACGCTCACCGGCGGCAAACGCTACTCAATATGACCGATTCTGCCGCGCTCGCGGCGCACGCCGCGATACCCATCGCTGACCCTGCGCAACCCGCGCGGCTGCGGCGCGTGCTGCTCGTCGCGTACCATTTTCCGCCGGAACCAGCGGCTGGGTCGCTGCGCCCCTCATACCTTGCGCGTTACTTACCGCAATTCGGTTGGGAGGCCACCGTGCTCACCAAACGCGGTAATGGCAGCGACAACAGCACGAGTGCTGCGATGCTCACCGCGGGCGACCTTTTCGAACGCTACATGCGTGCGCCAAACAAGGCATCCGCGGGCGAGCTGAACGCCTCAGAGGGCACGCCTACGAACAGCGCGCACGGCGCAAGATCTGCAGTCCGAGACTTTGTCAAAAGCGTCTTGTTCTTCCCCGATCGAGCGTCGGGCTGGATACCGGGCGCGATCGCGACCGGCTTGGATGCGACGCGGCGCGAGCATTTCGACGCGGTCCTTAGCACGGGCCCTCCGCAAAGCGCACATCTCGTCGCGTACGCGGTCGCGCGCATGCGCCATCTAGCTTGGATCGCCGACTTTCGCGATCTCTGGTATGCGAACCCATACGCGGCGACCAAAGGGAAGACGCGCACCGCCATCGAGCGCTGGCTTGAAGCGGTGCTGCGGCGCCGTGCATCGGCGATCACGGCCGTCCACGCCGACCTCATCAACCAGCAGGAGCGCGTGTATGGACGCTCGTTCTCCGAAGTGATCCCGGCAGCGTACGACCCCGCAGAGTGGGAAGCGCTCGACGATCCAGAAGCGATCGGCTTTCGCCTCTGTTACGCGGGCACGTTGTACGAAGGCCGGCGGCGCTTCGATATTCTGCTCGATGCAATCGCCACGCTTCGCGCCCTGTCGCATCCGGCGGGCTTGGCGGCGCGCATAGACTACTACGGACCCGAGAGCGCGCTTGCGAAGACGCTCGCGGCGGAACGCGGGCTGGGAGACGTCGTCGAGTGTCATGGCAATGTCGCGCATGGCGATGTGCTGCCCGCACTGCGCCGCGCCGCGGTGTTGCTCGTACTGCTCGACATGCGGCCGGAAACGGTGCCGCAGCTCGGCAGCAAGATTTTTGAATATATCGGCGCGCGCCGCCCGGTGCTCGCGATTGGGCCGGCGGGAAGCGCTGTGCAAAGCTTCATCGCGCAACATCACATCGGCTGGTTCGCGACGGACGAGATCGAGGCGCAAGCGGCGTTGCGCGCCGCCTACAAGGCCGTTACGAGCGGCGCCGCGCGCCGTATGAGCGCAGGCATCGGAAAGGGCATCCCGACCGCGCGCGACGTCGCGTCTCGTTTCGCGGCGCTGCTCGACGTCGTTGCCGGCAGCGGCCGGCGCCCGACGCTGTACCGTCCGTCGTAAGCTCGGCCTTAGCCGAAGCCGCGCAACCGGTAGCGCTTGCCGTCGATCACCCAATAATCGCCCGCGCGCGAAAGCGTATGCAGCGCCTGCCCATATCGCCCGCGCGCCGGTTCGAGATGCGCGATCGTCTCCTCGCTAAACGTCGAAGGCGTGAGCTCGACGATGCGATTGATGGCGATCCGTCCGCCATACGTCTTCGATGAATCCTGTGCCGGCCTGTAGAGCGACCCTTCGAACCAGAAGGGCGGCCCCGCCGGCCGCGAGCTGCGCACGTCGATCTTGATAGGATTGCGTTCGTGGGCTTGCCAGGTGCCCAAAGGTTGCGTCGCGTGGTATGCGTGCAGCCGGTGATCCGATGCGGTTGCGAGCGTGAAGAACAACCACCAATGCTCGCCATACCGGAATATCGTATTGTCGACGGCCGGCACACCGCTAACAGGGGTCCCCGCACGCTCCCACTGGTGCGGAAACCGAACGGCGCGGAACAGCCGGACCTCGTTGGCTTCCGACGTTTCAGGCACGCAATAGAGCGAACCATCGTATTCGAAGATGTATGGATACGCCGCGTGACAGCCGGTGTCCAGCGCGACGTGCTCTCCGCTCCAGCGCGAGCCATCGAACGTGATGGCGGCGATGTGACCCTTGTCGTCCTTCAAGCGCATGCGCTCGCACAGCACGTGGACATCGCCATTGACCGCGTAAGCCATCGGATCCGCCACCCATCCTCCGGGAAGCGGCGGCACCCAGCGAACCTGGCCAACGGTGCCACCGGCGACGACTTCCTTCGGCGAGAGCCGCACCACGCCGACGTTCCATTCTTCTCGGGTCGTCCGCTCGAACGCGCGGCGCACGACGTTTCTCGCGAGGCGTGGAAAGAAGCGCAACATTTCAATGTTGGACGGCGTGCGCCGGATCCGCGCTTGACTCCGGCTGGCAGGCAATCGATCGACGTCTGCCCCGGCGCGGATATCGGATGCCACAAGTGCAGGCCAGTCGGCTGATTCGAGCAGCAACCGGTTCAGATTGCGCGCATACGAGTAATCCAACGTCTTGAGGTAGCCCCGGCGTAGCACAATGCCGCTGTCCAGGCGATCCGTCAAACGTTGCAGGATGGCGCCGCTCACGGCTGCGCCGTCGTAGATCTCCCAAAAGCCGGGAGGTCCGCCGCGGTAGCGCGCTTCGTCGCCATGGTGAAAGGACCACACGCCGAAACGCGCGCTGTCGAGGATCTTCCCTCTGATGATCCCAAAGCCGAAACGCAAGATGAAATCGAAATCGTACGAGCGGATCGCCGCGGCGTCGGCGTCAGAGAAATATTCGCTCCAGCCCTCGCGCGTCGGCGCACAAACGATTCGCGGAAGACCGACACAGTAATCCGGCAGGGGGACCCGCGCGAGCGCGCGCGGCTGGTCGAAGCGCGCATACAAGCGCCACAACAGATTGGGCGCGAACAGACGGCGCTGGATGACGGCGCTCTGCGCCTGCGCCGATCCTTCCCGGCCGTCGATGATGAGCAGCGCCGGCTCCGCCACGCCGCGTTCAACCAAAGCATTGATGGCCTGCGCTTGAAACGAGTGCAGCGCAGACCCATCGTACATGATGCCGAAGCGCAGCGGGCGAGCGAGCGCCTCAGCCACTAGCCAGCCGCCTGGTGCTCGACGCTTTCAAGCTCGACGGGCTGGCCGTTCAAGCGCAGCGAGTAGTTCGCCGCCTCGAGAATCGAGACGACGCGCGCGCCTGCATCCCCGTCGCACACGAGCGCGTCGTGTCCGTGCAGCGCGTCGATGATGTTGCGCGCCTCGAGCGTCAGCGCTTCGGTCGTCTCAAGCCGCGGGGCGTACATGTCGCCAAGCCGGTATTGCACCAGCGTCTCGTACAGCTCCTCGACCTGGCGGATGCTCACGCCGCTATCGTAGATCTTGATCTTCTCGCTCGCGCTGTTGTCATCGTAGACCAACATGCGCCGGTCGCCGCACAACAGCACTTGGCGTACCTTCATCGGCGCGAGCCAGTTGACGTTGATGTGCGCGATGAAGTCGTGGTCGTAGCGCAGCGTGAGATATGCGAGGTCGGCATGGCGATTGCCCAGATGCGCCATGCCCGTGCAGCTGGCGCTGCGCGGCTTACGCCCGTCAAGCAGATAGTCGAGGATGGCAAGATCGTGCGTCACAAGATCCCAGATGACATTGACGTCGTGCTGGAAGATGCCGAGATTGACGCGCGTCGAATCGTAATACAGCGCGGTGCCGAGTTCGCCGCTGAGATAGATCTCCTTCATCTTGCGCACGGCGGGCGTGAAGACGAAGGTGTGATCGACGAACACGCGCAGCTTCTGATGCCGCGCGAACGCGCAGATCTCGAGCGCCGCCTTGGTGCTGTTCGCGAGCGGCTTCTCGACGAGGATATGTTTGCCGGCGGTCAGCGCGCGCATGGCGAGCGGGTGATGCGTCGAGACCGGTGTCGCGATCGCGACGAGATCGACCGATTGGTCGGCGAGCAGCTGCTCGATGTCGCGCGTGACCACAGCGTATGGAAAGGACTGGCGCGCGCGCGCGCGGCGATCGTCGTCCAGATCGCAGATGTACGAAATGCGAGCGCCATCGATCTGGCTGAAATTTCGGGCTACGTTCGGCCCCCAATACCCGTAGCCTACGAGCGCCACATTGAGGCTGGCGCGTCCGTTCACGTTCATCCCTTTGCGCAATACCCATTCGGACGCCGCGCGCGCACCGGCCTTGGGTCATCTGGGGTACTCTGACCCGCCCAGCCATCCTAACTTCCCTATGCGAGCGGCTTTGCGCACAGGAACGGTCATGCGGGCGCTCTCATATGACAACCACTATGTCATCGAAGATCCCCTTCGTCGATCTGCGCCAACAGCACGCGGCGCTGCGTCCGGCGCTGGATGCGGCGATCGGCCGCGTCTTGGAGCGCGCCGACTTCATCCTCGGCGCCGACGTCGAGGAGTTCGAGGCAGAGTTCGCTGCGTTTTGCGGCGCGCGTTATTGCATCGGCGCGTCCTCAGGCACGAGCGCGCTGCGCATGGCGCTGCTCGCGGCCGGCGTCGGACCAGGCGACGAGGTCGTGATTCCGGCCAACACGTACATCGCGACCGCTATCGCCGTCACGCAGTGCGGCGCGACGCCGGTGCTGGTCGACGTGGATGCGTCGTACCTGATCGATGTCGGCGCCGTCGCAGCCGCGTTGACCGCACGCACGAAGGCGATCGTGCCGGTTCACCTGTACGGCCGGATCGCTCCGATGCAAGCGCTGCTCGCACTCGCTCGTGCACGCGGCATCGACGTCATCGAAGACGCGTGCCAGGCGCACGGCGCGAGCATGAACGGCAAACGCGCCGGCACGTTCGGGCGAGCGAGCGCGTTCAGCTTCTATCCCGGAAAAAATCTCGGAGCATGCGGCGACGGCGGCGCAGTCGTCACCGACGACGAAGCGCTCGCGGATGAAGTGCGTTTGCTGCGCGACTTCGGCCAGCGGCGCAAGTACGAGCACAGTATTAAAGGAGGGAACGAGCGGCTGGATACCCTCCAGGCGGCGGTGCTGCGCGTGAAACTGCCTTTGCTCGAGCGCTGGAACGAAAGGCGCATCGAAGCCGCCGCGCGCTATGAGGAAGCGCTGGCGAGCGCCGGCATAAGGCCGGCGCAAAGGGCCGCCGACGGCAGCGACGTCTACCATCTCTACGTCATCGAGACCGAGGGACGCGATGAATTGCGCGCCCAGTTGTCGGCTGCCGGCATCGAAAGCGGCATCCACTATCCCATCCCGATCCACCGGCAGCGCGCGTATGCGGACCTCGGTTTGGGTGAGGGCGTGTTTCCAGCCACTGAAACGGCGGCTGCTCGCCTGCTCTCCTTGCCGATGTTTCCTGAAATTCAGGCGTCGCAGATCCAGCGCGTCGTCGAGGTTCTCGCGCGCGCTCGAGATGCGGTCGCGCTATCGGCGTAAGACGCACACGACGGTGGGCCGTTTGGTCCTTGTTGGCGTGCGCAGGCACCCATAGGATAGACCCGTGTCGACCATTATCGATTCGGCGCTAAGCCAGACACTGCGGCCCTCCAAGCCGAAGCGTTCGCCTGCTCGCTACAGCGTGGGCTGGGTGGTCGCACTTGTCCTCACCGACTTGGCGATGTTCCTCGCGGCGGCAGCGCTTGCGTCGCGGCTCGTGTTCCCGACGCGCCCGTATTTCGGCGAGGACGGCGTTTTCATCTCATCCCTGGTCGATATCGTCATCTGGTTCGCGATCTTTGCGCGCGTCGGTCTATACCGCCGCTCGTTCGCGTTATCGGTGCGCGACGAGATCTACGTCAGCGTCGGTGCCCTCTGCCTGGGCATCGCGCCCCAGCTCATCCTCTTCACCCTCGTGCCCGCGATCTCGACATCGCGCCTTGTCCTCGTGCTTTCGCTGCTCTTCTCGATCCTATTGGTCAGCACGACGCGCGCCTCGATCCACGCGCTGCGCGAAGCGGAAGGGCGCCGCCGTCCGCGACGAATCGTCATCGTCGGTTCGCCCGAACGCGCCGAGCAAGCGGCCGAGTCGCTCGAGCCGCCCGACGGTACGCAGATCTTGATGTTGCCTGCGACCGATCTGGACCAAGCGATCGGCGACGGGATCAACGACGATCCCGATCTCAACCGCGTCGCCTGGTTCTATCAGGCCAAGGCGTGGAGCGCCGACGCGATCTTGCTCACCGAGATGCTTTCGCCCGACGCGCTTCCGTACGTGATTGAAGCGGCTGCGCGCAACCGCATCGACATCGCGTTCGCGCCGCCGCGCATCCGTGCGCAAGCCTATCAGATGACGTTGCGCACAGACGGCCATCAGGTCCTGATCGTGCCCGCGCCGCTGCCCTCATGTACGGTGCCGGCGCGGCTGCTCAAGCGAGCTGCCGATCTCGCGATCGCGTCGGTCGTGCTGCTGCTCGGCGCACCGTTCATGGCGGTCGCGGCGCTCGCCATTCTGCTCGAGGACGGACGGCCGATCCTGTTCCGGCAAGAGCGCGTCGGGCGCAGCGGCTCCATATTCGAGCTGCTCAAGTTCCGCTCGATGGTCGTCGATGCCGAGGAGCGCACGGGGCCCGTGTGGTCGAGCCACGCCGACCCGCGCACGACGCGCGTCGGCGCATGGCTTCGCCGTTTGAGCATCGACGAGTTGCCGCAGTTGTTCAACGTGCTGCACGGCGACATGTCCATTGTCGGACCGCGACCCGAGCGCCCGGAGTTCGTCGAACAATTCCGCGTTCTGCTTCCGCGCTATGACGAGCGCCATTTGGTGCGCCCGGGCATCACCGGCTGGGCGCAAGTGCACATGGACCGTGTGCTCGACCCCAGCCGCGCCGGTGAAAAGCTGAGCTTCGACCTGTTCTACGTCGAGCATTGGACGCTGTTCTTGGACGTCTACATCATCGTCAAGACGGCGGCGGAAATGCTCTTCCACCGCATGTGAGGACCAAATGACCAATCGTTGCGGTACGAAAGGAAGCGCTTTACCAGCGCGATTTCTGGCACGGGGTCGAATGCTTTTGCACTTGGGGGCAGCTCAACCGGCGGTTATTAGATGAAACAACTGCACGATGCACCCGCGCATGCCCCCAGCGGGAGGGCTAACGGCACCGCCGTGCGCGCGACGATGCCGCTCATCTCGCTGATCGTTCCGGCCTACAACGAGGCCGCGGTCGCCGACGTCAACCTCACTACGCTGTGCGACTACATGAATTCGTTGGAGGAGCGCTTCCGCTGGGAGCTGGTGCTCGTCGACGACGGCAGCACTGACAGCACCGGCGCTATTCTGGACCGCTTCGCGCAGTCGCGCGACAACGTCATCGTCTTGCATCACCACCGCAACTTCGGCATCGGCCAAGCGCTCAAGTACGGCTTCAACCGCGCGCATGGCGACATCATCGTCACGCTCGACATCGATCTGAGCTATTCGCCCGATCACATCGAAACGATGATCGATCGTATGCTTGCGACGCACGCGCGCGTGGTTGTCGCTTCGCCGTACATGCGCGGCGGCCGCATCTCCGACATTCCATGGCACCGCCGTGTGCTGAGCGTGTGGGCCAACCGTTTTCTGTCGGCGGCTGCCGAGGGCAACCTCGCGACGCTGACCGGGATGGTGCGCGCGTATGACGGCGACTTCGTGCGTTCGCTCAACTTGCGCGCAACGGGCCCGGAGATCAACTCGCAGATCATCCATCAAGCGCTGATCATGAACGCGCGCATCGAGGAAGTGCCCGCGCATCTCGACTGGCGCCCGATCCTCGGCGCGCCGCAGCGCCGGCGCTCAAGCCTGCGGCTCGTGCGCCACGCCACGGGCGTGATGCTCTCCGGTTTTCTGTTCCGCCCCGTGGTCTTCTTCATCGCGCCAGGGCTTGCATCGTTGGCGCTCTCGATCTATGCCGCGTTCTGGGCGACGACGCACGTCGTGCAGCAGTACCACGCGCTCGCGCGCAACGGCGATCACGACATCACCGACGCGGTCGCCGCGGCGTTCGTGCAAGCGCCGCACACGTTTGTGATCGGCGGCATCGCGTTGATGGTCGCGATCCAGCTCATGGGCCTCGGCGTGCTTGCGCTGCAGAGCAAGCACTACTTCGAAGAGCTCTTCTATCTCGGCACGTCGCTGCAGCGCGCGCTGAACAGAAAGGGACAACGCGCATGATCGCAGGCGAAAAGGCGCAGGCGATGCGTCTGCCGTCCGATCAGGATGCGACCGGGCGCGATTTGGGCGACGAGGAGCTCGCGCTGCTCGAGCGCGCGGTGCGCAGCGGCACGCTCACGAGCACGAAAGGCTCGTTCGTGCCGACGCTCGAGAAGCGCTTCGCGCAGCTGCTCGGCATGAAGTACGCGTACGCGTGCGCGTCGGGCACCGGCGCGATCCACACCGCGATCGCCGCGCTCAATCCCGAGCCCGGCGAGGAGATCATCACCTCGCCGATTACCGATATGGGCGCGCTCGCGCCTATCCTCTACCAAGGCGCGATTCCGGTCTTCGCGGACGTGGATCCCAAGACGGCGTGTATCACCGCGCAGACGATCGCCGCGTGCCTGAGCCGCCGGACGCGCGCCATCGTCGTCACGCACTTGTTCGGCCATCCCTGCGACATGGGCCCGATCCTGCAGCTCGCGCGCGAAAACGAGATTCCCGTCATCGAAGATTGCGCGCAAGCGTTTTTGACGCGCTCGCAGGGCCGGTTCGCGGGCACGTTCGGGCGCATCGCGTGTTTCAGCATGCAGCAAGGTAAGCACATGACCTCCGGTGAGGGCGGCATCGTCGCGACCAACGATCCCTTGCTCGCGCGGCGCATGTACCTCTTCATCAACAAAGCATGGGGCTACGGAGATCCCGATCCCGACCACTACTTCCTCGCGCTCAATTACCGGATGTCGGAGCTTCAAGGCGCGGTCGCGCTGGCGCAGCTCGACAAACTCGAAGAGGCGGTCAAGCGGCGCATCGAGGCCGCGGACGCGATCGGCGAATATCTCGACGGCGTCGAGGGCATCGATATTCCAAGCGTTCGCTCCGGCGACGTGCATTCATATTGGAAATACGCGATCCACGTCGACGGCTCGAAAATCCCCGGCGGTGCCGTTGCGCTTGCCAACGCGCTGCGTCCGCTCGGCGTCTTCACCGTACCGCGCTACATCCAAAAGCCGGCGTTCATGTGCGAAGTGTTCCAGCGGCAGTCGACGTTCGGCAGCAGCCGCTATCCGTTCACGCTCGCCCGTCCGCAAGCGGTCGACTACGACCGCGAGCTGTTCCCCGGCACGTTTGCGGCATTGGACTCTATCCTCGTCGTGCCGATCAACGAGCGCTACACCACCGAGCACGCGGCGTACGTCGGCCGCTCGATCGCCGAGTGCGCACAGCGGCTCGCGCAGGCATGAAGCAGATCGACAGTGCGCGCTTCGGCTTGATCGGCGCCGGCAACATCGGCCGCGCTTACATCAAGGCGTTCTCCTCGTGCAGCGTGGCCGAGCTTGTCGGCGTGGTCGACGCCGATGCGCGCGCAGCACGCGAGGCGGCGTTGCGCGCCGGCTGCAGCGCGTTTGACGATCTGCGCGCGCTTGCCGACCCGACGTTGATCGATGCCGTCGTCGTCTGCACGCCGCCGGCGACACATGCCGCGATAAGCTGCTATTTCCTCGAGCGCGGCATCCACGTGCTCTGCGAAAAACCGCTCGCGCTCGATTCGGAGTCGGCGCGCGCGATGTTGGAGGTCGCAGCGCACAACGGCGTCATCCTGACGATGGCGTCCAAGTTCCGATTCGTCGACGACATCATCCGCGCCAAGAGCATCGTCGCCTCCGGCATCATCGGCGACGTCGTGCTGTTCGAGAATAGCTTCACGTCGCATGTCGACATGAGCGCGCGCTGGAACTCGGATCCGGCGGTCAGCGGCGGCGGCGTGCTCATCGACAACGGCACGCACTCCGTCGACCTCATGCGTTACTTCCTCGGTTCGGTCGCCGAAGTCCAAGCCATCGAGGGGCGCAGGCTGCAACAACTGCCCGTTGAGGATACGGTGCGCTTGATCGTGCGCACCAGCGGCGGCATCATGGGCACGATCGATCTCTCGTGGAGCATCCAAAAAGATCAAGACGAGTACGTGAGCCTCTACGGCACCGCCGGCACCATCCACGTCGGCTGGAAGGTCTCGCGCTATAGACGGCTCGCAGGCGGCGAGTGGTCCGTATTCGGCGATGGGTACGACAAGGTGCGCGCGCTTGGAGCGCAACTGGACAATTTCGGGCGCGCGCTGCTCGGCGAAGAGCGCTTGATGATCACGCCCGAGGACGCGCTCGCGTCGGTCGAAGTGATCGGCGCCGCATACGACGCGATGCGCGCGAGCCGCTGGGTCGGCATCGGCGCGATCGGGCCGTGGCCCGAGGAGCCGCCGCTGGCCGCGACCGGCACGGGCTCATGAGCCGCAAAATCCATCCGACGGCGATGGTCGAAGCAGGTGCGACCGTCGGCGACGGGACCTCGGTCTGGGATAACGCGCACATCCGCTCCGGCGCCGTCGTCGGCCGCGACTGCATCGTCGGCGAAAAGACGTATCTCGCTCCCGGCGCGGCGATCGGCGACCGCGTCAAGATCAACGCGTTCGTCTACATTTGTACTGCCGTGACCGTCGCCGACGGCGTGATGATCAGCGCTGGGGTCATCTTCACCAACGACCGTTTTCCGCGCGCGACGACGCCGGATCTTTCACAACTGCGCACGTCTGACCGCGACGAACACACGCGCGAGACGCACGTGAGCGAAGGCGCGACGATCGGGGCGGGCGCGATCGTCGGCTGCGACCTCATCATCGGGCGTTTTGCGATGGTCGGCATGGGAGCTGTCGTCACGCGTTCGGTCGGCGACTTCTGTCTGGTGCTTGGCAACCCGGCGCGGCTAGCAGGTGCGGTGTGCCGCTGCGGCCAGCTTGTCGCCCGTTTCTCGGCGTTGCCGGCCGATGGAGCCGACTTTGCTTGTCCGGTGTGCGAACGCTCGTACACGGTCTTTCTCGGCCGCGTCATGGACAGCGCTGATGCCGCTGCGGCCGACGAGCGATGCGTTCCGACGCCGTAACCTTCGCCGTCGTGGGCGGAGGTTTTCTGGGCATGACGCTGGCGCGGCGCCTCGCCGCTGCCGGCCGCACGGTCACGCTCTTCGAGGCGCAGCCGGCGCTTGGCGGGCTCGCGAGCGCATGGCAGCTCGACGACGTCGTATGGGACCGCCACTACCACGTGACCTCGCCGGCGGACAGCCATCTCATCGCGCTGCTGCGCGAGCTCGATCTGGAGCGCGAGATGCACTGGCAGGTGACGCGCACGGGTTTCTACGTCGACGGCCGCCTGCTCTCGCTGTCCAATGTCGGTGAATTCCTGCGCTTTCCACCGCTTGGACTGACCGATAAAGTGCGCCTCGGCGCGACGATCTTGCACGCGTCGCGCATCAAAGATTGGCGCCCGCTCGAGGAAGTGTCCGCGGTCGAATGGCTGACGCGCTGGTGCGGGCGGCGCACGGTTGAAAAGATCTGGATGCCGCTGCTGCGCGCCAAACTCGGCGAAAACGTCGATAAGGCGTCGGCAGCGTTCATCTGGGCGATCGTCGCGCGCATGTATGCGGCGCGGCGTGCCAGCGCGAAACGCGAGCTCTTCGGGTTCGTGCGCGGAGGCTACGCACGAGTGCTCGAGCGCATGGGCGAGCGGCTCGAGGCAGACGGGGTGCGCGTCGAGTTGCGCCGGCCCGTCGCTCGCATCGCCTCGTCCGGCGGGGGCGTCGACCTCGAGTTTCAGGACGGCCCGCGCCAGCGCTTCGACAACGTCGTGCTCACATCGGCAGCGCCGCTGACCACGCGGGTGGTCGACGGTCTGACGCCGGCCGAGACGCAGCGGCTCAATGGCGTTGAGTATCAAGGCATCATCTGCGCCTCGTTGCTGCTGCGCCGTCCGCTCGGCGGCTATTACGTCACCAACATCACCGACGCGTGGGTGCCGTTCACCGCCGTCATCGAAATGTCAGCGCTTGTCGGAACGCAGACCTTTGGCGGGCGATCGCTCGTCTATCTGCCGCGTTACTTGCCGCCGGCACATCCGGATTTCGCGCTGTCGGACGACGAGGTGCGCGGGCGGTTTCTCGAGGCGCTGGCGCGCATGTATCCGCACTTCACGTACGACGATGTCGTGGCATTTCGCATCTCGCGCGTCAAGTACGTGTTTCCGATCTCGACGCTGGGCTATTCGGCACGCGTGCCGCCGCTCGCGACGTCGTTGCCCGGCGTCTACCTGGTCAATTCGTCACAGATCGTCAACGGCACGCTGAACGTGAACGAAACGCTGCAGCTCGCGCATCGCGCGGCGGATCACCTCGTGCACGTCGGTGGCCGCGCCCGCGAGCTGCTCGTCTCATGATCACGACGCGGGCCGACGACGAGCGAACAGCCGGACCACGCCGCAACGGAGAAGGATCGTCTTACAGCCGTCGCGATGAGCCCGCGACCGGCGCAAGCGTCTTGCGCCTTGGTTGGGTTGATGCGCTGAAGGGCATCGCGCTTTTGTGGGTCGTCACGAACCATATCGTCGAGCGCATCTACGGCGCCGCATATCTAGGCGATCCGTCGTTCTCGTGGCCGCCGCTCGCGCAGCGCGTCGCCCAACTCGCGCCGCTGAGCGGCCATGGCTTGAGCGATCTCCCTGCCAATATCGTGCGGTACATCGGCTGGACGGGCGACACCGGCGTCGGATTGTTCCTTCTGTTAAGCGGCTTTGGTCTGACCTACGCGCTCGCGCGCCAAGGCGCGGCACCGCTCGATGTGGTCGACTTTTATAAGCGGCGCGCGCTGCGCATCGTGCCGCTGTGGTGGGGCGTGCACATCTTCTTCGCCCTCACCTGGCTGCTGACGGGCTGGGGCATCGAGTTCACCCATAAGGCGATGTATCTGAGCATGCTCGGGCTGCGTTTCACGCCCGGGCTGTTCACGTATTTCAGCCCGTCGTGGTGGTTCATCGGCATGCTCGTGCAGCTCTATTTGGTCTTTCCGCTGCTCTGGGCGCTGCTGCGCGCGCGCGGACCGCTTGCGACGTTTGGGATCAGCTGTGCTCTCGGCGTCGGCGCGCGGCTCGCCGGCCTCGCGATGCATGGCTACTTGCCCGAGTGGGAGCGCGGCGCGATATTCCTGACGCGCTTGCCCGAATTCGTCGCGGGCATGAGCTTGGCGGTTATATGGGCGCAGCAGCCGCGGGAGACCGCGCGCCGCCTGATGGCGCCTCTCGCGACCGTTGGCGGGGCATTGCTCTTCGTGGCAGGCGCTGCCGCTTCGTTGACCCTGCTTGGCACGGCGATCGCACCGCTGTTCATGACGATTGGATCGTTCGCAGCCGCGTTCGGTCCGATCGCGCGTTTGCCCGACGCGGCCTCGGTCGCGCTGCGTTGGCTCGGCGAGCACTCGTATTCGCTCTATCTCGTGCACCAGCCCCTGATCGCGTTGCTTGTCCCCGTCGGCGCGGGATTGGCGGTCATGGCCGGCGGCATCGGGCTGGGCGCGCGGATCGCGCTCGCGCTTGGGCTTGCGCTGCTGCTCGCGCTGTTCTTGGAGCGGACGACCGGCGCCGCGGTCGACGCGCTTGGACGTTGGTGGAAGGCGGGCGAATGGGCCGCCGTGGTCACGGGTACGGCGGCGGTTGCAGCCGCATGTCTCGCATTGTTCGCTGCGGTCGAGCTGCTTGTCGAACGCTTCTGGCCGCAAGAAGTCTATGGATGGGCCGAACGCCCGGCGTTGCAACCCGATGCAGTGCTCGGCTGGCGGCTCGTACCGAACAAGAGCACACGGCTGCGGTGGATGGGATACGATTATACCGTCGTCGCCAATGACTTGGGATTCCCGGCGCCATCATTTCCTGCGAGCCGCCCCCCGCACACGTTTCGCATCATGACGCTGGGAGATGCGTTCACGAGCGCCGAGGGCTTGGACACCGATCGATCGTGGCCTCGGCTCTTGCAAAACCGGCTGGACGCGCGCGCGCAAGGCGCGCAGGTCCAAGTGCTCAACTTCGCGGTCACGGGGTACGGCCCCCAACAGTTCGACGCGGTTGCGCGCGAGTTCGTTCCTCGCTACCGGCCCGATGTCGTCATCATCGGCTTTTTCGTGAAAGATTTCGGCGACGTGCTGCTGCCCGGCGAGAGGGGCGCGGCGCGTGTCGGCTTCGATCTTCCACCGCTGCCGCCATGGAAGCGCGTACTTTTGATGTATCACGCGCGCAGACTGCTGCAGGTCGAATTTTTCGAACCGCTTGACGAAGCGATCACAGGCCAGCCGCGTGCGGAGGGCTACGCGCTTGGCAACATCCAGTATTTTGAGCGCGATCGTGAGGACCTGACGACGCTTGCGCCGCCGCTCGTCGAGCGGCGATTGGCGGATATCGCCGCGATCGATCGCCGCGCCGGCGCGCGCACGATCGTCGTGATGATCCCCGCGTCCGTGCAGGTATGCAGCCCAAACGACCTTCCGTATTTTCCGCGCGTATTGCCGCTTGAGAACGGCCGGCGTTTTGACCTGGACCTGCCGCAACGCGAAACGCAGATGATCGACGCACGATTGGGTCTCACGACGTACGACCTGCGCCAAGCCTTGGCTTCGTTGCCCGAATGCCCGTATGCCGCGCACAACATGCATTGGACGCTCGCAGGCCAACAGGCCGCTGCTGCGTACGTCGGCGACAAGCTCGTCAGCGCTGGCGTGTTGAGCAGCGCGCGGCGCGAGAAGGGCGCCGGGAACCGCACATGAACGGAGCGCCGAACGTCGCAAGCCTCTCGCTGGATCTCGACAATCGCTGGTCGTATCTGAAGACGCATGGCGACCCGCGCTGGCAGAGCTTTCCGTCATATCTGCACGTCGTCGTACCGCGCGTCCTGGAATTTTTCGCGGCCCGGCGGATCGCGATCACCGTGTTCATCGTCGGCCAGGATGCGGCGCTCCCGCATCACCAGCCGGTGCTGCGAGCGATCGCGGCAGCCGGACATGAGATCGGGAATCACTCGTTCCATCACGAGCCGTGGCTGCAACGCTACGATGCCACGCAGATCGGGGAAGAGATAGCACGCGCAGAACGGCACATCGAGCAGGCGACCGGCCGGCGGCCGATCGGTTTTCGCGGCCCGGGTTTCAGCATCTCATCCACCGCGCTTGCGGTGCTCGCCGCGCGCGGCTACGCGTACGATGCTTCGACGTTCCCGACGTTCATCGGGCCGCTTGCGCGGGCATACTATTTCTTGAAGAGCGACTTGACGCGGCGCGCGCGCGATCAGCGCTCGGAGTTATTCGGCAATCCCGGTGACGGCTTGCGGCCGTTGCGTCCCTACCGCTGGCAGCTCGAAGAGGGCGACTTGCTTGAAATTCCCGTGACCGTCATGCCGCTCGTGCGCTTGCCCTTCCACCTAAGCTACATCATTTATTTGGCGACGTTCTCACCGGCAGCGGCGCTCGCGTACTTCCGTGCGGCACTGGGCGCGTGCCGTCTTGCTGGCGTGCAGCCATCGCTGCTGTTGCATCCCCTCGACTTCCTCGGTCCGGATGAGGGTGAGGGCCTCGAGTTTTTTCCGGGAATGCGCATGCCGCTGGCGCGCAAGTTGTCGGTGGTCGGCGCGGCGATCGACGAATACCAAAGGAGATACAAAGTAGTGACGATGATCGAACACGCACGCAGCGTGCTCGATCTGGTGCCTCAACGGGCGGCGACTCTTGTCTGACGTGATGGGCTCGTCGGAGCGAGCGCTCGAGTTCGCACCGCCGGCAAACGCCGGCGCACGGTTGCGCGCGCTCGTCTCGGCGTGGGCGGTGCCCGCCATCATCGCGCTCGACGTCGGTGCGCTGATCTGGCTTGCGATAAGCCTCAACATCTGGGTCGACGAAGCATACACGCTGCAGACCGCCTCTCACGGCGTGGCGTACGCGATCCACCAGGCGATTTTCTGGGAGTTGCAGCCGCCCGTCTATTTCGTGTTGATCGCGGTGCTGCATTCGCTGGCGAACTCAATCCTGGTCGCGAGGTTGTTCTCGATCGCCTGTGTCGCGGTCGGGCTATGGGTCGCCGGCGCCATTTCTGTCCGCCTGTGGCCCGCACAGCACCCCGCGTGGCTTGTGGCCGTGCTGGCGGTGAACCCGTTCATCGTCGGCATCGCCGTCGAAATCCGCGTCTACGCGATGGTCTTTTTGCTCTCGGCGCTGCTCATCTATTTCTTCATCGCCGGCTTTCTCGGCGATGAAAGCGGCACACACGCGCCTGCGCGCTGGGCGCGCGTCGCGTTCGTGATCACGGCGATCGTCGCTCTCTACACACAGTACTACCTCGGTTTTCTCCTGCCGGCATTCGCGGTGGCGCTGCTCGCCCTAGGGCGAGGCTCGATGCTGCGCGCGTACTTGGGAGGTATGGCGGTCGTGGCGCTGTGCGCGGTGCCAATCCTGTTCTTCTTGCGCTTTCAGCTTGCGACGAACTCGGTGAACTATGTCAGTCATCACGGCCCACTGTCCGCGTTGCTGCTTGAAAGCAAGATCCTCGCGTCGGTGCTCGTCTCTGCCGACGCGTTGCCGTCAGCGCTGCGTTGGGTCTTGGCGTTCGTTTGCGTCGCGGCGACGTTGCTGATGATCGCGACCGTCGGCCGGCGCGACCGGCAATCCGATTCCAGCGCGCCGGGTGAACGCGGTGCACTCGGCCGGGATGTAGGTTTCGCGCTGCCGTTCATCATCGTAGCTGTCGGAGCGGCGGCGTTCGCGATAGTCGTATCGACAGCCGCCCAGCCGCTGACCTTGCGCTATAGCACGGGACTCTTCTTGCCGGCGTTGCTCTGCGTCTACGCGATGCTCTCAGTCATTCCGGCGCACACGCGCCGGTACGCCTTAGCCACGTGGACCGTCATCGCCCTCACGACGACCGGTATCTCGCTTTCGCGTTATTACGAAAATCTGGCCAATATCGGCGACTGGATTCGCGTCGCCTCGTACATACAGATCCATGAAAGCGCCGGCCAGCCGATCGTCGTGTTCGAGCCGCAGGCCGTGTTGCCGCTCGCGCATTACTATCATGGAGCAAATCAGCTCGTGCCGATGCCGCGACCGATCGACCTGCAGCGGTACGACCTTCGTGAGTCGGCCTTGCACGACGAAGGCGACGTCGCTCGCACCTTTGTGCGCGCAGGCGGCGCTTCGGGCCAAGTATGGCTTGTGACGACGTCGTTTTGCCGGCGCCAGCCGATCGACTTCCACTGCGAGCTCTTAGATCGCTACGTCATGCAGCACTTCGCCGTGCTCAGCGATGAACGTTTCTACTGGTCGAGGGTGCGCCTGCTACAGCGCGTTCACTGAGGCGAGCAGCGCCACGAGGCTATCGTGGTTGGCATCGGCGGCGCCGCGTGCATGAAGCCGTTCGCGTTGACGATCACGAATGCGTGTCCGCGCGCGGCATAACTGTGAGTCGAGCCGCCGGAGACCTCGGCGCCGCCGGCGACGACCATGAACTCAGCGCTTCGGTCGTCCGCCGCCGTCTCGACGACCGCCGGCGTTTGCGGCACGACATCGTAGCCCGCGATGCGGATGACGATCTGCTCGCGCTGCGCGCGAATGCATGCCATTCCGCTCTGCGGCTGGACATAAAGCTTGCCGTTCGCCATGTTAGCGGTCAGTTGTGCGGACGGACCGATGCGGACGGCGCCGGTTCCGGCAAGCTCGATCGATGCGGCGCCATTGCCGTCGGTCACTACCACGGTCGATTCGTTGAGCAGTTCAGTCGACTCGAGATCGCGAGCGCCCGTCTGCGCGCTGTTGAGCGTGACCATTCCCGACAATCGCGTGACGACCGGAACGGTCGAGAGCTGCGCGCCGTCCGCGGCACGAGTGATCAGGAGGCACAGCCCGACCGCGGCTGCTGCGCGAAGTAGGCTCACGGCCTTTCGTATTACCCTCTCACATGGCGCATGCGCTGGGAAGAACGGCGAGAGCGATGCGCCATTCGGCCCAAGGCTGCGCTCTTGCGGCGCCGCGAAAATCTGAGTCTCGCCATGGTTGTTCTGCGCTGGCTCGGCATGCTCGCCCTGATCGCTATCGTGTCCACCGCGTTGTACGCGCTGGATCCGTATCACGCCGGCGAGACGATCCGCGCGCAGGGCGCACGCTTGGCGGCTTGGTGGAGCAGCAGCGCGCGCGGTTGGTTAAGCGGCACGGCACAGCCCGGTGCGCAGACGGCCGCGGACCGCGCGGAGCGTGCGCTTACCAAGAACGACTCGCAGCTTGCGCTCGAATATGTGCGCCAATCGCTGGCCGGCCCGGGAACCGACGCGCCGACCGCCTATCGCTTGGGCAACGTCGCGCAGCGTGCGGGTGACGATTCGCTCGCCGTCGTCGCCTATGCGCGCGGCGAAGCTGCGGATGCGCAATATCCCTGGAACTACATCGCGCTCGGCCAATTATCGGCGCGCCTGAATCGCCTGATACCGGCCGACGCGCAGCTGCGCCAAGCGATCCAACTGCAGCCCTCCATGCAGTTCCTGCACTATGATCTTGCGATGGTCGAGCTGGCGGAGCACCGGCCGGGCGATGCGCTGCGTGATTTCAACGCCGAGCTCGGGCTTTCACATGGCTTCACGCCTGCGGTGAGCGGCCGCGCACTCGCGCAAGCGCAGCTCTCGCATCAGAGCGTTGCGGTTGCCGGAGCGCCAAGCGCGTTGGCACTACCGGCGCCGTCTCCGTCACCGGCGCCGTCTCCGTCACCGTCGCCATCGTCGTCTCCAACTCCATCAAC
>JAFAKE010000041.1 GCA_019235715.1 Vulcanimicrobiota bacterium
CGCGTTTCGAACACGCGCGCGGATGGCTGATGACGATTCGGCGCTCGGGCGGCCGCCGATGTCCTCATATGCCACGCGCGGCACTTCGACGTGCATATCGATGCGATCGAGCAGCGGACCGGAGATCTTCGACAAGTAGCGTGCAACGGCAACGGGAGAACAGGAACAGCCGTGCAGCCCGTCTCCCTGGTAGCCGCACGGACACGGATTGAGACTTGCGATGAGCATAAATGCTGCGGGAAACGTCACTGCGCGGCCTGCCCGGCTGATGCTAACCGCGCAGTCCTCGAGCGGCTGGCGCAGCACTTCGAGCGCCGAGCGCTGGAACTCCGCGAGCTCGTCGAGGAAGAGCACGCCGCGATGCGCGAGGGAGACCTCGCCTGGACGCGGCGCCGATCCGCCGCCGGCAAGCGCGATCGCGCTGACTGTGTGATGCGGGGCGCGAAATGGCCGCACCGATACCAAACGCGAACGGTCGCGCAGCAATCCGCTCACGCTGTAGAGCGCAGTGACGTCGAGCGCTTCGTCGGGCGTCATCGGCGGCAAGATCGACGGCATGCGCCGCGCGAGCATCGTCTTGCCGCTGCCCGGCGGCCCGACGAAAAGGAGGTTGTGACCGCCGGCTGCCGCGATCTCCATCGCGCGTTTGGCGCGTGCCTGGCCGCGGACATCTTGCAGGTCCTCGGCGAAATGCGGCTCGGGTGCGTCGCGCTCCAATGCTGCGCCGGACGACGCGATGCCGGCCGGTCCCCGGCCGAGCACGACGTCGACTGCCTGCATGAGCGTGTGCACCGGGTACAACGTGAGGCCAGCCACGAGCGCAGCTTCCTTTAGATTGTCCGCCGGCACGATGAGACGCTTGTGGCGCGACCGCTTCACGGCCATCGCGATCGGCAGCACGCCGCCGACCGGTTTGACCGACCCGTCAAGCGCGAGCTCGCCCAGGGCGACCACGTCGCGCAGCCTGTGCGCATCGATCTGCTGGTCCATGGCGAGAATCGTGAGCGCGAGCGCGATGTCGAACGCCGCGCCTTCCTTGCGCACGGCGGCCGGCGCCAAGTTGACCACGACGCGATACGTCGGAAATAAGAAACCCGACGAGCGGATCGCCGCGTTGACGCGCTCTTTCGATTCCTGAATGGACCGGTCGGCCAACCCGACGATGTGGATGCCGACATCAGTGGTCGGAATGCCGACGACTTCCACGCGCACGATGTACGCTTCGATGCCGCGCACCGCGCCGCAGTAGCCGATCGCAAGCATGCAGCCGCCTATCACGGCGGCCGCATGTCACGTCAAGTGGGCGTCGGCGCTATCGGTGTCGGCAGCGCCGTCGGCGGCGGCGGCGTGCGCGGGATCGACGGCAGCACCGGGTAGGGCTTCACCGGAACGGACACTGTCGGCGCGGGCGACTCCGGCGTCGCGCCGAGGGGCTCGGGCGTCGTGCCCAGCGGCTGCCTCGTCGGCACCGGCGTCATCGGGCGCTGCGGCGCGGTCGGCGGTGGACGGACTCCGGGCGCGTACTGCTGACCGGATTGCTGATACGAGTTCATACACTGTTCAAACACTTTGTCGAATTCGTTGCGCCGCGACTCCTCTTCGTTCTTCCGATTGCGCTTGCGAATGCCGCCGGCGACGGCGCCGATCGCAGCGCCCCATGCAGCGCCGCCGCCTGCATTCCCGCTCCAGCCGCCGACGAAAGAGCCGGCGAGAGCTCCGCCTGCAGCTCCCTCGAGGGCGCCTGGTCCGTGGCTTGATCCGCCGGAATACCCCGACCGCTGCTGCGCCACATTGGAGCAACGCTCATATTGGTTTGGCGGCGGATTATATGAATAACGCTGCTGGCTGTAGCCGGATTGTCCGTAGCCCTGTGCGAGCACGTCGACGCACAATGCGATAGCCAACGTGAGGCTGATCGCAGCGACCAAAAAGGCGCGCAGCCGCGCGCTCTTACTTGTTGCCACGTTTGGCCGCATCGATCGCATCGAACAGCGTCATGGACTGGTGCGCCGTGCACACCTCCATGACGCGCGACGTCGCCAATTCCAAGCCGCTCGTGTTGAGCACCGTCGCGCCTTGCTTGCCGGCGAGATAGCCCCAATAGAACATCATGATGGACGAGCGATCCAAGACATCCGAGGCGAGCATGTCACCGCAGGTGACCTTCATGAGCTGAATCGCGGGATTGGGCGAGCGCGCCGGCGTTGTCGCTGCTGCGGCTGCGGTGCTCGCGGCGATCAGAACGGCGAACACCAACGACGACAAGCGTGCGACCATATCGTCTCCTTCTTGTGAACGGACCGTTTGCGGGTGGTTGGACGCCCGCCGTCCCGAACCTGTGCGTAGCTAGCATGTCGCGGGAAATCGGCGGGCGGCGGGTGAACCGTCGCGCCAGACAACCAAGGTTTCGATTCAGGAAAGGAAAGACAGTCATATGTTGACTCGCCTTACATTCGTGGCTCTTGTCGCATTGGTGCTAGCCTCAGCCAGTGTACCAGCGCGAGCCGACACCGCGACGTATGACCAACAGAACGTGCGCGCGCTGTTCACGCAGTTCATCGGTCTGCAGAACCAACACAATCTTGCCGGCGTGCAAAAGCTCCTATGGAACGACCCGAACCTCGTGTGGTTGACGATATCCGGGCCTGTCTTCGGCTATGACGCGGTCTCGGCTCACCTGCAAAAGCTGTTCAGCGGCGTCTGGAGCGCAACGCCCGATTATACGAACACCCACGTCACGCTGCGCAGCGCGACCACGGCCGACGTCATCGCGCCTATGAACATCACCGCCACGGTTTCCGGCACGCCGTACAGCGCGAAAGCCATCGTGGTCACGACGTGCACGAAAACGAAGGATGGCTGGAAGGTCGCCGGCGTGATACCGGTATCGGCAGCCGTCAAGAACTACTAGAGATCGGATAATTTCGGTCGCGCTAGCGAACGATGGGCGAGGGCGGGAGCGCTGGGCGGCGCCCCCGCCTTAGTTTTTGAATAAATGAGATTGGGATTATACTGAGAGCGCAACGCATTCTCAGCCCGCCTTCGTACAATGTGTGCGGAGGTCCAATTTCGATGAACACAAAGAACTACCAAGCGATCGCCCGGCCGCTCGTCGCAGCAGCCCTTGCGCTGATCGTCGCGCTTTCGATGGCGCGTCCGGTGCGCGCCGACGGCGCGGCTTCGACGCGCAACATCATCCTCGGCGCGGCGGCGGCAATCGCCGGCATCGTCATCTACGAAAACGTGCACAACAAGAACGTCGCGCATAACACGGTGGTCGGCTACACGCCCGACGGCGGGACCGTGTACGCGGATGGCCGAGTCGTGTATCCGAACGGCCAAGTGCTTTACACCGGCACGAACGGCGCGCCATGCTCGTGGGATGGATCGGAGCAGTACTGCGGAGCCAATCCGACGGTGTACTATCCGAACAACAACTACCCGCAGCCGGGATACGGATACTCGAATTATCCGGCCTACCAGCCGGCGTATACGTATCCGACGTACAACTACCCGACCTACACGCCACCCACGTACAGCTATCCGAGCTACATGTACAGCACGACTCGGACCGTGCGCGATACGGACGACCGTTACAATGCAAGCGCCCGCTACAACGTCCACAATAACGGACGCAACGGCAACCAGTGGAACGGCAATCGCGGAAATGGCAACGCCAACGGGCCTGGGCACAACGGCGATAATGGCCGGCACGACGGCGACGATCGCTAACGGCTAGGGCATTCGCAAAGCGCCGGGCGCCACTCGCGTCCGGCGTTCGTTTTTTCCGCTTTTTTCGTACGCACCGTTCCCGGGAATTGCTCAAGCGCGCCTCGTAGTGCCCGCCAGTGGCTGATCTGCAGATGTCATCATTGCCTTTAGGTCGGCTTAAAGTAGCACGTGCCTGCTATCCACATATCCACACAAAGGATGCCGGGCTGTGTGGATAGCGCGGGGCGCAATCGTTCGAACGTTTATGCGAGCCGTATCGGCCCGCAGGACGCACGCACTACGTATCGGAGGACCACTTGCGACGTAATTCCGCCGCGGCAGCCTTGGCGGCAACCCTCATTCTGCTCGTGTCCGGATGCGCCAAGAGCAACGCGCCGACGAGCACGCCCGCGTCAGGATCCAAGAGCATCGGCGTTTCGCTGCTCGACTTGCAAGCGCAGTTCTATCAAGCGATGGAGCAAGGCATGAAGGACGAGGCGGCCACCTACGGCTACTCGATCGTCTTCACCGACGCCAATCACGACCAGGCGAAGCAGACGTCACAGGTCGAGGACTTCATCAGCAAACACGTCGATGTCATCATCTTGTCGCCGGCGGATTCGAAGGCTGTCGGCCCCGCGATCGTCGAGGCCAACAGCGCGAACATCCCGGTGTTCACCGCGGACATCGCCAGCACCGCCGCGCGTGGCACGGTCATCTCGCACATCGCCTCGGACAATATCCAAGGCGGCAAAGTCGCCGCAGACTTGCTCGGTGCGGCGCTGGGCGGCCGGGGAGACATCGCGATCATCGACGAGCCTGAAGTGACGTCGGTGCAGGATCGCGTCAAAGGCTTCAAAGACGAGCTGGCGGCGAAATATCCGGCCATTCGCATCGTCGCAGATCAGACGGCTGGCGGCGAGCGGGCGCAAGCGGCGTCCGTCACCGACAATCTGCTGCAACGCTTTCCGAACCTGAACGGCATCTTCGGCATCAACGACGACTCGGCGCTCGGCGCGCTGGCAGCGGTCAGATCCGCGGGCAAGGTCGGCAAGATCAAGATCGTGGGCTACGACGCCAATCCGGAAGCACGCAAGGCCATCGACGCGGGCGAGATGGTCGGCGATCCCGAGCAGCATCCGGATCAGATCGGCAAGCTGACGATCGACACCATTCACGACTATTTCTCGGGAAGCACGCCACCGTCGCGCATACCGGTGACGGTCGGTTCGTACACGGGGCCAGCGCCGGCGAAATAAGCGACATGCCGATCGCGCAGGCCGCGCCGTACCTCGTCCTGCGCGGCATTTCGAAAAGCTATCCCGGCGTGCGCGCGCTTGACGGCATCGACTTCGATGTGCGCCCGGGCGAAGTGCACGCGCTCGTCGGTGAGAACGGCGCCGGCAAATCCACGCTCGTCAACATCCTGTCCGGCGCGGTCGCGGCGGACGCGGGTAGCATCGAGATCGACGGACGCACCGTCACGGTCTCATCGCCGCGCCAGTCGGAGGCGCTCGGCATCGCCGTCATCCATCAAGAGTTCAATCTCGTGCCGCAGCTGACCGCGGCAGAGAACATCGAGCTCGGTCACGAGCCGTTGCGCGGCATGGTGATCGACACGCGCGAGCTGCACGTGCGCGCAGCGGCGGCGCTGGCGCGCTTAGGCGTGACCGTGCCGCTCGACGCGCCGGTGCGCACCCTGTCGGTCGCGCAGCAGCAGATGATCGAGATCGCCAAAGCGCTGTCGGTGGATGCGCGCATCATCTTCATGGACGAGCCATCGGCGGCGCTGACCGGACAAGAGGTCGATCGCCTCTTCGCGATCATCAAAACGCTGACCGCGCATGGCGTCGGCGTCGTCTACATCTCACACCGGCTCGAGGAGGTCTTCGCGATCGCCGACCGCATCACGGTGTTGCGCGACGGCCGGCTGATCGCGACCAAAGAGCGCGCCGACATGACAAGCGACGAGGTCATCACGCTCATGGTCGGGCGTGCTCTCGAAGCGCATTTCCCGACGCTGCCGCCCGATCCGCCGCATACGACGCCCCTGCTCTCGGTGCGCGGTCTGACCACGCGCGGCCGTCTCCAAGACGTCAATGTGGACGTGTACGCCGGCGAAATCTACGGGATCGCGGGTCTGGTCGGCTCCGGACGCACGTCGCTTTTGCGCGCGATATGCGGCGCAGACCGTTACGATTCGGGCTCGGTCACGCTTGGCGGCGCAGTGCTCCACTTGCGGGGGCCGCACGACGGCATCGCCGCGGGATTGGCGCTGGTGACCGAGGATCGCAAGTCGCAGGGCCTTATCCTTGGCATGTCCATCCGCGAAAACGTCACGCTGCCCCACCTCGAGGATTTTGCGACGCTCGGCGTCATCGACCGGCCGAAGGAGACGACAGCGGTCGCGACGCTGTCGGCCGAGCTGCACGTGCGCTCGCGCTCGATCGAACAAGCGGTGCGCTCGTTATCGGGCGGCAACCAGCAAAAGGTCGTGCTCGCCAAGTGGCTGCTCGAACGCGCGACGCTGATCTGCTTCGACGAACCGACGCGCGGCATCGACGTCGGCGCCAAGGCTGAGATCTACGATCTTATCGTCTCGCTCGCCAAAGGCGGCACCGGGATCATCATGGTGTCGTCCGAGCTGCCCGAAGTGCTCGGCATGTCGATGCGCATCGGCGTCATGCACGGCGGGCGTATCGTGCGCGAATTCGCGCGCGGTGAAGCGACGCCCGAGACCGTCATCCGCTTGGCGACGGGAGCGGCATAGCGTGGCCGGCGCGTTACCGCCGACCGCACAAAGCGTCGAAGCGGGCGAAGCCGCCGCCGCGCAGGCCGCGGCGCGCGCGCGGCGCACCGCAGCGATCCGGGCAGCGGCGCTGATCGCCGGACTCGCGGTGCTGCTCGGCATTCTCAACGCGCTCACGCACGGCGATTTTCTCGCACCGGGCAACGTCGTCAACGTGCTGCGTCAGATCTCGGTCAACGCGATCCTTGCATCCGGCCAGACGTTCGTCATCATCACCGCCGGCATCGACTTGTCGGTGGGATCGCTCATCGCGCTGACCGGCGTGCTGATGGCCGGCGTGCTAGGGGCAGAATCTTCGATCGCGCTCGGCGTGATTCTCGCGACGCTCGTCGGCGTGAGCGTCGGCGGTGCAGCCGGTGCGATCAACGGCCTGCCGGTCGTGCGCTTCAACTTGCCGCCGTTCATCACGACGCTGGCGATGATGCTGATGGCGCGCGGCGCGGCCTTCCTCTACACGGGCGGCAAGCCGATCGAGATCGACAACCCGGCGTTCAATTACATCGGCAGCGGACTCATCGGCGTGGGACATGCGTTCGGCATTCCGGGCGTACCGGTACCGGTCATCATCATGCTGGCGATCGTCGCCGCGGGCCACTTCATGCTCACGCGCACGAGGTTCGGACGCTACGTCTATGCGATCGGCGGCAATGAAGAGGCGGCGCGCCTGTCGGGCGTCAACGTGTTCGCCGTCAAGCTGAGCGTCTACATCATCTCCGGTGCGCTGGCGGGTATCGCGAGCCTGCTGCTCGCAGGCCGCCTCAATTCCGGCATCCCGCAGTCGGGCCAGGGATACGAACTGCAGTCGATCGCGGCCGTCGTGGTCGGCGGCACGTCGCTGGCGGGCGGACGCGGCTCGCTGGTCGGCACGTTCGTGGGCGCTTTGCTCATCGGCATGCTGTATAACTTGATGAACTTGCTGAACGTCCAATCCTATGCGCAGGATGTCGTGCTGGGCGCGGTGATATTAGCTGCGGTGCTGCTCGATGAACTGCGCAGGCGCTACTTCACGTCAGGATAAGGAGCATATGGCGGAGCAGGTCTGGGAACGCCTCGATCCGATGGTGGCCCGCTGGAAGAAATTCACTGGACCCGACGACGCCGAACGGCTCGCCGCCGTCGAGCATTCGCTGACGCCCGAACTGCAACGCCTCATCAAGGAGTTCGACGAAGTGCACGCCGACATCGACACCTACGTGGCGGCGCTCGAGAAGAAGTACGGCGTGTTCGAAACCGGTGATCTCGGCGCTGACGCGGCGCCCGAAGCCAAAGACGTCACGCGCCATCAAAGCCTGCTCGCGCTGCGCCGCGCGTACGAGGACGCGTCAGCAGAGCTCGAGGATCGCGAGGCGACCGGAGAAGCCTAGATCTGCCAGGTCGAGGGCGGAAACTCGACGTTGAGCTGGATATCCGAATAGGTCTCGTGGCGCACCGTCTGGTCGCCTTCGAACTCCGTCACCTCAACCGGCAACCCGTTCGCACCAAGCGTCATCACTTCTTTGGTGACGCCGTTGTTCTGCGTCGGATCTTCGGCCTCGCCCGTCCACGTCGAGCGGTCGCCCGACACGCTCACCTGCGTGGACTTCCATTTGACGGACTTGATGTGCTCGAGCGCTGCGCCGAACGGCGCGTCGGCGATCGTGCGGCCGCGCATCGACGTCGCGATCTTCGCGTGGATGTTGACGTTCAGGTGGATCGGCGAAAGCCAGCCGCCCTGATGGCCCTGCACGCGGTCGCCGCCTTGCCACACGGCGGCGCTGCCCTTGCCATCGCCGCCGGTGATGTCGAGCCGCGCGCTCGTCGGTTTCTGAAATTTGATGGCATACACGCGGTCTTGGATCTTGCCGTTCAAAAACTCGCGTGCGGTGATCGTCGCTTGGTAGGACTTGAGCGCATCCCACGCCGTTTGAAACGCGGCGATCCATTGCTCGGGTGTCGACGGCGCTGACGCCGGAGCGGCCTGAGGCGCTGAGGCGCCGATCCCCGCAGCGCCGAACACCGCGACCGCGTAGGCCATGGCGATCCGCGTGCTTGTCATCGGCTGCCTCCTTTGTCGCCGAGGCCGTCCTTCGGCGAGACGCTGAGCATGCTCTTCGCATCGATGCTGGAAACGCCGATGAGCACGTCAGTGGTCGTGTGCGTGGTCACGAACTCGATCGCTTTGGCGAGCGGCGCACCCGCATAACCATGTTCGCGATACGTGCCCATCACGATGAGGCTCGCGCCTTCCTCTTGCGCTGCCCGGATGACGCCGGTTCCCGTTTGGCGGTCGCGAATCATGCGCGTCTCGATGTCGACGCCGGCTTTGCGCGCGACCTCTTCTGCGGCGTTGAGCGAGTCGAGCGCGCGGCGTTCGACCTGCGGCAGCTCGGCCTCGATCGGCAGCGTGTAGGGCACCTCGATCACGTAGATCGCGACGAGCGTCGCGTGTTCGCGCTTGGCCATGCGGGCGGCAAGCGCCATCAATACGAGCGAATTGATGTCGGCGGAAAAAACGACGAGCACCTTTCCGGAGATCTCGCTCGCCTGGCTCGATGCGGTCTGCGCGATCAGCATCGAACGGCTCAGCGCCGGATGCAGCATCCAATACAGCGTCGATGTGACTGCGCCGACGATGAAGAACGCAACCAGGGCGCCGAGCGGCTCGAAGTTCATGACCGCGTGGGCGGCGCCTGACGCAGCGCGCGCATATAGAGGATGCCGCGCCAAGCCGCCGCGGCGATCAGCACGAACAGCACGGCGTATGCGGCAAGCGTTGCGCCCGACAGCGGCGCGATCGAGAGCAAGCGTACGAGCGCGATGATGCCAAGCAGCGCGATCGCGAACGACGTCGCGACCTTGAAACGCATGCGGCTGGGCGTGTTGATCATCGTTGCCTGTTTTTCGTCAGCGCATCGATGGCCGCGCGGTAGCTGCTCGTCGCGGCCTCGCCGTCGCCGTTGCGCCCGGCAGTGATGCCGCGTTCCATCAGCGCGAGCGCCTGCGCGTACGCGCTGCGCGAGACCGTCTGCGACAACGCCGCTGCCGGCGGAAGCTGCGAGGACCAGCCGGCTCCGCCGCGTTCGCGCGCGGCGTGCAGCGCAGCGATCAAGGCCGCTGCATCGGGAAAGCGCCGTTGCGGTTCCGATTCGAGCAAGCGCGCGATGATGCGGTCGAGCTCCGCCGGTATCGCAGGATTGAGCAGTCGCGGCGAGCGCGGCACTTCGTTGACGTGCGCGATCATCGTCGAGACGAGATCTTCGGATGCTTCGGCGAACGGCAGCGTTCCGGCGACCAACTCGTAGAGCAAGACGCCGACCGAGTACAGGTCGCTGGAGCGGTCGCCGGTCTTGCCCATGAAGCGTTCGGGAGGAAGGTATGCGACGGTGCCGACGATCTCACCGCTTTGCGACAGGTTGCCGACGTCGGACATGCGCCGCGCGAGCCCGAAGTCGGTCACCTTCACCACGCCGTCCTCGCCGACGATCACGTTGCCGGGTTTGATGTCGCGATGCACGACGTCGTGCTCGTGCGCGAACTTCAGCGCCGCGACGACCTGGAGCACGAGATCCGTGGCTTGCGCGATCGTCATCGCGTGCCGGTCGATCTCGCGGATGGTCGACCCGCGCACGTATTCCATGATGATGTACGACGCAGATCCGTCCATGCCCACGTCGTAGACCGCGACGATGTTGGGATGGTTCAGACGTGCCATCGCCTGCGCCTCGGCGAGGAAACGGCGATTGACCTCGTCGGAGTGCTGCGCGAGCACCTTGATGGCGACGTCGCGCTCCAGTCCGTGATCGTAGCCGCGGAACACCTCGCCCATGCCGCCCGAGCCGATACGCTCGACGATACGGTAGCGGTCGGCGAGCACTGCGCCGTTCTCGAGCGTCATCGTGTCGGCGGGAAGGCGGCCTTGAAGTGCGTGATCTCGCTGCGCGCCGCCGTGCGCATCACGCTGATGACGTCGAAGCGGATGCGCGCAAACACGCGGCCGCAGTAGGCGAGATACGACTGCGCAGCGCGTTGCACGCGCGCTTGTTTGAGCGGCGTGACCGCTTCGATCGGCGCGCCGCGCTGCAGCGTGCGCCGCAGCTTGACCTCGATGAACACGAGCGTGCCGCCATCCAGCGCGATCAAGTCGATCTCGCCGCCGCGGCAGCGGAAGTTGCGCTCGAGGATATGGTAGCCGCGCGCCTGGAGAAACGCTGCCGCCGCTTGTTCGGCGAGATTCCCGCTCGCGGCATGCGAGCGTGCGGTGGCACGCGTCACGAGGCGTCGGCCTCGTACATGAACTTCAGGCGTGGCGAGATCACCGGCATGAACGAGCGCCGATGGATCGCGCACGGCCCAAGGCGGTCGAGCGCATCGAAGTGCGAGGAGGTGCTGTAGCCTTTGTGTTCGGCGAAGCCGTAACCCGGATACTGCGCATCCATCGCCGTCATATGCGCGTCGCGCGCGACTTTGGCGACGATGCTGGCCGCTGCGATCGCCGCGGATTTGCGATCGCCGCCGATGATCGGCGTCTGCGGGTACAGGCACCCGGGAATGGAAAGGGCATCGACCAAGACGCGGCACGGCGCTTGCGCCAAGCCGGCGAGCGCGCGGTTCATCGCCAGTTTCGTCGCAGCGAGGATGTTGATGCGGTCGATCTCCTCATGGTCGGCCCAGCCCAAGCAAACGCACACCGCCTGCTCGCGGATGCTCGTGTCGAGGTCCGCGCGCCGCAATTCGGTGACCAGTTTGCTATCCTTAAGAAATTCTAAGCGTAACGGCCGCTCGATGACGACCGCACACGCGACGACGGGACCAGCGAGCGGACCGCGTCCGACCTCATCGATGCCGCAGATGTAACGAGCGCCGCCTTCCCAAGCCGCGCGTTCGTAGGCGTGCAGCCGTCGCAGGCGCTGACGTTCCTTCGGAGTCACGTTAGGCCTCGTGTGGGAGTTCGAACGTGAAGCGTCCCAATGCTCCTGCTCGCAATTCCGATAAGATCTTGCGCGCGGCGCCGGGGCGGTCGACTTCGCCGCCCTTTCGCAGCATCCCGTGCGCGCGTGCGAAATCTTCGACGACGATCCGCTGTGCCGCGCGCGTTTCGCCGTGCGCGCGCAGCCACGCGGCCAGATGTTCGACCACATCCTCCGGATCGTACGCGGTCTCGGGCAAACCGCCGGTCGCGGCCAATTGCCACGCTGCATCGCGCCCGACGATCTTCGGCGCTAGCACCCCGGGCGTGTCGAGCAGCTCGATGCCCGGAGCAAGCGCAAGCCAGCGCACGTGGCGCGTGACGCCGGGCCGGTCCTGCGCGATCGCGCGCTTGCGCCGCCCAAGCGCGTTGATAATGGAAGATTTCCCGGCGTTAGGAGCGCCGACGACCGCGACGTGCAGCGTCGCTCGCCGCCGCGGGAAGCGCACGAGCGCATCGCGCACCTGGCGCAGGCTTCCCGCATGCGTCCCGGTCGTCGCGAATGCCGGATGCTGCGCGCGCAGCGCCTGCAGCCAGCGCTGTGTCTGTGGCGCGCGCGCGAGGTCGCTGCGATTGAGCAGCACGATGCGCGGCTTCGCGCGCAGCGACTGGGGAAGGGCAGCGGCGCTCGCGGCGGGGATGCGAGCATCGCGCACTTCGACGATGACGTCGAGCAGCGATGCGAGGCCCTCAAGCGCGCGCAGTCCCGCGGCCATGTGGCCCGGGAACCAGCTGGCAACCGCCTTTTCTTTAGCGGATGCGCGCCGCACGGTTGAGCGGCCAGACGACGAGCGCGGCGCGTCCGATCACGGCCGAGCGCGGCACCGCACCGAAGCTGCGCGAATCGTCAGATTCGCCGCGATTGTCGCCGAGCACGAATACCGCGCGCGGCGGCACGCGCACCGGCGCCATCGTCGTGCGGTCGCCCATGACGACGTACGGCTCAGCGAGCGGCCGGCTGCCCACTGTGACGATGCCGTGCGCGATGGAGACCGTGTCGCCCGGCAAGCCGATGACGCGCTTGAGATAGACTTGCGGCGGGCCGTCCGAGGCGTGCATGAACGCGATCACATCGCCGCGCGCGATGGGCGCAAGCGCGACGTCGAACCAGGGCTGCTCGCCCGCGCCGAAGCGCATATCGTATGCCGCGGTGTTGATGAGCACGTGTTCGCCGGCTGAGAGGTGAGGCTCCATCGAACGGCCGTCGACTTGCGGCAGGCGGATGAAGAACAATGAGACGAGCGCGAGCAAAGCGGCGGCTTCAAGCGTGAGCTTTGCGATGCGCGCAAGGGTGCGCAGCAGCGGAGATGGCGCGGCCAGCTCGCCGGCTGGCGATGCGCTCGTTGCGTTGGCGTCGGCGACGATGGCGTACGCAGCGGTCGGATCGAGTTGACCGCGGCCGTGCCACCGGGGAACCGGCTGTCGCACGGAATGAGGTGTTCCGTCTTGGTCCGCGAACATCCTCGGGATGGCGCGTGCGGATACCACGCGCAGCATTTTTGCTGAGCGCGGTTTCACTCTGTATTTCTGCGGCCAACTGCTGAGCTATCTCGGCGACGGTCTGCGTACGCTTGCCATTCCGCTGCTCGTCTTCAACATCACCGGATCGGGTTTATCGCTCGGCATCACATACGCGCTTGAGTTCTTGCCGTTCTCGCTGTTCGGCCTCGTCGGCGGTTCGCTCGCCGACCGCCTCGACCGCCGGCGCTTGATGATCGCGTGCGATTTCGTGCGCTTCGCGATCATCGGGCTTTTCGCACTCCTCTATTGGCGCCACGCGCTGACGCTGCCCGTCCTCTACATCGGCATCGCGATCGTCTCGATCGCAGCGGCGATCTTCCTCGGTGGTCAGTCGACGAGCATCCCGTTTCTCGTGGGCACGGCGCGCTCGGGTCGAGCGGTCGCCGCGCTGCTCGCAGCGGAGCAGACGTCGAATCTCGTCGCGCCGCCGCTGGGCGGATTGCTCTTCGCGCTTGGCGGTCCGCTGCCGGCGCTTGCGCTCAACGCGTTCACCTACCTCACGTCACAGATCTCGCTCGCGCTCGTGCCGAGCATGGGACCCGATGAGCCGGGACCAGCGCCGTCGCTGCACGAGATCTGGGCGGACATCGTCGAAGGCTTTCGCTTCATGAACGGCGATCGCGTCATGCGGCTCGTCGCGTATTGCAGTCTGCTACTCAATTTTTTCGGAATGATGGCGGCCGCCGTGTTCATCCCATTCCTGAAACTGGAATTTCACGCGAGCGATGCGCAGGTCGGACTCAGTTACGGCGCGCTGGCGGCCGGTTCGATCTGCGGCTCGCTGCTGGGCGGCGCCACCGCCGGCCGCTGGCCGTTCGGCCGCGCGCTCTTGATCGCGTATGCGCTCGACGGTCTGATCTTCATCCCCGTCGTCTTCGCGCACCGGCTTTGGCCGGCGGTCGTCTTCTGGATGCTCGCCAACATCGGCGGCTCGTTCGAGGTCACGCAGATCATCAGCTGGCGCATGCGCGTGACGCCGCACGAAAAGATAGGCCGGGTCTTCGCCGCCGTCAGACTTATCGCGCTGATCGGCGTCGTGCCCGGCACTCTGATCGGCGGGTCGTTGGCGGACCTGCACGGGCCGCGACTGCCGGTCATCATCTCGACGTTCGGCTTTTTGATCGTCGCGCTCGGCGCGTCGGCCTTCGCAATGCTGCGCGCCGACGAGCGTTAGAACCCGCGCAGTTCGACCTGTGGGTAGCGCTAGTGGCGCAAGACGACGATCTTATCGGCGTGGCGCGCGCCCAGTGCCTTCTGATCGTAGGTCACTTTGACGTCCATGCCGGGTTTGAGATACGACATCTGGTAGGTCGTCTTGCCGTCATCCGACCAGATGTTCTTGAACTTCGGCACGATCAAGAAACTCAGCTCATCGCCCGCCTTGTTCTTGACCTTCAGATTCTCGGTCGAGACGTGCGTGATGGTGCCGGTCCAATAGGAATTGATGTTCGCGTGCGCGGGTGCTGCGGTCGACGTGACGAACGCGGCAGAGACGATCAGCGCGGCGGCGAGAACGAAAAGGGTACGCATGTAGTTCCTCCGGGTGCGACCGAGTTCTCAAGCGCGGTGCGCGCTTGCGCCCATCTCGGCACACAGATAAACGTACCCAGTCTACTTGAGAGTTCCGACGTGTTTGGGGGGCCAGAACACGAAGAAGGCGTGTCCGACGAACTGGTCGCGGCGCAGAAAACCCCACAGATGGCCGTCGTCCGAATCGTTTCGGTTGTCGCCGAGCATGAGGTAGTAGCCGGCGGGCACTCGGTTGGGCGCCTGCCAGGCGGACTTCGGCGGCACTTGCGAGCGCTGCGGGTCGAGCGGCATGCCGTCGACGTAGATCGCGTAGTCTTTGATCTCGAGATCGTAATTGGGGCGATTGCCCCTGGCGACGTACGGCTCATCGAGTTTGATTCCGTTGCGCATGACGACGCCGTCTTTGATGCTGATCGTGTCGCCGGGCGCGGCCATGACGCGCTTGATGAAGTCGGTGGTGCCGAGCTGCGGCGGCGGCGCGAACACCGCGATCTGGCCGTCCTTCGGATTGGAGACGCGGTACTGGAGTTCGTTGGCGAGCAGCACGTCGTTGATGTCGAGCGTCGGCTCCATCGAGCCCGACGGAATCCAAAACGTGCGCACGACGAACTGCATGAGGACGAGCGCCACGATGCCGGCGACGACGAAGGCGTCGAGATACTCGCGCACGACGAGGCGCTGCTTCTCGTCGGGAACGGTGGCGGGCCGCACGCCGATGACGACGCGCGCCACGATCAACAGCCCGATGATGAGAAGGAGCGCGCCCGGGCTCACTGCGCCGTTTGCTTCTGTTCCCGGATCCGCGTGGCTTTACTGCCGACTCGTTCTTGCAGATAGAAGAGCTTCGCGCGACGGACGCTGCCGCGGCGCACCACGTCGATCTTCTCGACTTTCGGCGAATGGATCAGAAACGAGCGCTCGACGCCGACGCCGTGCGAGAGGCGGCGGACGGTGAACGTCGCGTTGTCGCCGCCATGACGGCGCTCGACGACGACGCCTTCAAACGCCTGGATGCGTTCTTTGTTGCCTTCGGTCACGCGCGTGTGCACTTTGACCGTGTCGCCCGGAGCGAAATCGACGGTGCGCGCCTTGGCATGGCCCGGGCCGAGGGTGCTGGCGAGATTCATGATGACGGGTTCCTCTGGAGCCGCGAAAAAAGCGCCGTCCTCGCAAGGCGCGACGCCGCAGCCATGAACTGGAGCCTAAGATGCGAAACGCAGACCAGTATAACACACCGCTTGCGCGCGCTTCAAGCGGCAGGAAGCCCCTCTTAGCGACCTACGCCTTTTGCAAGAAGATCGTTCGCGAGTTGAGCGGCTGCACGGGGCGGGCGTTCATCGGGAACGCGCGCTTGAACGTGGCGATTTGCTGTGTAGACACGGTGATGGGCGCAGTCAACACCATCCAGCGCACGCTCTGCGAGCAGGGCGGCGTCGTCAGCGAACCCTCATACTCGTAATAGCCGCGAGCCGCCGGCAGCGCGTCGGCGATGTTGACCCAGACGCCGTTGATCGTCTTCTCGCCGGTCTCTTTGAACGGCATCGCCGACCACACCGGCCGCAATGCTTTGTTCTCCGCCCCCTCGTCCATCAGAACCCCGAGCACCGCGTAGTTGTTGCCCGTGTCTTGATGGACGATGTGAAGCTCCATCGAAGAATGCTTGCCGTCCACGGTGTGTTCGCTCGGCGTGTGGAAGTGGAACTGTTGGACTTGGTATGCGCTGCCGCGCACCGCGAGCGTGCTGCCCGTGTCATAGTTCACCTGAACGGTGTGGCCGTTGTTGAGGATCTTGAGCTCGGTCACGCGATAGTCGATCTCCAACTCGCCGATCGACGTCGGCACCGCGCCGACGATATTGACGGGCGATTGCTGCGTTCCCGATGCGCACGTGGCGTAATCCGATTCGAGCTGGCCCCAATGATCGGGACCGGCGTCTCCGCTGTAGCCCCAATGCACGCCGCCGCCGGAGGCGCGCGCAGATCCGATGCGGAGAGCGCTGCACACTGAACATGCCAACAAACCGGCGCCCAAGTGCCGCAGAAGCTCGCGTCGTTTCATCCGATCCCCTTTCCCTCGCGAACGCTTTTCGACGGGGGGACGCCGCGGCCCTTAGCGTTCGAGGTCTGGGCGGCGTGCGCGGGTGCGCGTGCGCGCTTGCTCGCCGCGCCACGTAGCGATCTTGCCATGGTCGCCGCTGCGCAACACGTCAGGCACCGCGATGCCGCGGAACACGGCCGGCCGAGTGTAGTGCGGCCAATCGAGCTCGCCCTGCGCGAACGAATCTTCGGCGGCGCTTTGCGCCGTTATCGCGCCGGGCAAAAGTCGCACGCACGCGTCGACGAATGCGAGCGCGGGTATTTCGCCGCCGGTGAGCACGAAATCGCCGAGCGACACCTCGCGTGCGGGTACGAGATCGTAGAAACGCTCGTCGATGCCCTCGTAGTGACCGCACACGATGATCAGGCGGTCGAGCGCGGACCATTGCGCGGCCAAGGCGTGGTCGAAGCGCGCTCCGGCCGGCGAGGGCACGACGACCAGCGTGCGGGTGGGCACGTTGAGGTCGCGACCGAGGAGGTCCTCGACGCAGGCGATGAGCGGAGCCAGGCGCATGACCATTCCCGCTCCGCCGCCATAGGGCGCGTCATCGGCGCGCTCGCCGGCCGGCACGTACTGCCACAGGTCGTGCACGCGGATATCGACGAGCTTCTTACCTTGCGCGCGTCCGAGGATGCTGCCGGAAATGATAGGTTCGAAAAATGCACGAAAGAGCGTGACGATGTCGATGCGCATCGGGTCGAGCGATTTTCACAACGATCCCGCGACGCCCTTCGAACGCGGACTGCAAGCGCTTGGACAACGCGAGTACGAGCTCGCGATCGCGCTGTTCACGCAGGCCGTCGAGCAGGGCGATCGCCGCGCTGAAGCGCTGACCAAGCGCGGCGTGTGCCGGCTTCGCCTCGAAGACCGCCGCGCAGCCGCTGCCGACTTCGAGGCCGCGCTGGCGGAAAATCCCAAACATGCGCCGGCGCTGACGGATCTGGGCAACCTTGCGCTGGAAGCGGGCCGGCTAGACGAAGCGCGCGCGCGTTACGAAGCAGCGATTACCGCGGACGCCGATTATGCGCTCGCGCACCACAACTACGCCGTGCTGCTCAAACGCGAGGGGCGCGTCGGCGAATCCGTGCGCGAGCTGCGCCTCGCCGCCAAACTCGAGAACGGATCGATCTGGGATTTCCTATCCGGCAGACGGCGCAGGACGTGACGCGCTAGCGTTTGCCCGGCTCGACGACCTCGACGACTTCCGCCTTTTTGATGTCTTCCAGGTATTCGAATAGCTGCGGCAGCGAGATGCGCTCGAGCGCCGTACGCGGCGGCGCCTTGCCCTCTTCGCCTTCGTCGCGCAGGTAATAGCGCACGTCGAAATCGCCTGCCTCGTCGGTGTAAAAGGCGACGGCGAAGGTCTTGCCTTCATCGTAGATGCGCATCGCGTGCGGGTTGAGGATTTCGATCGAATGCGCGGGGTGGTTGCCGTCGAACAGCGTCACGACCAGGTCGTTCTGCCCGCTCACCTCGACCTGACCGAGCAAGAACACGTTCTTGACGGAGAAGAGCTGGCGCGTGCTGCGATGCCGCGTCGACATCTCGTAGAAGACGTAATGGTGCACGAAACGCGCAAGAATCTTCTTGAGCGTCGCGAGCGAAGCGACCGGGTCCTCACGCTGACCCTTTGTGTAGAATATCTTCAACGAAACGCCCCGCCGGTGAGGAATCGAGCGACCTTGGGAGCCCGGGCGTGCGACAGACCAGGGAGCTGCAGCGGGCTGGACAAAGTTTGTCCTACGGCCTGAAAATACATGCTGAGCCCTTCAGACACCATCCTCATCTTCGTCGTCGCGCTGCTGCTGTTCGGACCAGAGCATCTGCCGCGCATCGCCCGCCAGCTGGGCGATGCGATGCGCCACGTGCAGGCGACGACCAACTCGTTCATGTCAGAGATGGAGCGAGCTGCCGCGGCATCCGAACGCCCCGCCTCGACCTGGTCGCCGCCGCCGGACGATGCGTTGCGCGAGCGTACGATTGAGACGGACTATGCGTTAGAGATGCCGGGCGCGCGATTGCACGCCGAAGACGAGCCGGCACCGGACGAGCCGCCCGCGCCGGGCGCGCCGATCAATCCGAATCCTGGCCCGTGAGGTGGCGCCAGAGCGAGATCACTTTGAACACGTAGTTGACGGTTTCGTCGTAGGGCGGAACGCCGCCGTAGCGGTCGACCGCGCCGGTTCCCGCATTGTAGGCCGCAATGGCGCGCACGAAACAATCCTGCGCATCCAGATATGAGTAGTGCTCGATATTGCCTTTGAGCGTCAGTACCGTCGCGTGGATGTTCTGATCGATATTCTCAACGTCGGTCACATTATCGCTCGCCGCCGTGCTCGGCATCAGCTGTCCGAGACCGCGCGCGCCGGCGCTGCTGCGCGCCGTCGGGTCGAAGGAGCTCTCTGTCGCGACGATGGCGACGACGAGTCGCGGATCGACTTTCTGATCCCACGACTCGCGCATGATGGCGGCGACGATCTCTTCGGCCTCGGGCTGGTCTATGCCGGGATTGAAATAGCGGATCGCGTTGACGTAGGCCGTCATGACCTGCGGGGCGGTGACGTGGTGCAGCGAGCTTGCAGCCGCCGCGGGCCGCGCCCACAGCATTGCACCCGAGCATAGAAGCGCGATGAGCACGAGCTCGATGACGCGTCGCATACGAATAGGTATATCGGCGCAGCGCCGGCCGACATGAAGACGCCGCCCCACGTTGGGGCGGCGCTCACCGTGGCGGTCGCTCGGGCCAGGCGCAGACATCAGAACTTGAGCTGCGAGCGGACCTCGGCGACGCGTTCTTCGACGAATTTGGTGACCGATCTGCGCAGCGCTTCGCGGTGGTCTTCCTCGAGCCGGTTGTAGATCACAAAACCTGCGGTCGCGACCACTGCGCCGATAATGCCGGCGACAAGCGCGCCGCGCAGTTCGGCGGAGCCCTCATCAGACGGCGGCGGCACGCTGGGGCGCTGGCTCGCGCCGTTGGGCAATGCGTCGCGTTCGGTAGGCGAATCCATCTCGCTCAAACTCCTTTGCGGGGCCGATGGTGTTCAGCCCGCGTGCGGGGCACACCTGTGCGCGAGAGCACGCGCAGCTCCTTCGGGTATTCGCGCGCGATCGCGCGCAGGCCGGACACCGCCGTCTCCAGCACGGCCTGCGCGCGCGCGTTGTCAGGCTCTAAGATTTCCAACACGTAGTCGCCCTCGGGTTCGTCGCGGACGACGGCGTTGGCGCCCGCGTGGCGGACGACGCCATACGCGGCGGACTGCACGAGCGCGCTCACGCCGGCGCAGACGATATCTTCGCCTGCGGCCGCCAGCCGCGAATGTCCGCCGACTAAGACTTCGACGATGCGCCCCGCGCGCCGCTGGACGGTGACGGTGAGCTGGGGCTTAGAGCGAGATCTTCTCAATGCGCAGCTCGGTGACCGGCTGCCGGTGTCCGCGGCGCTTGCGGATGCGCTTTTTGGGCTTGTAGTGGAAAACCATGATCTTGCGGTCCTTGCCCTGACGCACGATCGTCGCGGTGACCTTGGCGTTGGCGACGAGCGGCGAACCGACGCGCAGCTCGTTGCCGTCGTGTGCGAGCACCACACGCTCGAACACGATCTTCGAGTCGGCATCGCCCGCGACGCCGTCGACGCGGATCACGTCGCCCTCGCTGACCTTGAGTTGCCTGCCGTTGGCTTCGATGACGGCGTACATGTATGACGTGTCTTCCTTCCTTATATATATAGGAGCGGTCGAACGTCTTCGACCGTCCGCGCGCTGCCGCATCCACGCCCGCATAGAATCCCGGCGCTGCACGCGCGCGACAAGCGAGAATGGTATCACAGGCCGCTCGAACACGTCAAACGGTCACGTCCCGCATCACGGTTCCGAAAACTATTTACAAAAGAATGCAAATAGCCTAATATTCGTACTTGGTACGTGGGACGCCCCACGTTTTGCACCCGACCACTGGAGGTGGGATCTCCCTGCTCGTTTACCCTGTGGGGGGTCGGTTATTGAAAGAACCCGGAGCTCTCGGAACCCATATCATCGTTGAACTGTCGGATTGTAATCCGAGCACACTCAGCGACGTCGACAAAGTCGCTACCATCCTCGTCGCGGCGGCCAAAGAAGCCAACGCGGAGATTCTGCAGACGGCATTTCATCGTTTCACGCCACAAGGCGTCAGCGGTGTCGTCGTGATCGCAGAATCGCACCTGTCGATCCACACGTGGCCAGAGTACGGTTATGCGGCCATGGATATCTACACGTGCGGCGAGAAGACCGAGCCTTGGAAAGCCTGCCGCTACGCAGCCGCAGAGTTCCAGGCCAAGCAGATGCTCACCACGGAAGTGCGCCGCGGGATGACCAACGAAGACGGCGTCTACAGCCACAGCGTCGGCCGTAAGACGTCGGGGGTCGAGCCCGTTGCCAAAAACCGAAAACTTTCAGTGGTACGTTGAGAGCGTCGCACCCGGAGAAGTCCACGGCCACGCCATAACGGCGACGCTCGCCGCCGGCGAATCGGAGTTCCAGCGCTATGCGATTGTCGCGAGCGAGCTCTTCGGCAAGATGCTCGTCCTTGATGGCGACACCCAGAGCGCTGCCCTCGACGAATACATCTACCATGAGGCGTTGGTCCATCCGGCCTGCGCCGCGCTGGAACGGCCCGAACGCGCGCTGATCCTGGGCGGCGGAGAAGGTGCAAGCCTGCGGGAGCTGCTGCGCGCGCCCTCCATGCGTGCGGTCACGATGGTGGACATCGATGGCGCCGTCGTCGATGTGTGCCGCCGTCATCTACCCGAATGGAGCGCGGGCGCGTTCGAAGATCCAAGGGCACAGCTCGTCATCGGCGACGCCAAAGCGTTCGTCGAGCGCTCCAGCGAGAGGTTCGACGTCATCATCGGCGACCTCACCGAGCCGCTCGAGGATTCGCCGTCGCACGGCCTGCACACCGTCGCGATGTACGAGGCGATCCGTGCGCGCTTGCGGTCCGGCGGCGTCTACGCGCTGCAGACCTCGATGGCTGGTCCGCATAATTTTCACCTGCATGCGCGCATGATCGCCACGTTGCGGCTTGCGTTCGAGCGCGTGGCGCCGTACTGCGCGTACGTGCCCGCCTTCGATACGGTATGGGGTTTCGCGTTATGCGGCGCGACCGATGATCCGCGCAGCGAGCAAGCAGCGCGGCGAGCGGGCGTATACGCCGCTGCGTGCGCCGGCCTGCGCTTCTATGACGCCGAAGCCCACCGTGCGCTGTTCAACCTTCCACGCTACTTGCGCGATGCGTACGCAGCCGCCGCGCCGCTCACATGAACGCCTGACGAGAAAAGGACGACGTATGGATATGCTGCGACTCGCAAGCCCAACGCTCATCGTCGTCGCGGCCGCGTTCCTGTGCGCCGCCGCGAGCCCGGGCTCGACTCCTCCGCGCAGCGTTGACACGGCGGCTGCCAGCAACGAGTTTGGATTCGACCTGCTCAACGCGCTGCAGAAGACGCAGCCGGGTAAGAACGTCGTCCTCTCGCCGGTCAGCGCAGCGCTCGATCTGTCGATCGCGCTGAACGGCGCCTCGGGTCAGACCGCCGATGAAATGCGCAAAGCGCTGGCGTTGCCCAAGACCGATCTCGATGCGCTCAATGCCGCCAACGCGGAACTGATCAAAGCGACACTTGCGCCGTCGGACGGCGTCACGCTGCACATCGCCGACTCGATGTGGGCCGACAGCCGGCGCGCCGCGTTTCGCGCTGCGTTTGTCGAGCAAGCCAAGCGCTGGTACGATGCGCAGGTCGCCGATGTGGACTTTTCGGACGCAGGCACGCCGGCGCGTATCAATCGCTGGGTCGACGAGCAAACGCAGGGCAAGATCGACAAGATCGTCGACCGCATCAGTCCTTCCGATGTCGCGCTGCTGCTCAACGCGCTCTATTTCAAGGGGCAGTGGACGCATAAATTCGACCCGGCGCAGACGAAGCCCAAGCCGTTCGGGCAAGTGACCGGCGCAAGCAAGAATGTGCCGATGATGGCGCAGCACGGCAAATTCGATTACTTCCAAACGGCCGGCGTCCAAGCGATCCGCCTGCCGTACGGCAAGAACGGCGAACTCGCGATGGACGTGTTCTTGCCCGCGAACGAGTCGGGTCTCGCTGCGTTCGAAACGCAACTAACGCTTCAAAACTGGTCGGCGTGGCAGTCGCGTTTTGCCGAAACCTCCGGCACGATCGAATTGCCGCGCTTCGAGCTCAAGGCGCAATATGGGCTCAACGATGCGCTGCAAGCGCTCGGCATGCGTGCTGCGTTCAACGGCCGTGCGGCAGATTTCCGCGCGATGTTCGAACCGGGCGCGGCGCACGGCGCGAACTTCTTCATCTCGTACGTGAAGCAGGCGACGTATCTGAGAGTAGACGAGGAAGGCTCTGAAGCGGCTGCGGTCACGTCCATCGGCCTGACGATGATGGCCGTCCATCAGCAGCCGCCTCCGTTCCATATGGTCGTCGACCATCCGTTCTTCTGCGCGATCGAAGACCGGCGTACGAGAGCATTGCTGTTCGTCGGCGCGATCTACGACCCAAGTCCCTAAGAGGGACCGGCGTCCCAGGGCGCTTCGCGGACAAGCTCGAAATCGGCGCGGTGACAACGACGCAGAGCGTAGCGCGGACTCCTTTATCCGGCGTTCACGAACGCCTGGGCGCGAAGATGTCGCCGTTCGGCGGCTTCCTGATGCCGATCCAGTATCGCGGAATCCTCGAGGAGCACCACGCCGTGCGCAGCGCAGCGGGCATGTTCGACCTTTCGCACATGGGGCAGTTCGTGGCGCGCGGCGAGGGCGTCGCCGAATGGCTCGACGGGCTGACCGTCAACGCCGTGGCGACGATGAAGCCCGGCCAGGCGCGCTACAACATCTTCACCAACGAACGCGGCGGCGCGCTCGACGACGTCATCATCTACCGGCTTGAGGGCCGCTGGCTCATCGTGGTCAACGCCGCCAACTCCGACAAGATGTGGCGCTGGCTCTGCGAGCGCGTGCCGGCAGGCGTGACCCTTGAAAACCGCACGCCCGCGTCGGCGCTGATCGCGATCCAGGGTCCGCGCGCGCTCGAGCTGCTCGCCCCGCTCACCGAAGCCGACCTCGCGCATCTCAAGTACTATCACGCGACCGAAGGCACGGTCGCAGGCGTGCGCGCCGAGATCGCGCGCACCGGTTACACCGGCGAGGACGGTTTCGAGCTCTTCGTGACGGCCGCGGACGCGGAGCGGCTGTGGGAGACGCTCGCGCGCGAAGGGCAGCGCGTGGGTTTGCTGCCGGCGGGTCTGGGCGCGCGCGACGTGCTGCGCCTCGAAGCGGGCATGCCGCTGTACGGCCACGAGCTTGAGGAGTACATCACCCCGCTGCAGGCTGGGCTCGATGCGTTCGTCAAATTGGACAAGCCGCAGTTCGTGGGCAAGGATGCGCTCGTTGCGCAACGAGCCGGCGCACGGTACGAACGCATCGTCGGCTTCGTGATGGACGGCCGCGCTCCGGCGCGCGCGGGCTACGCGGTCTGGCGCGCAGGCGAGCGTGTCGGCGAAGTACGCAGCGGCTCTCCGGCCCCTGCGCTCGGCGGCAAGAATATCGGCACTGCGCTCGTCAGCGCGGACGCTGCTGCGCCGGGAACGCAATTTGAGATCGATATCCGCGGGCAGCGCCAGCGCGCGACGGTCGTGCCGCTGCCCTTCTACAAACGCGCGCGATAAGGAACACGACGTGGATCTACCGGCTGGCCTTTTATACACAAAAGAACATGAGTGGGTGAAGCTCGACGGCGCCAACGCGACCGTCGGCATCACCGATTATGCGCAATCATCGCTGGGCGACATCGTCTACGTGGAAATGCCCAAAGCGGGCAGCGCCGTCGAGCAGTTCAAGCAGATGGGCGTCATCGAATCCGTCAAAGCGGTGTCCGACATCTTCGCGCCGCTCAGCGGCTCGATCCTCGAAGTCAACGCCGACGTCGAAAACGATCCGGCGAAAGTCAACAGCGATCCGTACGGTGCCGGCTGGCTGGTGAAGATCGCGCTCGCCGACGCAGCCCAGACAAAGGCGTTGCTCGACGCGGCCGGTTATCAGAAAGTCGTCGACGCAGCGGACCACTGAGCATGTACACGCCCCACACGCCGCAAGACATCCGCGCGATGCTCGAGGTCATCGGCGCGCCGTCGCTCGAAGCGCTTACCGATCCGCCCAAAGGTTTGGCGATCAAGGGCGAGCTCGACGTCGCCCCGGCGTTGCCTGAAGCCGAAGCGTACGCGCATATCCGGGCGATGGCCGATGAGAACGCGGCGGCGCATATGACGTCGTTCCTCGGCGCGGGTGCGTATCGCCACTATCAACCGCCGGCCGTTCCGTATTTCGCATTCCGCTCGGAATTCTTGACGTCGTATACGCCATACCAGGCCGAAGCGAGCCAAGGCAGCTTGCAAGCGATCTTCGAGTGGCAGACGTACATCTGTCTGCTCACCGGCATGGACGTCAGCAACGCCTCGGTCTACGACGGATCGACCGCGCTCGTTGAAGGCGTCATCATGGCCGCGCAAGCGACGGGGCGCAAGCGCGTCGCAGTCAGCCGGGCCGTGCATCCGCTTTACCGCCGCGTGTTGGCGACCTACGCAGAAGGCATGGGGATCGGGATCGAGGAGCTTGATTGCGACGCGAGCGGACGCACGCTCGTACCGCGGTCGATCGGCGATGAGATCGGCGCGCTGGTCGTGCAGAGTCCGAATTTCTTCGGCGCGATCGACGCGGTCGGTGAGGCCGCGGCTGCCGCGCATCGTGCCGGCGCGCTCGCCATTCACGTCTGCGCCGAGGCCCTGTCGCTCGCTGTGCTCAAGACGCCGCGCGAGCTCGGCGTCGACATCGCGGTGGGCGACGCGCAATCGTTCGGGCTGCCAGTCGGTTATGGCGGTCCATACGTCGGCTTCGTCGCCACGACCAAAGAGTACGTGCGCCGGTTGCCCGGCCGGCTTGTCGGAGAGACGCATGACGTCGACGGCCGGCGCGCGTTCGTGCTGACGCTGCAAGGCCGCGAGCAGCACATCCGACGCGAGCTGGCGAGCTCGAATATCTGCACGAACCAGGCGCTGTGCGCGTTGATCGCGACCATCTATCTGGCGACCGTCGGCCGCAAGGGGCTAACGTCGATCGCGAGCGCCAACATGGCGAACGCACGCGCGCTCGCGCGCGCCATCGGCGCCGTTCCTGGTTTTGGCATCGCCTTCGACGGCGCCTACTTCAACGAGTTCGTCGCGCGCACGCCGCTGCCGGCAGCCGAGCTGTGCGCGCGCCTGGAGAAGCGCGGCATCCTCGCCGGACTGCCGCTGTCGCGGTTCTACCCCGAGCTGGTCCACGAATTGCTCGTATGCGCCACCGAGCTGACCACGCCCGCGCAGATCGACGATTTCGCTAATGCGCTGGCGCAGGAGTGTAAGCATGCCGTCGCTGCTGTTTGAGCAAGGCGCCGCCGGGCGCGGCAGCGACTTCGTACGGCCATCGGGTTCGCCGCAGACCTTCCTGAACGCCGCTGATCTGCGCACCGACCTGCCGTTGCCCGATTTGACCGAGCTGGACGTCGCGCGCCACTTCACGGCGCTGTCGCAGCGCAACTTCTCGGTGGACACGAATTTCTACCCGCTCGGCTCGTGCACGATGAAATACAATCCGAAGGTCAACGAAGCGGTTTCTGGTTTCGCCGGCTTCGCCGATCTGCACCCGTTCGCTCCCGATGAAGGCGCTCAGGGTGCGCTGCGCCTGCTCTGGCACATGGAGCGCACGCTGTCAAGCCTATTCGGCATGGACGCGTTTTCGCTGATGCCCGCCGCCGGCGCGCACGGCGAGATCACCGCCATGCTGATGGCCAAGAGATATTTCACCGAGCGCGGCGAGCGCGATCGCGTGACGTGCATCGTGCCGGACACGGCGCACGGCACGAATCCCGCCAGCGCCGCGATGGTCGGGTATCACGTCGTCTCGATCCCCTCGACGTCGCGCGGGCGCACGGATCTTTCAGCGCTGCGCGCCAAGCTCGACGGTTCGATCGCGGTGTGCATGATGACGAATCCGAACACGCTCGGCTTGTTCGAAGACGACATCATCGAGATGACGCGCGCGGTGCACGAAGCGGGCGGCCTGATGTATTACGACGGCGCGAACGCCAACGCGATCGTGGGCCTGACGCGGCCCGGTGACATGGGCTTCGATCTCATGCACCTCAACTTGCACAAGACGTTTTCCGTGCCGCACGGCGGCGGCGGCCCGGGTTCGGGGCCCGTCGGCGCGAGCGCTGCGCTCTCACCGTATCTGCCATCGCCGCTGGCGGCGCGCGACGAGACATCGGGTGCGTACTTCTGGGATGAGGAGCGTCCGAAAAGCATCGGCGCGGTGCGCGCGTTTCCGGCGCACTTCCTCGCCATCGTGCGCGCGTATGCGTACATCATCGTGCACGGCGCCGCCGGCTTGCGCGAGAACAGCCGGCTCGCAGTGCTCAACGCGAACTACGTGCGTGCGAAAGTCAAAGATTTCTTGACCGTACCGTACGCAGACCACTGCCGCCACGAATTCGTGTGTTCGGCCGAAGACCTGAAGAAGCAGACCGGAGTGCGCGCCCTCGACCTGGCCAAGGGACTGCTCGACGCCGGCGTCCACGCGCCGACGATGTACTGGCCGCACGTCGTCCCTGAGTGCTTGATGATCGAGCCGACGGAGACCGAGAACCGGCACACGCTGGACGCGTTCGTCGAAACGCTGCGCGCGCTGGTGACGCGCGCGCACGAAGATCCAGAAAGCGTGCAGCAGCTGCCCAAGCACACGCCGGTGCGGCGCGTCGACGAAGCGCACGTCGGCAGGCAAGCGAACAAGGGCATCGGACTGCGCTGGGCGCCTCCCGAGGAACGCGCTTGACGATGAAATCTCGCCGGCGTCCGACGAAGGTCAAGCACGAGCGCTCGGCCGGCGGGTTCGTGCTCAAGCGTACGGGCTCGTCATACTCTGGTTTGGTCATCGGACGCTCGACGCCGCGCATCTGGTCGTTGCCCAAAGGGCACGTCGAGCCGGGCGAAGCGGTTGAAGATACGGCGACTCGCGAGGTGCTTGAGGAGACCGGCGTCGCGGGCACGATCGTCGAGAAGCTCGCCGACATCAAGTACTGGTTCTACAGCAGCCGCCTCAAGCACAGCAAAATCGTGCACTTCTATCTCATGCGTTACCGCGACGGCGCGCCCGTGCCGCAGGCCGGCGAAGTGGACGAAGTGGTCTGGGTGCCGCTTCACGAAATGGCTAAACGCATGACCCACCTCAACGAGCGGCGGCTCGTGGGCCTCGTCGAAAAGATCGTCCAAGAGAAGTCCGCGTCCGAACTCGGCTTTTGACCCCCAGATCCCGGCTGCCGGCCGCGCTCTGCGCATGGCTTCTGCTTGTCTGCGGCTGCGCGCGCCAAAGCGCTCCTGTCGCGACCGCCACGCCCACGCCGACCCCGACGCCTGCGGTCGCGGATCCGCTCAACGGTGTGATGGTCGCTCCGGCTGCGGTCCGCCATCGCATCGCCGCAGTGATGATCGACAATTATCCCGACGCGCGCCCGCAAAGCGGGCTCTATGACGCGGACGTCGTCTATGAGGTCGAAGCTGAAGGCGGCATCACGCGCTATATGGCCCTGTACTTAGGCGACGCGCCGGCGATCGTCGGTCCCGTGCGCAGCGCGCGCACGTACTTCGTCGATCTCGCGCGCCCCTACGATCCGTTTTTCGCGCACGCGGGTCAGAACGACGACACGATAGAGCAGCTCGCAGCGCTGCGCGGGGCGGGGTTCTCCGACATGGATGAGATCCAGCATACGCCCGAGGCGTTCTGGCGCGACGATTCGCGCGACATGCCGCACAACTTGTACACCGGCATCGCGCGCATGCGAAAGGTCGGACCATCCTATGGATATGCGGATCGGCCGTATCAGGGCGACGAATTCGCCTTCGCGCCGGCGTCTGCCACGAGCAGCGATCCCGCTGACGTCGTCGCCTCGTTCTGGCTCGAATACGACGTGCACTTCGTGTGGGATGGCGCCGCCTATCAACGCTTCATCGACGGCCAAGCGCAGCACGATCGCGACGACGATAGGCCATATCGCGTGCGCGACATCATCGCGGTCTGGATACCCGCGCGCGTGCTCGACGCGATCGGCGACCTCAGCATGGATGTGTACGGCCGTTTTCCGGCAGTGCTCGTGCGGGATGGGCGAGCTACGCCCGGGCTGTGGGATGCGCAAGGACCGGCGACGCTGCCGCAACTGAACGATGAGGCGGGCGCGCCGCTCGCGTTGACTCCCGGTCAGATATACGTCGAAGTGATGCCGCAGGGCAGCAGTTTCAGCGTCGGGAAACAGGTCTGGTCGCATTGATGAAGACCGCCGCAAGCGCCATGGACCCGGCCGCGACGGCCGCTGCGAGCATCGCTGACCGCACTACGCTGCTGGTCAAACTCGACGTCTTCGACGGCCCGCTCGATCTGCTCTTGCATTTGGTGCTCGAGCAAGATCTCGATATCGTCAGCGTCAGTTTGGCCGACGTCTGCGATCAGTACGTGGCGTACCTGTCGCTCATGGAGAGCCTCGATATCGACGTCGCGAGCGAGTATCTCGTGATCGCCGCGACGTTGCTTTTCATCAAGTCCAAGAAGCTGCTGCCGCCGCCGCCACCGCCGTTCTCAGACGATCTCGAAGACGAGGCGGCGCTGGCCGAAGAGACGCTGCGCCAGCGGCTGCTCGCCTACGCGCACTTCAAGCGCTTGGGCCAAGAGTTCCGCGTGCGCATGGAAGAGAACGCCGCGTATTTCCCTGTGGCGCCAATCGCCGAGGTCGGCCTCGTGCAGCACTACCGGCTCGAACCCGGCGGTCTGATCCTTGCGCTGCAGCGCGCGCTCGCGAACGCGCAGGCCCGGCCCGCGGTCGTCAAGCGCGAGACTTTTTCGATGGTCGTCAAGATGAATTACGTCTTGCGCCAAGTGCGCGATCGCTTGACGCTGACGTTCTCCGAACTCATCGCGGGATGCCGCAGGCTTGAGGTCGTCGTGACATTCCTCGCGCTGCTCGAGCTCGTGCGCGCGCGCAAAGTCGTGTGCGCGCAGCCGAAGCTGTTCTCCGACATCGTCGTCACGCCCGCGCCCAAAGGGGCCACGGATTCGCTTGGCAAGTCTGCGTAACCGCGTCGAAGCCATCCTCTTGGCGGCCGACAAGCCTGCCTCTGAGGCCGACATCTGCGAGGCCGTGCGCGCCACACCCGCAGAGGTGCGCGCCGCGCTGCGCGAGATCGGCGCGTCGCTCGAAGGGCGCGGCATCGTGCTGCGCGAGGTCGCAGGCGGTTGGCGTTTGGCGACGCACCCCGATTGCCGCGAAGCAGTCGAGCGCTTCTTGCTGCCGCCCAAGACGCATATGTCGCCGGCCTCGCTCGAAACGCTGTCCATCGTCGCCTATCTGCAGCCGGTCACGCGCGCCGAAGTCGAGAGCTTGCGCGGCGTCAATGTCGACGGCGTCATGCAGACGCTGGAAGACCGCGGCTTGATCAAAGAGACGGGACGTAAGGATACGGTCGGGCGGCCCATCATCTACGGCACGACCGCGCGCTTTTTAGAAGCGTTCGGCCTGCGCTCGATCGAGGAATTGCCGCCGCTGCCTGAAGGCGCGCCGCGGCGCATCGGCGGTGAAGTGATTCCGCTGCCGCTTTCGCCTGCGCGCCAGCAGGCGCTCGGGCAGATCCACGAATCGGTCGAAGGTCACGAGGGCGACCAAGTCCCGCACGCGCAATCGACGCTCGAGCACAGCGTCGCCGACGAACTCGCACACGCGCTCGAAGAGTGAAGCATCTCTCCGACTTCGACACGCTTGTCGAGGAGTACACCCGCTATCGCACGTCCTACTCGGATGAGTTGTTCGCTGCGATCGCCGCGTACTTCGGCGCGCCGCAGAGCAAGCGTGTCCTCGACGCGGCGTGCGGTACCGGACTGGCGACGCGCGGTATGCTTGCGCGCGGATACCGCGTCACCGGCATCGATGTCGCCGAGCGCATGCTCGGCGTCGCACGCGCCGAGATGGCGGAAACCACAGATGCCGTCTTCTATATCGCGCGTGCCGAAGCGCTGCCCTTCGCCGACGAGGCATTCGGCGGCATCATCTGTGCGCAGGCCTTTCACTGGTTCGACGAAGCCGCCGCGCTCGCCGAATTCGCGCGCGTCCTGAACCGCGGAGCCGGCTTAGCGATTTTTTGGAAGCACGCGCGGCCCGACGATCCATATGCGCGCGCGGTGCGCACGCTGTTCACGCGCTGGACCGGCCGCGCAGAGGCGCCGCTGGAGAGCAGCTTCCGCGACTCGCTCGCCGGCTTGTGGGCGCAGGTCGAACGAGGCGGCGAGCTGCCGGGCGCGCCGTTCCGCGACGGCGAACTGCGCATGATGCGCTTCCGGCTGCATTACACCGTCGACTCGTACATCGGTTACCACCGCTCGCGCGAGAACTTGCGCATCGCCTTGGGGTCAGAGCGAGAAGCATTCTTGCAGGCGGCACGCAGCGAGATCGAAGCGCTGGCGCCTTCGGGCGGCAAGTTCGACGTCGAGCAAGATCAGTTCTTGTACTGCGCGCGCAAGGCATGAGATTCGGCGTCCACGTCGGCATCGGCGGCAATTTCCCCATCAAGACGATCGAGCAGGCGCGCGCAGCCGGCTGTGAGTGCATCCAGATATTCGCCGGCAATCCGCGCGGGTGGCGGCGCACGCCGTACGACGCGCGCGCGTGGCAAGAGTTCAAGACGCTGCGCAAGCAGCACGGCATCTTTCCAGTCTTGATACACAGCTCGTACTTGGTCAATCTCACGACGACCAATCGAACGCTGCATGCGAACAGCTCGATGCTCGTCGCCCACGATCTTGAGGTCGCCGCGCGCGGCGGCATCGAGTTCGTGAACACGCATCTGGGCAGCTACGGCGAGCAGACGCGAACGGCAGGCATCAAGCGCGTCAGCGCGACGATCTCGAAGCTAATCCGCGTTGCGAAGCCTGGGCCGATGCTGCTGCTCGAGAACTCGGCCGGTGCCGGCAACCTGTGCGGGGGCACGATGGAAGAGCTCGGCGAGATCTTGCGCACCGTCGGCGACAAGCGCGTGGGCGTGTGCTTGGACACTGCGCACGCGTGGGCGTCGGGATACGATGTCCACGACGAGAAGGGCGTCGACGCGTTCATGTCCGCGGTGCGCAAACACATCGGCCTCAAGCGCGTGCGCGCGCTGCATCTCAACGACACGAAGGTCGATCTCGGGGCGAAGCGCGATCTGCATTGGCACCTCGCGCAAGGTCGCATCGGGACGACCGGCTTCCGCGCGCTGCTGCGCCGTCCCGAACTCGCCCACGTCGCGGCGATTTGCGAGACGCCCAAATCGGTCGAAGAGGACCGCATGAACCTGCGGGCGGCGCGCCGCCTCGCGGGTGTCACGCGCTCGAAGCCGAAGGCATAGCCGGGCAGACGCCACTTTTCGGTCTGCGCAACGGTAGAAAGCTATCGTCATGAACGCATTGCAGAAGTCACCATTCTGGGGCGCGGTGCTCGCGCTTGCCGCCATTGCCCTGATCCTTGCGCCGCCCATTGAAGCGCTTGCGCGCGCCGGGGGCGGCGGCCATTATGGCGGTGGCGGAGGCGGCGGCGGCTATCATGGCGGCGGGTACAGCGGGGGAGGCTATCACGGCGGCTACAGCGGCGGCGGTTTCAGTTTCTGGCCGCTGCTGTTCCTCGGCCATGGCAGCGGTTTCTGGATCATCATCGCGCTGGTCGTCATATACTATCTTTGGAATCGCGCGCAAGCCAATGCACGCACGCAGTTCGCCGGCCCGGTGCAAGCCGCGGTATTGCCCGCTGAGCCGACCACGCAGTACATGGATCAGCCGTCGCGCACCGTCGATCCCGCGGCGATCGCCGCGGGGGAAGAAGCGATCAAGGCACGCGATCCGGGCTTCGACGAGCGTGCGTTTTTGGACCGCGCGCAGACCGCGTTCTTCAAGATCCAGCAGGCGTGGATGGCGCGTAATCAAGACCTCGCGCGTGACGTCATGAGCGACGCGCTGTAT
>JAFAKE010000107.1 GCA_019235715.1 Vulcanimicrobiota bacterium
TGCAATAGATTCACGCCGCTGGCATAATCAGTAGCCGCCCGTTATTGAAGGTTGCTTTGCTCTAGTAAAGAATCGGCTTCAGCGGCATCGTCGAGAGAACTGAAGAGGCGAGCGTTTTGTGAATCGCTTGCGCTGCGCACTGGTCAAAGGGTCCGACTCTTTGTCGGCGATTCGGCACCGTGGCCATGGCCCCCTCAGTTCTCTGGGGACCCTCGCGATTGGAAGCGCCTTTGGAAGGCACTCTCGAGACCACGCACTCCAAAGGGTCTGTTCGCGTTCCAATTGACCGGCGGAGTGGAAGCAACGGACTATTTCCACGGTATATACGATCTCTTACGACATCGACTTAACAGTGATTGTAGCTGCAAATTCCCGAGTCCGTGGCAGATATGAAAAGGTCAATTGTATGGGTGCTTGTGAGAATTGCGATCATAGCCTTCGGTTTTATGGGAGCTTGGACTAATCCAGAGGCCTTCTTCGATTTTGCTGGAGCGAGCTGGTTTACGCCACTACTAGCCTTCGCAGAAACGAGCGCTGCCGTGGTCTTAGGTGCTTGGCTTTGGGCCTTGATAAGGCGGCCAACAGAGCCCTGGTCTCGGCCCACATGGGGGACCAGCTTATTTGAGAGTCCGCTTTCCCTAGCGCAGGCGTTCGCGTGGGGCTTACTTGGTGCGGCGCTCGCTGCAATAATCCATTGGTCAAAGCTACCTTTATCTTCGATGATTGCGACCACATATTTCTCAGGCGGCCTCGGGGCACTGTTAGGCGTGGAGACGTATGCGAGGTTGGTCTCCCGCCGAGGAGAGGCGGAGTGAGACTAGTTGCTGCACGCTCACTATGAAGGTCTATGATAGCTCGTTCTAACGTAATGAATGATCTCGGCTTATGAGTTTGAGCGAAGCAAGGGATCCTTGAGTGAGGTTTGGAGGACCGCAGATAGCCAAAGAGCTGTTCGTCAGCTTCGAAGGGATCGAGGGCTCGGGCAAGACGACCCAAGTCAGGCTGCTGCACGACTACCTCGCGCAGACGGCCATCCCGTTCATCTTCACGCGCGAACCGGGTGGCACGCCGCTCGGCGAACGGTTACGCGAATTGCTGATCGACCCCCTCGGGCAGATGTCGCGAGAAGCAGAGATGCTCTTGTTGTCGGCGTCACGCGCCGAGCTGGTCGACAAAGTGATCGAGCCGGCTCTTGAAGAGGGGCGTCTCGTCGTCGCCGATCGGTTTTGGGATGCATCGTTGGCGTATCAAGGGTACGGCCGCAAGCTGCCGGTCGAGACGCTGATGCAGATCACGATGTTCGCCGCGCGCAATCTCGCACCCGACGTCACCTTTTTGCTCGACATACCCGTTAGCGTGTCGCGCGAGCGCTTGCGCGGGCGCAAGAAGACGACCGATCGCATGGAGCGCGAGAAGCGCGACTTTCACGAACGCGTGGCAGAAGGCTATCGAAAGCTCGCCGCGGCCGATCCGAACCGCGTGATGGTACTGGACGGCACCCGGGATTCGGATGAACTTGCAACGGAGATCCGCGAAGTCGTTTTGAGCCGGCTTACTCCAAACCCCGCGCCGCGCGCGTAACAGCCGGATAAGAGGCGCCCGCCATGACCGGCGCCGAAAGCGGACAGGTGCCGAAGCGAATGCCGCAGACGGTTGCAGAACCGCCTCCTCGTCCTGACGCCCCAAAGCGCTTCATCGACCACGAACAGGTCGTCGAGTATTTCAAAGGTGTCGGCCGCGATGGACTCGCGCACGCCTACATCTTCTACGGGCCGCGCGGCGTCGGCAAGAAGACGTTCGCGCGCGCGTTGGCGTTTTCGTTGCTGTGCGAGGACGCTGAGTCGTTCCCGGTCGGCTATTGCGGCGAGTGCGGTGCCTGCAAACGGGGCATCGCCGGCAGCTCGGGCGACATCATCATCGTCGATGAAGAGTTCGTGCACGCCGCGGACGCTTTTGCGGGCAAGCCAGAGCGCAAGACCAGCGACATCGGCATTGAGGCGAGCCGGCGCATCATCCAGCTGATGAGCCTCAAGAGCTATGAGGGCAGCAGCCGGCTCATCGCGATTCTACCCGACTTCGACAACGTGACGAGCGATGCGACGTACAATGCCCTTCTTAAAGAGCTGGAAGAGCCCAATCCGGGCAAGCTCTTCTTGATCACGACCGAACACCTCGACAGCATCATCGAGACGATTCGCTCGCGCGCGGTGCTCGTGCGCTTCGATCCAATGCCGGACGCCACGATCGAGCGCGAGCTTGTCAACGAATATAAGGTGCCCAAAGCGCGCGCCACCGAAATCGCGCGGCGGGCGCAGGGTAGTTTGGGCGAAGCCATCTTAGAACTCGACGAAGAATCCGCTGAGCTGCGGCGTTCGGCGCGAGAGTGGTTGCTTGCGTGTTTGCGTGCGCCGGGCAAGCTGCCGCCGATGCCTGAATTCGATAAGGACGAGCGCGAGAACGCGCGGGCGGAGCTGGACGAGGTGTTGCGCCAGGCGCGGCTAACGGCCCGCGACGTGCTGGTCAGTGCATTGGGCAACAATAAGGTGCTGCTCGATCCGACCGGAGCGGCCGAATATCGCAAGACCGTCGAGGCGCTCGGGGCGGCCGCCGCGGATAAAGCAGCCAACGCGATCGATGCGATCAACGAAGCCGAACGGATGAGCAACACGAATATCGCGCCGGCGACGACGTTCGGATGGCTGCAAGTCCAGCTGCGCAGCCTCTAAATGGATCGCCGCGCGTTTCTTGAGGCGAGCTCGCTGGCGGCGGCAACGTCGCTGCACTGGTTGCGCAGCGGTGGTCTTCTCGGACAACTCGCGCAAGCGGCCCCCACCGAGCCGACAGCCGCCTCGAACGGTGCGTTCATCGCGCTCGTCAAGGCGATCTTGCCTTTCGACGATCCGCGTTTCGCGGCACTCTCGCCGGCAGCGGTTTCGACTCGCGCAAACGCGTTGTTTGGCATCGCTCAAGACGCTGCCATCAGTGGTAATCTCGCCGTCTTCGACGAACTCGCGCTGTTCGCATCACCGCCGGGAGCGCTGACCTCGGCCGAGCTCGTGCTGTATCCAGCGCCGACCGGCGACCGATCCCAGCCTGCGACCGTTGAGGCGCGCATTGCGGCCGACGCAAAGTCGTATCAAGTGCTGAGTGCGCGTTGGAACCCAGCGCAACCGACGTTCTCGTCGCTTCCGTTGCAAGAACAACGCGCATACGTCATGCTCTGGGCGCGCAGCGATCTTGGGGTGCGGCGGCGATTCTACCGAGCGATGAAATCGCTGATCATGGCGACCGCGTACTCGATGGATGAAGCATGGTCCGTCATCGGATACGCCGGCCCCCTCCTGCATTTCCGCAGCCCGTGATCAACGTCGACGCGGATATCGCGATCATCGGCGCTGGCGCAGCCGGCGCGACGCTGGCCGCGACGCTCTCAGAATTCACCAACAAGCGCATCGTGCTGTTAGAGCGCGGCGGCTATTACACGCACGAGTTTTTCGATCAGCGCGAGCTCGATATGAGCGTCTTGTACGCGCAGCGCGGCGGGCGCACGACCGTCGACGGCGCGATCCCGGTGCAAAGCGGCGAGTGCGTAGGCGGAGGCACGACCGTCAATTTTGCGCTGTGCTTCGACCCGCGCCAGGATGTATGGGGTGGCTGGAAGCGTGACATGGGCGTTGCGCCGTTCTCTTTCGAGCGTTCGGCAAACGATTTCGGTGTTAGCGGACTCAATATGGCGTCGGCGCTTGCAGATGTGCGGCGCCGGCTGAACGTCCACACGCCGAGCGACGACGAGATCAATGACAACAACCGCAACTTCGCGGCGGGCTGCAAGGCGCTGGGCGTGCAGACCAAGCGCTTCGAACTGAACATGATCGATTGCATCGGCTGCGGTTATTGCGGCCAGGGATGCGCCTATGACCGCAAGCTGAGCACGATGGTGACGTACGCGCACGATGCGTTGCGCCGCAACGTGCACCTCATCCATCACTGCGAGGTGCAATCGATCCAATTCGCGCAGCGCGGAACCCAACGAGTCGCGACCGGGCTCACGGCAATCGTCCGCCCGACCGCGCCAGGATCAGAGAAGAACTCGGTCGAGCCAGGCGAGCTCGCGATCGGCGCCAAGCTCATCATCGTCAGCGCCGGCGCCATCGCTTCACCAGCGCTCTTGCAGCGCTCGCACCTTCCCGATCCCAATCAGCTGATCGGTCGCGGCCTCGTGTTGCATCCTAGTCTGCCGATCGCGGGTGTATTCGATAAGGAGCTGAGCAACTATCGCGGCATCACTGGTGCCATCTATAGCGATCAGTACTATAGCAGCCACGGATTTTATTACGAGTGCCTCTTCGATCATCCGGTAGCGGCCGCGTGTGCATTGCCCGTAATAGGTTCTGAACACTTCGCACTGATGGCGCAGTATCCGAAACTCGCGGGGTTCGGCCTGATGCTGGTCGATTCGGTCGGATCACGCAACGGCGTGCTATGGGATGAAGGACGCCAAACCGCAGACATAATCTATCATCTCAGCGAACCGGACAAAGAGCGGCTGCGCTTCGCGGCGCGGCGTGGCGTCGAGATCATGTTCGCTGCGGGCGCCAAAGAGGTCGTGCTGACGTCCGATGAGCAGCTTGGCTCGCTGGGCAGCGCGCGTTTCAAGAACCGCCAGGACGCCGCGCTCTGCGACCGGCTGCAGTTTCGTCCTTGTGAAACCTTCTTGGTGTCCTCGCACGCGCAGGCCACGGTGAAGATGGGCGAAGACCCGAAGCGCAGTTCGGTCAACTCACGTGGCGAAAGCCACGCGTGCAAGAATTTGATGGTGTGCGACGCCTCGGTCTTCCCAACTTCATGCGGCGCGAACCCGATGATCTCGGTGATGACGCTGGCACGCTATCAAGGCAAACGCGTCGCGAACGAAATGAGCCGTTACGGCATGTGACCAAAGCCCAGCGTGAAGCTCCTCTAGACAAAATAGCCTTGCAGCGTGATATAATCGCCCGTGAAGGCGCCATGTCGATCAAAGAAATCGTACTTCCAGAGACCAAGCCCGCGACCGAATGGGTCCGTGGCCGCGCGCTGCAAAAGGTGAGTCCGCAAGATCCGCACGCGCGGGCTCAATTGAATCTTGGCTCTGCCATGCTGGCGTGGGCGAAAGAAGGTGGACGGGGGCGGGTTGGCACCGAGTGGGAGTTTCGCGTCACGCCACCACATGAAATCACTCGGCCTCTCATTCCCGATATCGCGTTTCTGTCATTCGCCCGGCTCGCATTCGAGGAGCGTGACGCTGCGCGAATCCCGCGCATGGCTCCTACTGTCGCGGTAGAGATTGTATCGCCGGATGATCGGCGCGCCGACATCGATGACAAGATCCGCACCTATCTGGCGGCCGGCACTCAGCTCGTTCTGTTGGCTGAGCCGAAGGACTGTTCGTTTACAGCATACGATTCGGAAGGCGTGCTCCGGTTCGCAGCCGGCGACACGTTCACGCACTCGTCAATGCCGGGCTTTTCAATCAAAGTAGCTTCGGTCTTCGAAGAGATACGACCCAAATAGTCTGGGTTAGCCGAGTCGCGCGCCTTGCAGCGCTGATCCGCAGTTGCACGTGCGCTGGGCGGGCATCTGCGCGACCATATCGTTGATCACGATCTTGACACGCTCGTTGTTCTCGTTGAACACTTTGATGACGCCCTCGTGCGTGACCGGCTCGATGCCCTCTTCGCCCTCGAGGCCGACGTCGTAGTCGGTGATGAGCGCGATATTCGTGTAGCACATCTCCAACTCGCGCGCCAAATACGCCTCGGGATATTGCGTCATGTTGATGACTTCCCAACCGGCAGCGGCGAACCAGCGGCTTTCGGCCACGGTGGAAAAACGCGGGCCTTGGATGCAGACGACCGTGCCGCGCTCGTGCACCGGAATCTCTTGCTTGCCGATGACGTCGATCGCCAGCTCGCGCAGCTGAGGGCAATACGGGTGCGCGAACGACACGTGGGTCGTGATAGGACCGTCGTAAAACGTGTCTTTGCGCGCGTTGGTGCGATCGACGAGCTGGTCGGACACGACGAAGTCACCCGGCTTGACCCAGCCCTGCAGCGAGCCGGCGGCGGTCGGCGCGATGATGCGCGTGACGCCCAATTCCTTCATCGCGAAGACGTTGGCGCGGTAGTTGATCATGTGCGGCGGCAGCGAATGCGTCTTGCCGTGACGCGGCAAGAACGCGACGCGATGGCCGCCCATCTCGCCGACCGCAAGCACGTCAGACGGCGCGCCGTAGGGCGTCTCGACTTTGAGCTCTTGCATGCCTTCGATGAGCGAATAAAAACCCGACCCGCCGAAAACGCCGATCTCCGCGGTCTGTTTCACCGTATAAACCTTTCAATGGGCGCCCTCAAGAGGGCGCCCTTACCTTGTGAGTTCGGGGATTAGGATTCGGTCTTGAAATCGCTGGGTTTGAGGCTTTCGATGTATTTCTTGAAGCGCTGCATCTCTTCTTCCTCAGCCTTCTTGTCGTACACCGACTCCTCGAGCACGATCTTATCGCTCACGTAGATCGGCGCATTGGCGCGCAGCGCCAGCGCGATGCAGTCGCTCGGCCGCGCGTCGATCTCTTGATCCTCGCCGTTGCACTCGAGCACGAGCTTGGCGAAAAACGTGCTGTCGCGGATATCGTGGATCACGATCTTGGTCAGCTTCGCGTTGAGGCTGTCTAGCATCGACTTCATGAGATCGTGTGAGAGCGGGCGCGGCACCGCTTGGCCTTCGAGCGCGAGTTGAATCGCGGTTGCTTCGAAGGCCCCGATGAGGATCGGGAGGTATCGTCTGCCCTCGAGATCTTTGAGGATGACTACGGGATCGTGCGTGAGCAGATCGATGCCGAGCTTGTCCACCTTCATCTGGCGCATTGGAAATCGCACGCGGCCTTCTGCACAAAGCACATGGTTCCTATCGTGCGAGCGCACACTCGCGCGCGGCGCAGGACCGCATCGGCGCGCTCTGGAAGCCGCCGGGCCGTGCAAGCGACGCCGACGCCGAACGCGCCCGCGTTGACAAACGCGTTTTCGGCCGATCACAAGCTTATCGCTCAAGGTTACGAGACGCTGATCGCGCTCGTCGTCGGATTCATCGCATGGCGTCTTTGCTTTGCGTTGATCGATCGTTTCTTCGCCCAGCGCTTGCTCTTGCGCCACCCGCGCGTCAAGACATATCTGTCGCCGATCAAGTCTATCGTCAGTGTCGTTTTCTTTGTCGCAGTCGGCCTTGTCTTGTTGCACATCTGGAATGTGGACATCGGTCCGGCCGTGTGGTCGGCGGGCGCGATCACGGCGGTGCTTGCGTTCGGCGCGCAATGGGTCGTGCGCGACCTGCTCGCCGGCTACTCGATCTTCGCAGAGAACCAGCTCGAGGTCGGCGACCGCGTCGAGCTGACGACCGGCATCAACAGCCAAGTATCCGGCATCGTCGAAGCGATCGGGCTGCGCACGACGCGTCTCATCGACCGCCACGGGCGCACGGTCTTCATCCCCAATGGCAACATTTACGTGGCCACGAATCTTAGCCGCGGCGTGAAACGCCTCGAAGTCAATGTGGATGTTCCATGGCGCGGCTCCGTGGAATCGATGAAGCGCGAGATCACCGCGATCGCGAAAGACGCCGCGCGCGTCGCAAAAGTCGACGAACAAGGCGTCACGGTGACGCTCGACGAGTTCAGCCAAGAAAGCGCATCGTTCCGCATCTCCATTCGCGCACCCGAAGCCCACATCGACACTGACGAGGGAACGGTGCGCGAACGCATAGCCGCGGCGTTGCAGTCAAAAGGATGGTTGCCGAGCGGGGACCAGGCCACGCCGGCTGACGGCTCGGCACCGAAGAGCTGATGTCGCTCGCGTGCGGCATTGTCGGCCTTCCCAACGTCGGCAAGTCGACGCTCTTCAACGCGATCACGCGCAGCGCCGTGCAAGCGGCGAACTATCCGTTCACCACGATCGATCCAAACGTCGGCATCGTGCCCGTGCCCGATCCGCGTCTGGCGGTTCTCGCCGGCATCTTCGCGAGCAAACAGGTCGTGCCGTCGACGACGACGTTCGTGGACATCGCGGGTCTCGTGCGCGGCGCATCCAAAGGCGAAGGGCTGGGCAATGCGTTCCTTTCGCACATCCGCGAAGTCGACGCGATCGCGATGGTCGTGCGCTGTTTCGAAGACAAGAACGTCGTCCACGTCGAGGAGCAGCCCGACGCGCTGCGCGACATCGACATCATCAGCGTCGAACTCGCGCTCGCGGACTTGAGCACGGTCGACAAGCGGCTTGAGAAATCGCGCGTGCGCGCCAAGGCCGAACCGAAGTTGCAAAAAGAAGTCGACGCGCTCGAGCAGCTGCGCGCAGGACTCGACGCCGGCAAGCCCGCGCGTTTGATCGCGCGCGATGAGTTGACGCTGTCCCTCTCAAAGGAACTGTCTTTGCTCACCGCAAAACCGCTGCTCTACGTCGCGAACGTCGACGAAGCTGGTCTGACCACTCCGTCGCCTCAAGTCGCCGCCGTGCGCGAGCGAGCGGCTATGGAACAGGCTGAGTGCATCGTCGTCTGCGCGAAACTTGAGGCCGAGCTCGCGGCGCTGCCGGCGGACGAGGCCGCGGCGTACGCCAAGGAATTAGGAGTGGAGCAAAGCGGCCTGGACCAGCTCATCCTCGGCAGCTACCGCCTCCTCAACCTCATGACATTTCTGACCGCCGGCGAAAAAGAGACGCGCGCATGGACGATCCAGCGCGGCACGAAAGCGCCGCAAGCCGCCGGCCAGATCCATAGCGACATCGAGCGCGGCTTCATCCGCGCGGAGATCGCGAGCTATGACGACCTCGCCCGTCTGCGCAGCCTGGTCGCCGTCCGCGATGCAGGCCTGCTGCGCTCCGAAGGCCGCGACTATGTGATGCAAGAGGGCGACGTCGTCAACTTCAAGTTCAACGTCTAGGTGATAAGGTATAGGGACGAAACGATGGCTACCAAAGTCGAGAACAGCCAACCCGATGGCGCCCTGCAGACCAAAGAGCGCTACGCGCACGAGCCGGGCGTCTTCGGCGAAGCGATCGCATACTTCAATGAAGCGGCCGACCGCCTCGAGCTTCCCAAGACGATTCGCCGCATCCTCACGCACCCGTCGCGCCAGGTGATCATCTCAATCCCCTTCCAGCGCGACAATGGCGAGTTCGAGGTCTTCACCGGATACCGCGTGCAGTACAACTTCGCGCGCGGACCGGCCAAGGGCGGCATCCGCTACCATCCAGGGGTCACGCTCGATGAAGTGACCGCGCTTGCGTTTTGGATGACGTGGAAATGCGCGGTCGTCGATCTTCCGTTCGGCGGAGGCAAGGGCGGCGTCACGTGCGATCCATCGAAACTGTCGGCCGGAGAACTCGAACGTCTCACACGGCGCTACACGGCGGAGATCATCGAAGTCATCGGTCCCGACAAAGACGTGCCCGCCCCGGATGTCGGCACGACGCCGCAGACGATGGCATGGGTGATGGACACGGTCTCGATGCATCTGCGTTCCCATACGCCCGCCGTCGTCACCGGCAAACCGATCTGCGTCGGCGGCTCGAAGGGCCGCGTCGAGGCGACCGGCCGCGGTGTCATGATCTGCATCGAATCGGCGCTGGAGAAGATGGGCAAAGCGCTGCGCGGTCAGCGCGTCGTCGTGCAAGGCTTCGGCAACGTCGGTTCGATCACGGCGCGGCTGCTGCACGAGCGCGGCGCGAAGATCGTCGGCATCAGCGATCAGTTCACCGGCATGCACAATAAAGACGGTCTCGATCCGGTCGCCGCGATCGAGTATATCGCGAATGCGAAGAACCAAAAGCGCAGCCTCGAAGGTCTGCCGGGCGCGACCGCGATCAGCAACACCGCGCTGCTGGAACTGGATTGCGACATCCTGGTGCCGGCAGCGATCGAGAACCAGATCACGGCGAAGAATGCAAAGCGCATTAAAGCGTTCCTCATCGCTGAAGGCGCCAACGGCCCGACCACGCCAGAGGCGCACCAAATGCTCTCCGATGCCGGGGTCACCATCATCCCGGATATTCTCGCGAACGCGGGCGGCGTCACCGTTTCGTACTTCGAGTGGGTTCAGGACCGGATGGGCTACTACTGGCGCGAAAGCGAAGTCAACGACCGGCTTAAAGACGTCATGCGTGAGAACTTTGACGAGGTCTGGAACATGGCCGAGCGCTATAAAGCGCCGCTGCGCCAGGCCGCGTACATGCTGGCGATCCGGCGCGTCGTGGACTGTTACCAAACGCGCGGCATCTACGCATGACGCGCCGCGACGACGGGGTCTAAGGAAGGCCGAACTATCCGACGACGAGACATCATAGCGGCGACGAGCGCGAGCGCCGTCCTCGCCGCCGTTGCGCTCGCAAATGAGCCGCTGCCCGCCGCTGCAGACTGCAATCCTTCCTTCGTGGTGCCACAGCCGCTCTATCGCGTCGTCACGCCCGAAGACGAAGCGGACGATGTGTCATACAAAGCGCCGCACATCGTCGTCGCAACAGATGCTGCAGATTTTTCATCAGTTGAGCGCGTGAGTTTGCTGCCGGAATCCGGCAAACCGATCGATCTTGGCCCTTCAAGCCTCTCGACTAAAACGCAAGACCTGCGCGGCATCCAATTCACATCATTGTACGGGCATCCGGCAGTGCTTGCCGCGATACACACGCCCGGTCTCTCGCCCTCCACGACGTATGACGTCGTGTTGATCGCGCGCACGTCGCAAGCGCCGGGCTGCCCGCCCCAGCTGACCGAGCACGTCGGCCGCTTCACGACCGAAGCGCAGACCGCGCTTGATGCGTATGGCGATTTCGCCAACACCCCGGACGCGGCGCCCACCGGTGAGGCCGCAACGATGAACGGCCAGCTCATCTTCGACAAGGCGCGCGAAGTGCTGCGCACGGTGCGCTATCCGTCGTTCATCGCCTACACGGTGCACGTGCGCTCGAACACCGCCGGCAAGCCGTTCCTCGAATCGTTTCATTCGATCGTGCGCACGCAAGACGATATCGTGCTCACTCACAAAACGCCGATCGAGACGACGAGCAAACCGGACAACCCGTACGGCACGCGCTTTGACATCCTCGGCTTCAAGATCACGCCGCACACGAAGGGCTACCAGCAAGAACCGTTCGGCGTGCCGCAGATCTCGCCGATCTATTCCTTCGGTTTGCGCCCGATCGGCGAAGTGCTCGCGCTGCCGCCGACGCCGGAACCGGAGCCGAGCGACATCCGTTCGCTTGGACGAGTTGAAGCAGTCGCGCAGGACTATGACGTCGCGCTCGTTGGCATCGAACGCTACCGCGTGCGCTGGGCGTATCATCTAAGACTGACGCCGCGGCAGCAACCAAACGTGTACCGGCTGCGCGAGATGTTCGTCGACACACAGACGTTCGTGCCATGGGAGATCGTCAGTGCAGGTATCTTCCCGGGCGGCGCAGCCTCGAAAGTTCCGTGGACCGTCCACTACACGATGGCGAGCGGCTATTGGCTCATGACTTCCGAATCCACGCAGGCGACGCTGCGCGTCGGCGGCGCGCTGCAATCGACGCCCGCACGCGGCTACGACGGGCTGATGTATGCGCTCTCGGACTTCGAGTACCCAAAGGACATGCAAGACTTTTCGTTCTTCGACGTCGGTTCGAGCGACGCGGCAGAATACTAGGCAGGAGATCGATGGACAACAAGACAGCGGCAGAAAAACTCGACGAATTCATCCGCCCGACGACGTTCCCGGTCGCCGTGCGCTTGTTGCGCAATGGCGAGGCGCCGCCGCCCAAAGCGCGCCGGCCGCTGCAAGACATGGGTAAGCACGTCACCGTGTGCCAAGGTTGGGGCATCGCGCGCAAGTACGGCTGGACGACGGTGCTGCGTGCAGAGGATATGAAGTGTCCGCTTGGCGCGCTGGTCGCCGGTTTCGCAGCGCCCAACGCCTACTACGAGGAAGGCAACTTGTGCGCCGGCATGTACACGAAAGATGAGGCGAGCGGCGCGCGCAGCGAGGCGTCGGTCGCGAAGTTCGCGCCCGGGGAAGTCGATGCGATCGTCTTCGGGCCGCTCGCTCGCGCCGAATTCGAGCCGCATGTGCTTATCATCTATGGCAATGCGGCACAAGTGATGCGCCTCGTCGCTGCCGCGCTATGGAAGGGCGGCGGCCGCATCGCATCGTCGTTCGCCGCGCGCATGGACTGTTCGGACCATCTCGTAGTGCCTTTGCGCACCGACGATTACCAAGTCATCCTTCCGTGCAACGGCGACCGCATCTTCGCCGGCGCGCAAGACGACGAGATGGCGTTCAGCCTGCCGTGGCACAAGATCGACGAACTCATCGAGGGTCTCGAGGGCACCCAAAAGGGCGGTATCCGCTATCCGATCCCCTCGTTCTTGACGTACGAACCGGGCATGCCCAAGAAGTATCAGGAGCTGCTCGACATGCAGTTTGAGCGTTCTCCAAAGGCGCCCACCTGAACCCTCGCGAACGGTATACGTCTCAGGGCCCCGTGGGTGACTCCGATGGTCGAACCCGAAACGGATTTCATCCCTTCTGATCCAGGCAGCTTGCCGCGGTATCGTAAGCGCACGCTCGCCATTTTGCTTGGGTTCGTCATCCTTTCGCTTGCGATCCACGCGTTTCTCGGCCCGACCGCAACCGCGATGTCGCCCATGTTCCGCGTGCCGGATACGCCGGACCAAGCCGTCTCAGTCGTCACGCTCTCGCGCGCCAAGCTCGCGATCGTCAAACCGACGCCCACGCCGACGCCACCGCCAAAGATCTTTCGCCGCACGATCGCCAATCTGGCGCCGCTCAAGTATCTAGAGTTCGGCCTGCGCGCACTGCGCCACGCGATCAAGCCGCCGGCGCGCCGCACCGCAATGCTCGCCGTGCACCCGGACGTCGATCCGAGTCCGACCGAAGGACCCGACACCTCGGCTGCGACCGATCAGATGCCGACGCGCAAGCCGGCCGGCGGACAGAGTGCGCAAGCAGACACCGGCGCGGATAAGAATCGGGTGTCCGGTACCGTAGTGTGGGGCGACGATAATCCGCCGCGTTTGATCGCGATGTCGGGCGTCAACGGTGCGAGCGCCTCAGGCCGTCACGTGAGACTTGAAGTGGAAGTGAGCCCCGAGGGCGAGGTCTTGAGCGTGCGCATCGTCTCGTCGTCCGGCGATCCGACGCTTGACGCTGCAGCGGTTGACGCCGCGCGCAAAGCGAGCTACAAGCCGGCCACGCTCAATGGCCTGCCGGTAGACGGCACCTGCACGATCGACTTTCCGCCGCAAAACGCGACCACGACGTGATCTCCGCGACGGCGTCGCGCAAAGAGCGGATCGTCGCGCACGCCAAGGAGATCGGCTTCGATCTAGTCGGCGTCGCGGGCGCACAGCCCTTTCTTTCCGACGAGCGCATCTTCAAGGAACGCGTCGCAAGCGGTCTGCTGGCTGACTGGCACTATCCGGATCAGATCGTCGAGCGTACCTGTAGGCCTGCACAGGTGCTGCCGGGCGCAAAGTCCATCATCTGCACGGCGACCTCGTATCTGACCGATGCCGTGCCGCACGATCCATATGCACCGGGTCTACGCGGCGCGATCTCGAGTTACGCCTGGGGCAAGGATTACCACCACGTCATCGGTGCGCGTCTGCGTGAGTTGGCGGCATTCATCGAGCGTGAGTTTGAAGGCGAACGCTGCATCGCGTGCGTGGACACCGGACCGATGGTCGATCGTGCGGCCGCGGTGCGGGCCGGCATCGGCTGGTTCGGCAAGAATGCGAATCTGCTGACGCGCGACTTCGGCTCGTGGGTGTTCTTGGGCGAACTGATCACGACGCTCGAGCTGCCGACCGACGAGCCGCTGGTGAAGTCGTGCGGCCAGTGCGTTGAATGCATCGCGCGCTGTCCAACCGGTGCGATCGGCGCGAACGGCAGCGTCGACGCGCGCCGCTGCATCTCCGACCTCACGCAATCGCGCAGACCGGTCCCGCGCGAGTTGCGCGCGGCTATCGGTAACCGTCTGTGGGGATGCGACGACTGCCAGACCGTTTGCCCGGTCAACGAGCGCAAAGAACTTGCGGCGAAGAGCCGGGCGCGGGCTGAATTCGAACCGCTTCCGCAGATCGGCACGTCGATGGATCTCGTGGCGGTCCTAGGTATGACGACGTCGCAGTTCCGCGCCTGGTTCGGGCCGACGGCGATGGCGTGGCGCGGAAAGGCCGCGCTGCAGCGCAACGCGGCAGTGGCCCTGGGCAACTCGCGAGATTCGCGCGCGGTTGAGCCGCTGATCGCGGCGTTGAGCGACCGCAAGGCGCTCGTGCGCGGTCACGCCGCCTGGGCGCTTGGGCAATTACATAACCAATGTAGGGGCGCGCTCTCGCAGCGCGCCCAAGCCTCGCTGCATTCGTTGCTTGCGCGCGAACGCGACGAATGGGTGCGTGAAGAGGCGACGGCTGCGCTAGAGATGCTGGACGACGAGCGGCAAGAACTCGCCTGAGGGCGCGCGCACTGAAACATCGCAGCGCGATGTCGCCGGCGTTTCATCCGGATTGACCTCAACCACAAAGGCACCCGCTGCGCGCGCGACTTCGACAAGCCCAGCGGCCGGGAACACAATCGCGGACGTTCCCGCCACAATGAACACGTGCGATTGTGCGACAGCCTCATACGCGCGCTCGTAGGCGCCCGCAGGCAGCGCTTCGCCGAACCAGACGACATTCGGGCGCAGTAAGCCGCCGCACGCGCAGCGCGGTGGAACTTCGCCCGCAAGCGGCGTTTCGACGCGCTCGCCACAACGGATGCAGCGCGACGTGCGCACGTCTCCATGCAGCTCGATGACATCGCGCGAACCTGCGCGCAGATGCAAACCGTCGACGTTCTGCGTGATCAACGTGAACGTAGCGATACGGCGCTCGAGCTCCGCCAGCGCGAGGTGCCCGGGGTTCGGCTGCGCCGAACCGTGCGCGCGTAACCGCTCACGATACCATTCCCACACCAGGACGGGATCACGGGCGAAGGCATCGGGCGTCGCCAGCGTCATCGGGTCATGATTGCGCCACAGCGCCCGCGAACCGCTGCGGAAGGTCGGCAGACCGCTCTCGACCGACATACCCGCCCCCGAAAGCGCCGCCGCGCGCGAAGCGCTGCGGATGCGATCGGCGAGCGCTTTGGCCTGTGCCGAAATCGTCATGGGCTCGGGTACTCTGCAGGCAGTCGTTGCGCCTGGCATAGGCGAAGGGGAGCCGCCCACTTCGCCATGGAGGGTCATGAGATCATGAACTTGGGAGCGCTTGAAATCACGTTTTGCGGACACGCCGCGTTCAGCTTCAAGACGCCGTCAGGCAAGCATGTCCTCGTCGACCCCTGGCTCGAGCAGAACCCCGCGTGTCCGCCGCGTTTGAAAAAGCCGGCGAAAGTCGACACGCTTCTGATCACGCACGGACACGGCGACCACATCTCCGACGCCGTGAGTCTCGCCAAGCGCCACGACGCGACCTGCATCGCGATTTTCGAGACCGTGTTGTGGCTCGGCAAGAAGGGCGTGTCGAAGCTGATCGGGATGAACAAGGGCGGCACGGTCGAGCACGACGGCATGAAAGTGACGATGGTGCACGCCGAACACAGCTGCGGCATCCAAGACGGCGATCAGGTCATCTACGGTGGCGAAGCGTGCGGTTACGTCGTCGAATTCGAGAACGGCGTGAAGGTCTATCATGCCGGCGATACGTGCGTGCACAGTGACATGAAGATCATCGGTGAACTGTACAATCCTGACCTTGCGCTACTGCCGATCGGCGATCTCTACACGATGGATCCGGTACAGGGCGCCTACGCCATTAGGTTGTTAGAAACGGATATCGTCATCCCCATGCACTACGGCACGTTTCCGGTGCTGACCGGCACGCCCGCGAAGCTGCGTGAGTTGACCAAAGACATCGAGGGCCTGCAGATCATCGACCTTAAGCCGGGCGAAACGCTTACGGGGAACCTAGACCGGCTCGCCCTCGCATAGAGTTTCTCGTTACGCTACGCGGCCTTCACGACGATCTTGCCGATGAGCTTGCCGATCGCGTCCGCACGGTCGGCGCCATTGCTTAGGTGGCGGTAGATCTCGCGGAGCTTGAATATGCGTGAGACGTCTGAGGTGTCGAAAAGCTGAGCCAACGTCCGGCGGTATAGGTCTTCGACGGATTTCTCGCAGTCGCGCGCCTTCGCCGAGCAGTCAGCCGCCACTTGCGGGTCCGTATCCATATTCTCGACGGCACTGCGAATGTCGTGCGCTGCGACGTCGAGCAATCGCGCCATCTCCATCATCGGCGGTGTGACGTCGACGTTGAACGATTCGACCTCGCCCGCGGCGCTCGCCAAGTAGGCGAGCATGTCGTCGAGGCCCTGCGACAAATTATAGATATCCTGGCGATCGAATGGCGTCACAAACGTGTCGCGCAAGGCCTCGATGGTTTCTCCTACCAACTCTTTGCTCGCAGCCTGCATGCCGGCGAACGCTTCTGCGCCGCTTGGAGAAGGTGCGCGCAAGAACGCTTGCAGCGCCTCCGAGGTGCGTACCAACAACTCGGCCTGCCGGCGCATGAGATCGAGAAACAATTCCTGTTTGCGCGCCGTGAACATGTCGGAAAGCCACATCATCGGAATGGATCCTCCCAGAATTAGCGGATCAAACGCACGATGCCGCCCGCCAGCGCGCCGACCGCAAACGCAGCCGGCATCGTGATCAGCCAAGCGGTCACGATTTGGGCCGCGACGTGCCAGTGCAGCCTGCGCCGACGCGCAACAGCGCCGACGCCGATCACGGCGCTGGCCGTCGTCTCAGTCGTACTCAACGGCGCACCGACGAGCGATGCCGCCATTACCGTGGATCCTGCTGCGGTTTGAAACGCCAATGCGTGCACCGGCCTAATGGTGAACAGTTTGCCGCCAACGGTTTTCGCAACTCGAATGCCTCCGAACGCAAGCCCGACGGCGAACGCTGCGACCGAGGCCACGATCGCCCAAAGCGGAACGTGAAAGCCATGTCCGGTGACGTTTGCGGTGCCGGCAGCGGCGATCATGCCCATCATCTTTTCTGCATCGTTCGCTCCATAGCCGAGCGCCTGCAAAACGACGGTGGCAAATTGCAGGTACATGATCCGATCTCCAACGATGCGTGAGGCTGGCCGAAGTACGAATATCAATACGCTAAATGCCAAAGCGCCGATAAAGAATCCAATAGCGCACGATGCCAACGTGCTGAAGACGACTTTGCCGACGCCTTTCCACATGATCGCATGCGCTGGTCCCGCGACGAGCAGCGAGCCTACCATCGCGCTCACCAAGGCGAGCGACATGCTGGTCGGGACCCGCATCGCGTAGGAAACCAACACGGCTACGAGTGCAGCTCCGACGGCTGCCAAGAGCAGCGGCATGCCGGCGCGCGAATAGTCGGCGATACCGGCGCCCAGCGTCGCCGCGACGGCGGTGCCGAAGACGAGCGGGCCCGCGAACGAGCCGCCGACAATGAGCGCAAAGGCGATTGGAACCGGGATCGTACGGCTCGAAGCTGCCGAGGCGAGGAGGTTGCCGCCGTCGTTGAAACCCGCGACGACGTTGAACGCGAGCGCGCTCACCACGATGGAGATGACGAGCACGTCGTGCGTCGCTTTCGTCCTCCTCTTATAGGATGGTCTTGCCGAGCGCCGAGCAGATAAGCTCGACGGCGATGGTGGCGGTGCGGTTGTGCTCGTCGAGTACGGGATTGACTTCCGCCACCTCAAGCGAGTCGGCGCAGCCGCTTTCGGCGATCATCTCCATCGCGAGGTGAGCCTCGCGGTAGGTCAGGCCGCCCGGTACAGGAGTGCCCGTTCCCGGCGCGAGGCTCGGATCCAGCGAGTCGATGTCAAGGCTGACGTGCACGCTCTGCTGGCCGCGGCACGCGACGGCCAACGCCTCTTCGATGACCTTGCCCATGCCAAGCCGATCGATGTCGCTCATCGTGAAGCAGGTGAAGCCGCGATCGTGCAGCGCCTTGCGTTCGGCCGGATCGAGGTCGCGGAGTCCGATGAAGACACAGCGCTTGGCGTCTATGGAGGGCGCCGGAAACCGATCAGGTGGGAAAAACGACTGCGCTTCGCCCAACGCGACAGCCACTGACATGCCGTGGATATTGCCTGTAGGGCTGGTTGAGGGCGTGTTGAGGTCGGCGTGGGCATCGATCCAAATGAGACCTTGCGGGCCGCGCGCCCGGGCCATCCCGGCAAGAACGCCGATGGCCATTGAATGGTCACCGCCGATCACGAGCGGGAAGTGGCCGGCGCGGGCGGAGCGCTCGACCTCATCGGCTGCATGTTCGTTTGCCGAGCGGACCGCCGTCACAAATCTCGGCTTGTGGCCTGCGCGCGTGCTCTCTTCGGACTCAGGAACCGCGACGTTGCCGCGATCGTGCACCGATAGGCCCATCTTTTTCAGGTTTTCGACGAGTCCGGCTTCGCGCACGGCGTCGGGCCCGAGGCGCACGCCATGTCGGCCTGCTCCATAATCGATGGGCACGCCGATAATATCAATGTCGGGCATCGCGTTTCGGTTCGTGACGCAGACCCCGATTCTTGCCCCGCGGGAGGCGCCCGTCAGCGGCGTGAGAATGTGGCACCGGGCGACATCCTACTTCCTGATAGGAAGCGTCATCGTAATGCGCCTCGCTTTTCTCGCTCTTTTCGCCGCCGCGGTCTTTATCGCGGCCGGCAACACTGCGTCCAAGGGTCTTGTCCTCGACACGCAGCCAACGCTGCGTTCACCGCTGCAGATGCGGCTGCTTGCCCTTGAGCCGCAGCTGCGCCGGCTCGCCAACCGCACGCCTGGACTTGTCGCGATCACCGTCTCTGATGTGAATGGCGAAACGCCGATCGACGTCAACGGCGATGTGAACTTGCCAGCCGCCTCAGTGATCAAAGTGGCCGTGATGGTCGAAGTCATGCGTCAGGTATGGCTCGGGCGTTTCGGACTCGAGCGCGAAGTGACGCTGCTGCCTCAGGATCGCGATTGCGGTTACGGCGCGCTGTGCGACATGGACGCCGGCATGCGCTATTCGGTGCTGAACCTCGTGCGCATCATGATCGCGAATAGCGACAACACCGCGACCAATATGCTCATCCGTCTAGTCGGTCGCCAGAACATCAACGAGACGATGGCTGGCCTTGGCCTGACGCAAACGCGCCTAGGCGACAGCATTCGCAGCTGGGATACCAGCATTCGGACCGAGCGCACCAGCACGAACGATATGATGCGCTTGCTGTCGATGATCGGGCAACGCCGGCTCATCAATGAGGCGGCCAGCAACTTGATGTTGTCGATCTTGCTCGAGCAGCGGCACAATCAACTGCTGCCTGAACCGCTCCCGAAGGGCTTGATGATCGCTCATAAGACGGGCACGCTGCATGACACGCTGAATGACGTCGGCATCGTCGGCTTGGAGGGATCGCCGTACATCATATGCGTGCTGACGACGCACCTTGATGACTTAGATGACGGCGCACGCTTTATCCGCCGCGCTTCCAAGGCCACGTACGACGCTTTCGTGCAGGCCGCGATGGCGCAGCCGATCGTGCCTGTGGCCAGCCCGACCACGCCCGAAGAAGCGACGCCTTCGCCAGAAGAGTCAACGCTGCAACCCGACACGATTCAAACGCCCTAAGAGCGCGCTAAGGTCAGATCAAATGACTAGCCTGGTACTTTAAGTACCAGGATATTCGATTTGCCCAAGCAACGGCAAATCCCGCGCGACCTCGATGCCACCTGATCTCCACAGTCTGCACAGTTAACTATCCACATTTTTTCTTCGAACACGTGTGCGTGACACGCGTCATACCGTGTTAGCAGCGTCACAAAAATGAGGGGATGTGGGTCACATGTTCGATATACTATACACAGGGACCGCGACCCATATGCTTCGTGTGAGCCTTCGTATCTCACAGGGCCGCGTGTCTGACGAAAGGGTTAGGGTGAGCGTCATGGCCATGGCAGGGCAGGCGCAACTCGATCGGATCGCGAGCTCGGATCTCGCGCGCGCGGGTACCGAAGCGTGGCGCCAGGCAGCCCGTCACGCGTACAATGCGGCACTCTTTTTTGTCAGCGTTGGTTTGATGGTTTATGTGCCGCTCCACTTCGATTTTTCGGTCGGCTCGTTAGTAACAGTAGGCATAGTCGCTGTTTTCCTCGTGCTGAGCGAACGCCCGCAGGAGGGATTCCAGGGCACACATGCGCCCGTTGCTGCGATTCTGGCTGCAGCCGTCGCAGGCGTTGGCGCATGGGCACTGCCCCTTGGTGTACTTGCGTGGTCTGCCGTCCATGTTCGGCTCTACAAGACCGGCAAGCCGCTAGGTTCGTTTGTCAGCGGTCTTGCCGGGCAAATCGGGATGACGACGATTGCCATTTATGCGATGTTGAAGGCTTACGCATTAACCCAACATTTTGCACAGTTCGTGCCGGCTTTCGGCGCGCTGATCACGTTCGCGGGAATCGTGGCTGTGGGCATGATTTGGCAAACGGTCAACAATGCTCTGGTCATCGGCGTCTATGCAATCTTAGGGAAGCCTGCGTCTTTTGTTCGCTATTGGCGCGCTGGATTTGTCGCATCCCTTTGGGCCTATCTCCTGGCCGGCATGTACGCTTTCGGAGGCATTTTGGGTGCCGTCGTCTTCTATTACGTAGTCGCGTCCACGCGGATGTTCGAACGCATCATTGAAGCAGTCGCAACCCGCGATGAGCGAGATTTCATCCGAAATCAGTTCCATGACATGATGCGCGAGCTCATGGGTTTCCTGAGTCCGCAGGACGTAGAATTCGCCGCTGACGTAAGATACTTGTCGCTACAGCTTGGTCGTAAGATCGGCATGCCCAAGGCCGAATTAGAAAAACTTGGCTGGGCAGCCGAGTTTCACGAGATCGGAAAATGCAAGCTGTCATCTGACGTACGCGACGGCAAGAACCTAACGCCGGCCCAACAACAGGAGTCCTTGCGCTACCCGATGTTAGGTGCGGATGTCTTGCGAAAAGCGTCGAAGTTGATTCCGGAAGATGTGGTGTACGCTGTCCAGCACCAGTGCGAGGCTTTTGATGGGAGCGGATACCCGCACAGCATGCGCGGCCTGAACATCCCGACAATTGCGCGCATCATCGCACTGACACGCGATTACGTTCGCCTGTTAACAGGGCACTCCGGCGAAAGCCCAATTCCTAAACAGGAGGCGCTAAGGACTCTCCAGGCTCGCGCCGGCAGTCAATATGATCCGTCCCTCGTCGATCTGCTATGTCGAGAGATTGCGTGAAGCTAATGCGGGTTGACGAGAGATTCAGCAGTGTGCAAGAGCTGTTGGGGATTGACCAGCGACTCTTGCGGATTCACCAGCGACTCGAGCTGATGTAGCCACTGCACGAGCTGGTTTACCAAAATGCCAGCATGCAACGAAAAGGCGTGAATTTCAGAACCGAAATGCATGACGAGCCTCCAGCTGTCGATCGCACTTAGGGGATGGAACCAAACGCCTCAGATCGCACCGTCACTGCCAGACGGTGCGGTCGCTTTTTATGGACTAACTAAGGCGAAATATGGAATCGGCCCCCCAGGTACGCTTACGATACTACACGAGCCTCATCTCTTGATATGTTCTGCCAAACACAGCGAGAGTGACCGCGACTCGCCCTAGTATTCGTTTGTTACAGCGCCACGTGTGACGCTGGTCACAGTTCCGATTATAGGCTGCTCAAGCAAGCTCCCGCAAGGGCGTCGTCACAGTCGAACGGGGCAAGTGCTATGTAGCTGCGGCTCTTTCCGCCTGTTGGATTTTCGCAGCCGCAGTTGAATCATACGTAGGCGTCAACCAGTGGCGATAACCAACTAAGTCGCCCAAAGTTGCCTTGCGATAGATCTCGCGCAAAGCAGTAGCCTTCGGTCCGACTTTGCCATTCGCAATAGGCCGGTGATCGACTTCAATCACCGGTGCTACTTCAACCGCCGTACCAACGAGGAAGACTTCGTCCGCGATGTAGAGCTCGCTGCGGTCGATGCTGCGCTCGATGACCTCGATGTTCAGCTCGCGCTGACAAAGCTCGATGATGGTGCGCCGGGTAATACCTTCGAGGATACCGTCGCTCACCGGCGGGGTGTACGCGACGCCACTACGCACGATGAAGATGTTCTGCGCGCTTCCTTCTGCGACGTGCCCCTCGGCATTGAGCATGATCGCCTCATCAAAACCGTTGGAGACCGCCTCGGTCTTGGCCAGCGCTGAGTTGACATAGACACCCGTGAGCTTGGCGCGTGCCGGCGCGACGTTGTCATCGATGCGCCGCCACGACGAAACGCTCGCGCGCAGGCCCGCCGTCGAATCGAAGTACGCCTTATGCGGCACCTCGGTGATCGTGAAATCGTGCGTGACGTTGTGCAGCCGCACGCCGATCTCTTCAGCGCTCTTGTACGCGAGCGGCCGGATGTAGAGATCGCACCGGAAGCCGTTGGCGCGCGCCAGTTCCGCCGTGCGCGCGCACAACCGTTCGGGAGATTCGGGCAGATCCATCAACAGCAGCTTCGCGGAATTCGCGAGCCGCTCGTAGTGTTCGAGCAAGCGGAAGAAGTAGAGCTGGTCGGACTTGGCGTTCCAGTATCCGCGAATGCCCTCGAAGCAGCCGGTCCCGTAATTGAGACCGTGGGCGAGGATCCCGACCTTCGACTCTGCATACGGCACCAACGAGCCGTTGCGGTAGATGATCAGCTTGTCCAAGTCCATTTGTTTTGTGCTCTCCTTGCTCGTGCTCGGTCGACTTTCCGCACACCGACCATGGCGCCCTCGCGAACGTATCCGCGCTCGCGCGGCGGGTGGCGCGCTTCTCAGCCAGAAGATGATACCCA
>JAFAKE010000024.1 GCA_019235715.1 Vulcanimicrobiota bacterium
GGGCGCGACGATAACGCGAGCGCCAACGCGAAGCGCACGGATTTCGTCGTTGAGCGCGCGCTGGTCGGAGATCTGCAGGCCGTCGGGCGCCCCGGCGTCGTCCTGTGTGATCGCGAGCCACTGCAGGTCGCCAGACTCCGCCATGCGCACGAGCGTCTCATCGATGTCAAGGTCGCGCGCGCGCGCACCGATGTAATCCCAGAATGCATCATCAGGGATTTGGCCGCGCCAGGCCGTCAACGCGTCGTTCTGCGCCGCTGATCGCGGCGTCGCGCCGGCATTACGCGCGTAGTCGGTGAGTGCCTCTAGATAAGCTTCAGTGCGCGGCGTTTCCGTGGAAGCAAGGCGCATGATCGTTGCGAAGACATAAAGCGGTACGGCGGGATGCATCTCGTGGAAGCGCGCCAGCGCAGCAACGCGGGCGCGCGCTGTCGCAAGCGGGGTGGCCGCGGTGCGCGAGCCGACCAAACCGCCGTATGCGAGCATGTCGGCGGACACGACGACTGCGCTGACACCGGTCGTGTCGAGATCGAGCAGCCAACGGGCGAGCGCATCGCCATCGCCCGCGTTCGAAAAATGTCCGAGCATCGACGCCGGCGGCGTCGCCAGCTGCGCTCCGCAAATCGCAGACGTCAGCAGTGGGAATTGCGCCGTCGCGGGGCGGTCATCCAGCGGCATGAAGGCGATCCGGACGTCGGAGGCCGCGAGAGCCGGCGCACGCGCGGACAGCGCAAGCGCCAGAAAAACAACGCCAAAAAACTTCTTGATCAGACGGACAAGTAGCGCTGCACGAGCTCCTGATCGTCGCGCAGCTGCGCGCTCGTGCCGGACGCGACGATGCGGCCATCCGAAAGCACGTGCGCCCGGTCGGATACGGCGAGCGCGACACGAGCGTTCTGCTCGACGAGCAGCATCGTCATACCCTCGGCCTTCATCTCCATGATCGCCTTTTGGATCGCCTGTGCGACCACCGGCGCAAGCCCTTCCAAAGGCTCGTCGAGCAAGATGATGTCCGGGTTCTGGATCAGCGCGCGCGCAATCGTGAGCATCTGTTGCTCGCCGCCCGACAGCGACTTGCCCGCGTTGGTCTTGCGTTCGTCAAGCCGCGGGAAGAACGCGAAGACCTTCTTGTAATCCCATCGACCCTTGCGGCCGGCCAAGGTCGCCAGCTTGAGATTTTCGAGCACGGTCAGGTTCGGAAAAATGCGCCGCTCTTCGGGCACGTATGCGACGCCCTGCCGAGCGATCGTGTAGGGCTTCATGCCGGTGATGTCACGTCCATCAAGCGTGACGCTGCCGCGCTTCGGAGGCGTTACCCCGGCGATCGTCTTGAGCGTCGTACTGCGCCCCGATCCGTTGCGTCCGATGAGCGCGACCACTTCGCCCCGGTCCACATCGACGGAAACGTCCTGCAGCACGTGGCTCTTGCCGTAATACGTATTCAACTCGCGCGCTTCCAGGAACATCAGATCGCCGTTCCTAGATACGCCTGCTGCACGAGCGCGTTGCCTCTGATCTCGGCCGGTGACCCTTCGGCGATCTTGCGGCCGTTCTGCAGCACCGTGATCTGCTTGGAAAGCGACATGACGAGGTCCATGTCGTGCTCGATCAGCACGATCGTGTGCCGCTTCGCAAGGTCCTGCAGCATATCCATCGTCTGATGAGATTCGTCAAGCGACATGCCGGCGGTGGGCTCATCGAACAGCAAGAGCGTCGGATTTGCCGCGATGACCAAACCGATCTCCAGACGCTTCTCGTCGCCATGAGACAGCGTCGCCGCCTGCACGCGCGAGAACTGCGTCAAACCGACGCGCTCGATGATCTCTTGGGCCTTTTCGTCGACTTCATCAAGCCATTTCGGGCGAACGAGGATTCCCGGCGCATCGCCGTACGTCGCCTGCACGGCAACGCGCACGTTTTCGTAGACGCTCAGCCCACCGAAAATATTGCTTATCTGGAACGAGCGGCCGATGCCTTTGCGCGTGATGATGTGCGGCGGCAAGCCCGTGATGTCTTCATCGCGGAAGATGATCTTGCCGGCGGTCGGCGCGAAGTTCCCGGTGAGCATATTGAAGAACGTCGTCTTGCCCGCCCCGTTTGGGCCGATGATCGCATGGATCGTTCCCTCTTCGACCGCGAAGTCGACACCGTCCACCGCTTTCAGCGAATCGAAATACTTCGAAAGCCCTTCGGTGCGAAAGATCACGCTCACGAAGCGTTCTCCGCACTCGCCTCGGGAGCACCTGCCGTCTTGCTTGCACGTCCGGCCCGCATGTTGCGCCACCAGGCCTCGGCCAGCCCCCAAATGCCCTGCGGCGCGAAAAGCACGAAGCCGACGAACACGATACCGATGTAGCCTTCCCAGAACTGCGTATAGTTGGAGACGTACTGCTGCATGAACTTGAAAAGGCCGGCACCCAATATCGGACCCCAGAACGTCGGTGCGCCGCCAAGCAGCGTCATCATGACGATGTCGCCCGACTCGGTCCAGTTCATCTCGCCGGGATTGACCGCGCCGTCGTAGTAGCCGAGCAGCACGCCCGCGATCGCCGGCAACGTCGCCGAGAGCACGAACGCGTTGATCTTGTAACGTGTCACGTTGTAGCCCAAGAATTCCGCACGTTGCTTGTTCTCTCTAATCGCGTGACAGACCGCACCGAACGGCGAATGCACGACGCGCCACATGAACAGCGTCGCCAGCCACGCGATGACTGCGACCAGCACGTAGAAGTGAAGCTCGTTGTTCATGTTGAGCGGGCTGCCGGGCAGGATGTACGTCGGACGGGGAATGCCTTGCAATCCGTCGTCGCCGCCCGTCACCGCGTTCCAGCGCTCGCCGATGAACAAAAGCACCTGGCCGACCGCCAGCATGAGCATCGAGAAATAGATGCCGGTGCTGCGCGGCACGATCACGCGCGCCAGGATGAACGCGAACAGCATGGTCGCCGCAAAGGCAAGGCCGAGCGCAGGCCACCAGGTCCAGCCGTGATTGAGGATCTGGTAGGCTGCGAAGTATCCGGCCAAGCCGATGAACGCGGCGTGACCGAACGACAACTCGCCGGTGTGCCCATATAACAAGTTGAACCCGAGCGCGGCGATGCCGAAGATGAGCATGTTCGTCGCCAGCGCCACATTGCTCTTGAGTACGTGCTGCATGAACCACGGCAAGAGCACGAGCACGATGGCCCACGCCGCGAGCGGCACGAGCCCGTTCCAGCTCGAGCGGCGATGGGCGCTTAACGCCGATGTCGCCATCAGTCGAACAGGCCCTCTGCGCCGAACAAGCCGCGCGGCCGCACGAGCAGTATCAACAACATGAAAGCGAACGGCACGATGTCTTCTGCCGACGAACCGCCGGGGATCAGCTGAACGGTCAGCTCTTGCAGGAGCCCGATGATCAGGCCGCCGACGACCGCACCCCAGAACGAGCCGATGCCGCCGACGATCACCACAAGGAAAGCGATGATGATGTACGTCGCGCCCATGTTAGGATCGATATTGTACAGCGGCGCTTCAAGGCCGCCGGCGAGGCCGCCGAGTAATGATCCCAATCCGAACACGATTGTGAACGTCAGCGGCATGTTGATGCCGAGGATGCTGACCATCTCGCTGTCGCGCGTACCGGCGCGAATGGTGAGGCCGAGATTCGTGCGCACGAGGATCAAGTACACGATGATCAGCACGAGGACGGTGAGCGCGACGACCAGCAAGCGGAATGTCGGGTACTGCGAAAATCCGAGGTTGATCGAACCGGCGAGGAATCCGGTGGGCGAGAGCGGCTGGGGCGTATCGCCCCATATCTTGCGGATGATCTGCACGATGATCAAGAAGGCGCCAAACGTGAACATCAGCACGTGCTCGGGCGGCCTGCTGTACAGCCGCCTGATGAAGGTGCTCTCCATGATCATGCCGAGCACCGCCATGCACAGCGCGGCGGCGATGATCGCCGGGAACAGTCCGAGGCGTTGCGACAGCGTGAACGTAATGTAGGCGCCCAGCGCGAAAAACGCCCCGTGTGCGAAGTTGATGACGCCCATCAGGCCGAGGATGATGTTGAGGCCGAGGGCCAGCAATACGTAGAGCATGCCGCGGGTGAGGCCGTCGAAAATCGTCGCGATCATTTGATTCGGCATGATCGTGAGATAGACGGTCGCGAGTGGCATCAGCGCAGCTAGATTAAGCGTCGTGCCCTCCGTTATGCTCGAAGGCGCCGGTGTGCCGGCCGGCGCCTCCTCATGTCATCGTTCCTGCTGCTTTCGGTTAGGCTCTGCTCTTGGGCGTGTAGCCTTCCCGCGTCGGAATCGTCTGTTGCGCGAGCTTGGCGGGTGCGTCGCTCTTGTCGCAGGGCTCGAGCGTGTCACTCGCCGGCACGATCTGGTTGATCTTGAAGAACTGATTCGGGAATTTCCATTGCGACTTCGGAATGGCCTCGGTGACGAGCACGTCCAGCTCATTCTGATGGTCGCAGGCACGGATGTGGCAGAACTTCTTCTGCAACCCGTTGAACGTCAGCCCTTCGATCGCGGAGACGAGACGCGTCGCCTCGGTCGTGCCCGCGCGCAGAATGCCGGTGATCGCCGCTTCGCACGCAAGCCATCCCAGGTACATGCGCCAGTCGACGTACTGCGCACCCGCTGCGCGCAGCTTTTGGCCGAGCTGTTTGGAGCCATCGGTCGGATAGTCCGGCGCCCACGGCGCGCCCCAGATGCCCCGGTTGTTCTCCGCGCCGTAGCCCAGGCCGACCTCGACGCCGTTGAGCGGGCCGCCGACCTGCTTGAACACTTTGTCGAGGCCGAGCTGCACGTACTGCTTCATGCCGTTGACGAGATCGCCGCCGTACCAGCTGAGCACGAGCACATCCGCGCCGCTGTTCTTCGCCTTGGTCAGCTGCGCGGTGAAGTCGCCGGAGTTGGTTGGAAACGCGGTAAGCTCGTTGCCGAGCGACTGTCCGCCGTTGGCCTCGAGCACCGCCTGGAATCCGGCTTGCGCCGAGTGTCCGTATGCGTAGTCGGGCGTGATGAAGAACCACTTCTTCCCGTAGGGCAGCAGCGCTTTGGCGGTCGCGTTCGCAAGCATCGAGTTGGCGGCGGTCGTGCGGAAGCAGCACGGATGCGCGTTGCTGCCGGTGATCGTCGTGTCGTGCGTGCCGGCGGCGACGAACACGATGCCGAGACGCTGCGCCAGCGCTGAGAGCGCAAGGCCGACGCCCGAGGAGACCTCGCCGACGAGAACGTCGACCTTGTCTTGCTCGACGAGCTTTGTGGCGTTGGGAACGGCGACGTCTGGCTTGGCCGCGGTGTCGGCATGGATCAGCTGGATCTTGCGGCCGAGGACGCCGCCGCGCGCGTTCCATTCCTCGACGCAGACCTTCTTGCCGAGCGACTGGCTGCCGCCGCTCACCGCGTATACGCCGCTGCTCTCGTCGACGTCGCCGATGAGGATCGGTTCGTTGTCCGCCACGCTGGCGGGTGAGTAGCCGAGTTGGGTCGCGACCCCGGCACCCGCGCCTGCAGCCGCTGCTGCCGCGATGCCGACGCCGCTCAAGAAATCCTTTCGGGAAAGCGCCGCACCAACGCGATCGGATTTCGACATTGTCTCCCCCTTCTTAAATGAAAGAACTCACCGGATGCTCATCCGCACCGTCACTAACGTGCGACGACGGCGCCGTTCTTCGTGCGAGGAAAACGGAGCATTAAGGTCTGCCTAACTTATGCCAGCTTTTCGCCCGTTTCCTGTGGCGGGCCAGCGATGCCCGGGTCGCAGAGCCGCTTGGTTGAAACCTTGACCGGACGGACGAGTATATTGCACGTCAGCATGCTTCACGGCGAAAGGAGACTGATGTCCATGTTCGCAGGTTCCACGGCTGCCGCTGGTCGTTTGGCGGCGATCGCTTCGGCGTTCGCCCTCAGCGCGGCGTTGGCAACTCCCTTTGCGGCCGCCGCAGCATCGGCGCCCGCACAAGTCGCTGCCGCGCCCGTCGCCGCTGCGCCGGGCGGTGCGTGCGGCAGCGTCGAAGTCGACAGCGCTAACAGCAAGGATGTCCTTGCTGACGAGAACTGTTTTTCAAAGGCCTACGCGACGTGCGATCCGGCGATGTTCGCGGTCGCATGGCACGGCTCAGATGCGAGCGTCGCGCGTACGTTCCAGACGATGCGCGATGCGAACAGCGACACGTGCGAAGTCGCTGAGGTCGTCGATCATTACAAAGGTTCGACGCTTGCGTCGAGCAACACGTACTTGTGCAACGACGTCAAGCAAGGCGGCGACGGCCTGACGTTCAAGAACTGCGGCGCCGACGGCGACGTGTTCGTGCCGGCTAACCTGACGGCTGCGAACGCCAGACAACTCATCACAATCGCGTACGCACGGCAACAAGCGGCGTAATCGACGCGACGACCTCTCGCGTGCAGGCGCGGGCCAGCCCAGGCCCGCGCTCTTGCTTCATCTCGGCGCAGGCGGGTTTGATTTCGGACGCCAAGGCTGACGGCGCGATGCGCATCGTGAGCCTGCTGCCCAGCGCGACCGAGATCGTCTACGCATTGGGCGCGGGCGACGAACTCGTGGGCGTCACCCATGAGTGCGATTATCCGCCGCAAGCGCGCTCGAAGACGGCGCTCACCGCGAGCTCTTTGCCGCCGGCCTCGACGGCAGATGCCGCGGCGATCGACCGCCACGTCCGCGAGCGCCTTCACGCGGGCTCTTCGATCTATTCGCTCGATGCGGCGTTGCTGGCTCAGCTCGAGCCCGACCTGATCATCACCCAAGAGCTGTGTCCGGTGTGCGCGGTCTCCTACGAGCAAGTCGGCACCGCTATCAAACGGCTGCGCACCGACCCGCGTCTCGTTGCGCTCGAGCCCTCAAGCCTCGAAGATGTGTATCGCACCATCGAATCGATCGGCGAGCTCATCGACAGGCGCGATGCTGCACGACGATTGGTCGCAGGCCTTCAAGTGCGCGAGAGGGCGTTGCGCGCGTGCGCGGCGCAAGTAGAAGAGCCTCTGCCGCGCGTGCTCGTGCTTGAGTGGACCGATCCGCCGATGGGCGGCGGACATTGGACACCCGGGCTTGTCGAGCTGGCGGGCGGCGATCCCGTTCTGGCTCATCGCGGTGCCGATTCGCAGCGGCTCGAGTGGGATGCGATCGCTGCGGCGGATCCGGATGTCATCATCGTCGCTCCATGCGGATTCGATCTGAATGCCGCGCTGCGAGCCGTGCGCGCGTTAGCGGACCTGCCTCAATGGCGCTCGTTGCGCGCCGTGCGCGGCGGTCGCGTCGCGGTGGTGGACGGCAATGCGTACGTCAACCGCCCGGGGCCGCGGCTCATCGACTCGGCGGAGATATTCGCTGCCGCCATCCATCCGCAACTCGCGGCTTTGCTGCCGCGCTATGACGACGGCTGGACTATGCCAGCGCGCGTCTAAGATTCCCGTCGCAGCTCGCCAGGACAGCGCGCGCGTCTGCGACCGAACAGCCGCGAAGCAACATGACGACGGCGGTCTTGACTTCGTAGTCGGCCGACTCGAGCGCCGCGGAGGCATCCGGTTCTTGCGCGTGCGCGAGCAGTGCCGTCATGCGCAGCGCACGGCGGCGCAGCTTCGCACTGCTAGGCGCGACGTCGACCATCAGATTGCCGTGCACGTGCCCGAGTTTGACCATCACGGCCGTGCTCAGCATGGTCAAGGCCATTTTCTGCGCCGCTGCTGCCTTCATACGGGTTGAGCCCGTCACGGCTTCGGCTCCGGTCAGCAGCGCCATGGGAATGGCGACGCGCCGGGTGAGCGGATTGCGGACGTCGTTGGTGATGCCGATCGTCAGCGCGCCCGCCGCATGCGCGGCACCGACGGCGGCGAGGACATAGGGCGTGCGCCCGCTTGCAGAAATGCCGACGACGACATCACTGTCTCCGATGTGCGCTGCCGACACCTCGGCTGCGCCGGCAGGGCCATCGTCTTCTGCACCTTCGATCGCTTGCATAAGCGCCGCGGGACCGCCGGCGATGTGCGCGACGACCAGATCGGCCGGCGTTGAAAAGGTGGGCGGCAGCTCCGCAGCGTCGGCCGCAGCGATGCGCCCGCTCGTACCGGCGCCGAAATAGTGCAGACGTCCACCCTCACGCAACCGTTGCACGACCGCGTCGACCGCCGTGCCGATGACGTCGAGCTCTCGCTCAACGGCCCATGCGGCCCTGCGATCCTCATCGTTGATGCGATGCAGCAACTCGTGCGTGTCCAGCAGATCGAGATCGCCGGTCGATGGATTGACCTCCTCGGTGAGCGGCAGCGGCGTCCGATCATCCATCTTATACAGCTCCCTCCGCCACCAATTCGAGAGCCAACAATGCCGCTGCACGCGCGGCGTCGCCCCGTGCGCGGCGCACGTCGGCGGTCGGATCCGCTGACAGCACGTTCGCCACGATCGTCGCCAGCCTCGGCACCGCGTCGAACGCACCTCCCCACAAGCCGATCGGGAGGGGATCACCGCTCTCGCCGCGCCCGCCATCGCGGAGCGAACGAGCGACCTGCGCGGCAAGTGCGGACAAGCGAGCGCCTTGCTCGTCGACGATCGCACGGGCCGCGATATCCCCAAGCGCATCTGCGCGAGCGACGAGCGGCGCCAACGCCGCGATGCGCGCGATCGCATCACCGTTTGCGAGCAGCGACCCGCTTAGCTCGGAAGCATCCGCGGCGCCCAGCGACGAGGCGACCGCCGCCGAAAGCTCACCGCTCGTGATCACACCATCGAGCGCTTGCGCGGTCGCGAGCGCAGCCGCGGCGCCGATCGCGAAGGAGCTACCCGCATCGCCGATAAGCGCGCCATAACCACCTGCGCGAAGCGACGTCCCGTCCGCGCGCTCGCCATACGCGAGCGATCCCGTTCCCGCGATGACGATCATCGCGGGCCGCGCGCTGCTGAACGCGCGCAATGCGATACAGCCGTCGTGCACGACGCGAACCGCTGTTCCTGAAGGCATGAGCTGGCTCAGCACCCGGCGCAGCGCATCTGCCTGTTCCGGCCGCCCGGCACCGGCGGCGCCGATGCACACGGCCGCAACGTTTTCGTGGGCGGTCAGATCCGACAGGACGCGCTGCAGATTGCTCTCGACCAGAGGCTCGGAAAGCGCGAGTATGTTGCCGCCACCGGCAGAGGCTCGTGCGACTTGCGCACCGTCTGCCGCCACCAACACGCCGTTCGTGTGCGTCGCACCCGCGTCGATCCCGATCGCGAACGGGCCGGACGCCGTCACGGCTGCGCCCACAACGCGCGCATCAGCGCTAGAAAGTTCTTGCCCGGGGCGATGAGGCCCATGATTACTCCGCTACGCGCTCCGGTCGCAGACGGAAGATTGTTCGCGCGGCCGTGCAGCGTTTCGTGAGCGAGCACGGCGAAGACCATCGCTTCTTTTGCATCGACGGGCATGCCGAACGCATCGGAACGCTCGATGACCGCGCGCACCGACCGCTTGTCGAGCTCGTCCTGCAGCATCGTCATCAGCGCGCGATTGTGCACGCCTCCGCCCGACACGATCATGCGGTCGCACTCGCGAGGTACGGCGGCTGCGATCGTGTGCGCCGTCAGCGCGGTGACGCTCGCGATGAGATTCGGCCCTGTCACGCCCAGATTCGCCGCGCGTTGCAGCACGTCGCCCGCATATGCTTCGCCGAATTCTTCGCGGCCGGTCGATTTCGGACTGGGCCTGCGAAACCACGGCTCTTCCATGAGCTCGTCGACCAGCGCTTGCGACACGCGCCCGCTTTGCGCCAGCGCTCCACCGCGGTCGTAGCGGTGCACGCCATGCGACTCGAAGCGCATGCACGCGTCGATGAGCATGTTGCCCGGGCCGGTGTCGAATGCGCGGACCTCTTCTGGCCCGCAGCCCGCCGGCAGCCACGTGACGTTGGCGATGCCGCCTATGTTGAGCGCGACGCGATGTTCGTTGTCGCTGCGCAGCAGCAGATAGTCGACGAACGGTACGAGCGGTGCGCCTTCGCCGCCCGCTGCGACGTCGGCGACGCGAAAGTCGCCGACTGCGGTCACGCCGGTCAGCTGCGCGATGATCGCCGGCGAACCCACCTGCAGCGTCGCGCGCGTCTCCGGGCGCCCGGACGTCATGTGGTACAGCGTCTGTCCGTGCGAGCCGATCGCATCGACGCTCGCAAGATCGATGCCCGCGCGCGTGCACAGCCGCGAGACGGCGTCGGCAAACGCCTCGGCGATGCGCGCGTTGAGCGCGCATACGTCTCGCGTGCTGCCCTGTTTTGGGGGAAGCGCAGCCTCGAGCGCCGCGCGCAGTTCGGCTGAGTATGGAGTGGTCGCGTGACCCAACAGCGAGATGTCGAGCCCGTCGCCGTGGCGCTCGACGTCGATCGCGGCGGCGTCGATGCCGTCGAGCGACGTGCCGGACATCAGGCCGATGATGCGCATCAGCCGCTTCGGTCGAATCGAGTCGACCGCTCCAAGTCCGCGATCACGGCTTCATTGACGGCGGCGCGCAGATCCGCGATTGGCACGGGATCGCGGCTGACGTACACGCGATTGGTCAGCAGCACAATGGTCAGCGCGCGCGTGGGATCGACGAACAGCGACGTCCCCGTGTAGCCGGTGTGTCCGTACGATGCGCGAGAGAGCAGGGATCCCCACGGACGATTATCGCCGGGCTTGATGGCCCACGCCAGACCGCGGCGCTCGTCATCGCCATGCGCATGTTCGCGCACGGCGGTTTGTGCCGTCGGCCGCTCGAGCACGCGCCGGCCGAGATATTGGCCGGCTTGCCGGTACATCTCGCCCAACTTCGCGACATCGTCGGCCGTTCCGAAAAGCCCGGCGTGTCCGGCGACGCCTCCCATCGACCAGCATGTCTCATCGTGCACTTCACCGCACAGCAATCGGCCGCGCCATGCGTCGCGCTCCGTGCAGACGGTGCGCTCGAGTATCGGGCCGCGGGGATTGTATCCGCAGCTGCCGATCGCCAGCGGATCAAATGTCGACGTCTGAAGGGCGATGGGCAGCGGCACACCGGCCAAACGCGACACCGCCTCGCCGACTAAGATGAAGCCGCAATCCGAGTAGACGACGCGTTCGCCCGGAGCGGCGGCAAGCGGCGTCGCACACACGCGGTTCACCACTTGCGTGAGACCGGGTTCTGCGCGCGCGTTGACGCTCGGCGGCAGGCCCGACGTGTGCGTCAACAGGTGGCGAAAGCTGACGGTCGCGCGCCGCGCATCGCGTCCGGCGAACTCAGGCAGCGTCGCGACGATTGGATCGTCCAACGCAAAGCGCCGGCGATCGAGCAGCGTGAGCAGCGCGGTTCCAACGGCGATCTTCGTGAGCGACGCGAGGTCGAAAACCGATTGCTCGGTCGCGGCTGCTCCGTCCGGCGCAACCGAGCCGAACGCCGCCTCGCAGACAGGCTCGCCAGATTGTCGCACGTGCAGCACCGCGCACGAGCATACACCGCCGATCGCATTTTCGACGAGGGCGAGCGCGCGCGGCACTCCGACATCCGACGGGCCGGTGGCGTCGATCATGCGCGTGCTTCGTCGGCGTGCTGCGCGAGCGGTACCGGCACACGGCCCGGTGCTGCCGCGCTTCCCAGCAACACTTCGGCCGCCGCGTACAAGCTCGCATCGCTGTCGCCGAACGTTGCGATCACCGCCATCTCGCCGGGGATCGCGGTTGCATCGTATGGCTCGAGCGCTGCCACTGCGACCACCGGCTTGCCGAACAGCGCGAGATCGGCCACCGCGCGCGCTTGCAGCGGATGCGCCGACGCACGCCGGGTGATCGCTACGAACGCGTCGGCCGTTTGTGCCGCGAGCAGCAGCTGCTTGTATTCATGGCCCGCCGGATCCAAGTCGCGCAATTGCTCCGTCGCGTGCAAGCCGGCGGCTGCGAGCGCACGGCCAAGCGCGCTTTCAACGCGCGCGCCACTTGCCTTCGATGGCCCGCCTTCGGTGAAGTTGATGATGAGAACGCGCGCGCCGGGCTGCAGGCCTAAGGGCGGCACGCCGCCGCGCGCACGCACGAGCGCCACGGCGCGCGACGCGACAGCGCGCGCCAAACTTGCTCCGTCGCGCGGCGTCACGCTGGTTCGGGGCTGCGTCGTCCTCGCACGCACGCGTTCGACTCGCGTGAGACTGGCCTCGACGTCTTCTGACTGAAGCCGCCCGTCCGCCAGCGCCGCGCGCAGCGCTGCAAGCGCGCGCCGCGCCGCATCCATTTCAGCGTAGACAAGCACGTCGATGCCCGCGCGCACGCTGAGCACTGCCGCTTCTTCGAGCGTGACGCCGGCGCCCACGCCTTTCATCTGCATGTCGTCGGAACATATGACTCCTTGGAATCCAAGTTCGTCGCGCAGCACGCTTTTGAGCAGCGTGCGCGAGCGCGTCGCAGGAACCGATTCTTCATCGAGCGCCGGGACTTGGAGATGACCCGCCATCACACAATCGACGCCGGTCGCGATCGCGGCGCGAAATGGAGCGAGATCGACGTCGCGGATGTGGCGCTGCGTCTGGTCCAAGGCGACCGTGCTGACATGCGTATCTTCGCGAGCACCGCCGTGCCCGGGAAAATGTTTGGCCGTCGCAGCGATGCCGGCGTCGTGCAGGCCTTCAATCGCCGCGCTCACGTGTGCGGCGACCGCATCGGCGTCTGCCCCGAACGAACGCAAGCCGATGACCGAGTTCGACGGGTCGGTGTTCACGTCTGCGACCGGCGCAAAATCGAGGCTGATGCCGAGCTCGCGCGCGTCGTTGCCGATGCGTGCGTACACCTCGCGCGTGATGGAGGGATCGCCTGCAGCGCCGAGCGCCATGGCGGCCGGCGCCCAGCTGCCGAGCGCATCCATGCGCGTCACCGGACCTCCCTCTTCGTCGACGGCGATGAGCAACGGCGCGCGAGCGGGCGAGCGTGCGTTTTGCAGCGCGCTGACGAGCGCCCGCACCTGTTCTACGGTGGCGATATTGTGGCGAAAGAGGACGGCTCCGGCCGTCCCCGCAATGAAATGGGCCGCCTCATCCGTGACGGTAGCGCCCGGCAATCCCGTCAGGATCAGACCGCCAAGCCGGTCTGCGAGCTCCTCCACTCGGCTCCTCCGAGGACCCGTACAAGGGCGCTCGACGCGCACCCTCTCATCTAGGAGATTTCTCGCGTGAATCGATCGCTCTTCGTTCTCGCATGCATCGCCGCGGCTGTCTTGAGCCTGTGTGTGCCACCGTCTGCAGCACGCGCCGACGAGACCGCGACCTCAGTGACCCGCGCGACGCTCGCCAATGGACTGCGCGTCATCATCGTACGCGATCCGCTCGCGCCGGTCGTCAATGCGGACATGGTATACCTTGTCGGCTCAGATGAAACGCCTGCGGGATATCCCGGGATGGCGCACGCGCAGGAGCATATGGCGTTCGGCCGCGGCATGAACGGCCTGAGCGCCGATCAGCTCGCCGACATCGGCACGCTGATGGGCTCGGATGACAACGCCGAAACGCAGAACACGATCACGCAATATTTCTATACCGTGCCTGCGAAGGATTTGCCGTACGCGCTGCACGTGTTCGCCATCCAAGCGCGCGGCGTGCTCGACTCGCAAGCGGAGTGGGCGCAAGAGCGCGGCGCGATCGAGCAAGAGGTCGCGCGCGATCTTTCCAATCCGTTCTATCGCTTCTTCGCGGCCGCACAAGAGCACATGTTCGCCGGCACGCCGTACGCGCACGACGCGCTCGGCACGCGTCCGTCGTTCGACAAGACCACCGGCGCGATGCTCAAGCAGTTCTACGACACCTGGTATTATCCGAATAACGCGGTGCTCGTCATCACCGGCGACATCGACGCGCAAGCGACCTTGACGATGGTGAAGACGCTCTTCGCGAACGTGGCGCGTCACAACGTTCCGGCGCGGCCCGCCGTCCGGCTGCAAGCGCTCAAGGCGCAGACGATCGCGCTCGATAGCGACCAGCCCTTCGCGGTCGCCTTCGTCGGCTACCGGTTGCCCGGCATCGACAGTCCGGATTTCGCCGCGTCGACTATTTTGGGCGACGTGCTCGCAAGCCAGCGCGGCGACATCTACGCGCTTGGTCCCGAGGGTAAGGCGCTGCAGGCCGGCTTCTTCCCGGGCGCCACGCTGCCGAAGTCGTCCGCGGGCTTCACCTACGCGGCGCTTCCGCCGGGGGCGGATACGAAGGCGATGGCGCAAACGCTCAAAGACCTGATCGACGCATATAAGAAGAGCGGCGTGCCCGCCGATCTGGTGGACGCCGCCAAGCGCAAAGCCGTCGCGCAGGCAGAGTTCGACCGCAATTCGATCTCCGGCCTCGCGCAGACGTGGGTCGAAGCGACGACGGTCTTCGGTCTTTCTTCGCCCGATGAGATCGTGCGCAAGCTGCAAGCGGTGAGCGTGGATGACGTCAATCGCGTGCTGCGCAAGTATTTCGACAACTCGACTGCGCTGGTCGGCATCCTCAACCCCAAACCCGCCGGACAGCCGAGCACGGCAAAGGGTTTCGGCGGCGTCGAGTCGTTCGCGCCGACCAAAGCGACGAAGACGACGCTGCCTTCGTGGGCGCAGGGTCTGCTCGCCACGGCATCCGTGCCGAATTCCACGCTGAGCCCGGTCGCAACGACGCTGCCCAACGGTCTGAAGCTCATCGTGCAGACCGAGCACATCAGCCCGACGGTCACCGTCGTCGGACAAGTGAAGAACAATCCGGATCTTCAGACGCCGGTAGGCCAAGAAGGAGTGGACGGCGTGCTTGACGGCATGTTCGATTATGGTACGACGACGCTGGACCGGATCGCATATCGCAAAGCGCTCGATGACATCGGCGCCGATGCAAGTGCCGGCACCGACTTCTCCTTGAGCGTCTTATCCTCTCAGTTCGATCGCGGTATGCAGCTGCTCGCGGACGGCGAGCTGCACCCGGCGCTGCCGGCGACGGCATTTCCGATCGTGCAGCAGCAAACGGCCGGCTACATCGGCGGCCAATTGACGAGCCCGGATTACCTGACTGAAATCGCGCTGACCAAGGCGCTCTATCCGCCGGCCGACCCGCAGCAACGCGAACCGACGCCCGACACCGTTAAAGCGCTGACCCTCGATGACGTCAAGGCGTATTATCAAAAAGTCTTCCGTCCGGATCTTACGGCGATCGTCGTCATCGGCGACATCACGCCCGACGATGCGAAGGCATCGGTCGAGAAGTGGTTCGGCGGCTGGACCGCAACGGGACCGACGCCGCAGACCGATTACCCGGCGGCGCCGAACAATGGCCCGGCATCAGTGAACGTGCCGGCGACCGGACGCGTGCAAGACTCGGTGACGCTCAAAGAGACGATCGGCGTGTTGCGCAGCGACCCTGACTACTACACGCTGCGCGTCGGCGGCTCCATCCTCGGCGGCGGCTTCTATTCGTCGCGCTTGTCCGTTGATGTCCGCCAGAAAGCCGGACTTGTGTACAGCATCGCGCAGAGTTTCGATATCGGCAAGACGCGCAGCACCTTTGGGGTCGACTACGGCTGCGATCCGCCCAATGTCTCAAAGGCGCGCGCGCTGATCGAAAAGGACGTGCGCGACATGCAAACCACCGTCGTCTCAAGCGAAGAACTGCAACGTTCTAAGACCGAACTGCTTGCCTCGCTGCCGCTTTCCGAATCGAGCGAGCAGAGCGTCGCCTTAGGGCTGCTGCGCCGTACGCAAGCCGGGCTTCCGCTCGACGAGCCCGTGCGCGCGGCCAATCGCTATGTGGCGACCACCGGCGAGCAGGTCCGGGACGCTTTTGCGAAGTGGATACGGATTCCCGATCTCGTTCAGGTCGTGACCGGCCCCGCGCCAAAATGAAGCCGTCCTGAAACAAAGTCACCGCGCCGGCGTAGGAGAGGATAGAGATTGACTCAAACGCCCGCTGACGACGGTATCTGCGGGCTCGATCACGGCGAAGGAAAAGACCTCAAAAGGCATGTCGTTCCGGTCCTTGCCGGTGATCGCTATGTTCGCCGTTCTCGCGCTTGCAGCGCGGGCCGATGCATCCGTCGCCGCGGTCGACCGTCAAAGCAAGATCCAGGCCGTCCGCGCCAACACACCGCTGCCGCTTGACGCAACGCTAAGCGACCCGCTATGGCAACCGGGCCTCATGCCCGGCGAATTTTTCAATTTCACGCGCGGACGCCCGGCGACGATGAAGACGCTCGCCTACGTCCTCTACGACGACACGAACGTGTACGTCGGTTTTCACTGCGAGCAAGGCGCGACGCCGATCGTCGCCACGCAGACGACCAACAATGTCGGCCAAGGCCTCGACGACTATGTCGAGATCGGCATCGATACGAGCGTGAACGGCTCGCGCGTCTATGAGTTCTCGACGACGCCGCGCGGCGTGCAATATGCGACGTCGAGCGAGTCGACGCGCTACAATCCCAGCTGGCGCAGCGCCGCTAAAATCGAAGGCGACTCGTGGAATGCGGTGATGATCATCCCGCTCAAAGACTTGCGAGCGTCGCCAGGCTCGTGGCGCATCAACCTCATCCGCCATCTCGCCGCCACCAACGACGATCTGACCTGGGCCTATGAGACCCAGATGGACGGCATCGGCGACTCGACGTTTTGGCCGCAGTGGACCGGCCTTTCGTTCAAAGCGCTTTCCGCCCGGCCCAAGCCGTATGCGAACATCTTCGGACTTGCCAGCGCAGGCCAGGACCGCAACGTGTTTCCGCAGCTCAACGGCACGGCGGGCCCTTCGCACGCACCGCACCTCGGCGTGGACGGCGCGATCCCGTTCACGGACACGCTGGCGTTTGTCGGCACGCTCAATCCCGACTATTCCAACGTCGAGTCGGATCAGCAGACGATCACGCCGCAGCAATTCCAGCGCGCGCTTACCGAATACCGGCCGTTCTTCGCCCAAGGCGCCAACTATCTCAATCCCAACGCGGTGTTTTCCATCAACGGGCCGGCGAACTTGCCCTTCTACACACCGTCGATCGGACAGTTCAACGGCGGAGCGAAGGTCGAGGGCACCGTCGGCCTTAACGCGATCGGCGCGCTCGCCGCGGTCGGTCCGGGTTTCAACGACGAGGCGTTCGGCTTCGATCACCGGACGGCCGACCAGGCGTCGCGCTACTGGTTCAACGGCGTCATCGCGCACCACACGAACGACGGCTCGAGCGTCACTCCCTGCCCGTTCGTGGGCGCGACGGAACTGCCGACATGCACTGACTCGCTTTTCGAATTCGGCACGCGCATCTCGAGCATCAAGACAGGCGTCGAGACTGCATTCGACTATGCGAGCGAAAGCGGTCAATACGTGCCGGACACGGCGAAAGGGCACAGCTTCCTTCTCGTGGAGGCTGTCAACCGCGCGCACTATAGTCTTGGCGCCGCCTATCGCGACCTTCAGCCGTACTACAATCCCGTCGACGGCTTCACGCTGATCAACGACATCCGCGGGCCGGCCCTGTTCTTCAACGCGCAAGGGCAAGGCAAAGAACATAGCCCGTTCAAGAACTACAGCGCGGGCTTCGCCGCCGAACGCTACCTCGACGAGTCGGGCAATGTCCGCTACAGCGAGTACAGCTGGTTCGTCCAGTTCCAGCTGCACAATCTGCTGTCGTTCAACACGGGGCCGCTCGACAGCCAGATCCGCCAGTACGATATCGGCTACCCCGTCTATCTCAACGGTCAGACCTTTTCATCGCACACCAACTTCTTCGGGCTCAACTATCGCGACGGCACGCCGCAGTCGCTCGACTTCGGCTGGACGTACGGACCAAATGCGGGATTCTTGGCGCCGGGCGGCGTGCAAGAACCGAACTACTCGTCTTTCTATTTCAACGAGATCACGGTCGCCGGCTCGGACCAGCTCACCCCACGCTGGAACTTATCGGCCGGATACACGGGCGATTCCGAGCGCTGCTTTTTCACCGGCTGCGTCGTGCAGCAGTCGCTGCGGCGCGTCAGCGTCGGCTACAGCCTAGGGCCTACTTCGAACGTCTCACTCGCATACCGCACGATTTCAGGCACGGGCTATTCGCCGACCGCGGTCAATTTCGCCGCGGCATATCACAAGCTGTTCAACAACGGTAACGAGATGTATCTCGAGTGGGGCACTCCGCAGACGACGTCGCAGCTGAACAGGTTCGTGTTCAAGTACGTCCTGCACGTTGGCGGCGGTTCTGGAACGTGATCTGATCTAAGGCTACTGTACATTCGCCGGCGCGAATGCGCGGATGCCGAACTGGCTCGCCTCGATGCGCTCGTTCACGAAATCGTCGAGCTGGGCGCGCTCGTCGGCGCTCATCGCGACGAACTGCACGCCGTAGCGGGCGTGGAAACCCTGCTCGCCGGGCTTGGCATAGACGACGCGCGCGTGCAGCTCGTAACGCTGGCGCACGCCGAGGTACATCGATACGCCTAGGTGATCGCCGATCTGCATCGGTTGATGAGTGCGCAACGCCGCGCCGCCCGTCGATACGTCTTGCAGGATGGCGGGCTGTTCGTACCCGTTTGGGAACCGCAGACGGACCGGTTCGCTCATAGCGAGACGCGCGCCGGCACGCGGTTTCAAAACGCGGCCCGCGCTCTTCTTTCGCTTGAACAGAAAACCGAAAATTGTCATGCGGTGCCTCGACTCAACTTGCGCCGTCCCGAGCGATCGCTATCGAGGGCTCGGCGAATGGTAGGCTCCCTCGACTGTGTGACCGGGCTCACGCGCCGCGCGTGACAGCCGTCATAGAAAAATTCCGCTATAAGGGACAAGGTGTTGTCTAAAGCGCCGATTCTTAACTTGGACCGGCTTTGCGTTCGAGCTTCGCGGGCTAGATCTGGACGGTTGTCCCGACCCCGCGTGCGACCGCCCGTTCGTAGACGAGCGCCGCGCAGGTGAGATCTTCGATCGCGATGCCGAGCGACTTGAACAACGTGATCTCGTCGTCGGCGGTACGGCCGCCGGTGCGGCCCGCAACCGCATCTGCCAGCAGCGTGAGCCTGGGCGCGGGCGGCAGCGCGCCCTCCCTGATGGCCAGGATGATGTCGCCGGCTTCATTCAGCCCGCCTTCGATAGAGTCGACGAAGATCGAGACGGCCGCCATCAGGTCGGCGGCGAGTTCGCGCATGTGCGGCGTGCAGGCGCCCACTGCGTTGATATGCGCGCCGTCGGAGACGTCGTCGCGGGTCAAGACCGGCTCGTGCGACGATGTCGTCGTGCAGATGACGTGCGCGCCTTCGCACGCCTGCGACGGCGTCTCGACGGCGCGTATCTTGATGCCCGCGGCCGTCAGTTCGCGCGCAAGTTTTTCTGCGTGCAGCCGGTTGCGTCCCCACAGCCGGGCATCGCGCAGCGGCAGCACCGCGGCGAGCGCATGCGCATGCGCACGCGCCTGCACGCCAGTGCCGAGAATTGCGATCACCGAGCTATCGTGGTGCGCGAGAATGCGCGTAGCGACGGCCGATGCCGCAGCGGTGCGGATCTCCGTGATGTAGCGGCCGTCCATCAAGGCCAGCGGCCGTCCGTCAGCGACATCGAACAGCGCGATCAGCGCTTGATGCGTGGGCCTATCGCCGCTGTTTCCCGGAAAAAACGTGACGAGTTTTGCGCCCAGCGCGCGCGCGCCCATCTTGACCGCTCCCGGCATCGAGCCGAGCAGCCCCGCGTCGACGACCACGGCGGCGCGCAGCGGCAGCGTGGTCTGCTGCTCGGCCTGCGCAAGAAACGCACGCTCGACCGCTGCGAGCGCATCGCGCGGAGAAAGCAGCGCGCCCACCTGGGCCTCGTCAAGGAGCAGCAAGTTCTTCCAACAAGACGACGGCCTCGCCGTCGAGCACGCATTCGCCGCGCTGATTCGCGCATTGCGTCGAAAGGGTGACGAACGGCCGTTGCTCGTCGATGTCGGTGACGGTCGCCGTCGTCGTGATCGTGTCGCCTGAGAACACCGGGCGGCGGAAATTAAGCGTTTGCGACACCCAGATGCAGCCGGGTCCAGGCAAGCGCGTACCGATCACCGTCGAGATGAGACTGGCGGTGAGCATGCCGTGCGCGACCGGCCTGCGGTAGCGCGTGCGGCTGGCGAAATCGCGCGACAGGTGCATGGGATTCGTGTCGCCCGATAGTGCGGCGAACGACGCGATCATCGCGTCGTCGACGGTCCGGGTGATGTGCGCGCTCGCTCCGACCGGCGGCGCCTTCATCTCACACGCGTTCGAGCGCGATCGCGGTGGCGCCCCCGGTGCCGTGGCAGATCGACGCGATGCCGCGCTTGCCGCCGGTTTTTTCGAGCGCGTTGAGCAGCGTCACGATGATACGGGATCCTGAGGATCCCAGCGGATGGCCCAGCGCGATCGCGCCGCCGTGGATGTTCAATTTCTCGTACGGCACGTCGAGCAGCTCGTGATAGAGCACGTTGTTGAGCGCATAGGCTTCGTTGTTCTCGAACAGATCGAAATCGTCGATGGACATATGCAGCTTTTCGAGCAAGCGCTTGACCGCCGGCACGGGTGCTTCCGGAAAGCGGTAACCTGCGCCGGCAGCCCAGGCAGCTCCAAGTATGCGGGCGCTCGGCGTCAAGTTGCGCGACTTGACGGCCTTTTCGCTCGCGAGCACCAGCGCCGACGACCCATCCGAGATCTGGCTCGAGTTGCCGGCCGTGAGCACGCCCTCTTTGCTGAACGCCGGTTTGAGCGCAGCAAGACCCTGCGCGCTTGTGTCCGCACGTATGCCTTCGTCGGTTGCGATGACCGTCGGCCCCTTTTTGCCGTTGAGCGTCAGCGGCGCGATCTCGCGCGCGAACGTGCCGTCCTGCGCCGCCTTGGCGGCGCGCTGCTGCGAACGCAACGCGATCTCGTCGAGCTGTTCGCGCGTGACTTCGAATTCGCGCGCGAGCCTTTCCGTCTGGATGCCCATGCCTTCGCCGGTCATCGGATCGGTGAGGCCGTCGATCACCATGACGTCGCCGACGAGCTCGGGTCCAGCGAGCAGCGTTTTATATCCCCAGCGCGCACGCTGCGAGAGCGTGAACGCCGATTGCGACATCGACTCGAATCCGCCGGCGAGGACGAGGTCGGCGTCGTCGAGCGCGATCATGTTGTGCGCGTTCATCACGCTCTGCATGCCCGAGGCGCATACCATGTCGATCGCGTAGCCGTCGATCGTATCGGGAATACCGGCTTTGATCGCCGCCTGGCGCGGCAGCAATTGGCCGAAGCCTGCGCGCAGCACGTTGCCCATGATGAACAGATCGAGATCGCCACCGGGCACGCCGGCTTTGTCGAGCGCCGCCTTCATGGCGTGCGCGCCAAGCTCCACCGGGGGTACGTCTTTGAGCGCGCCGCCGAACTTTCCGATCGGACTGCGCACCGCGGCAGCCACAAATGTCTGCGACATCATCTTCCTCCAGCCCGATTGGCTACTCTTTCGTGCGCGGGCAGTCCTTGGCCGTCGCTATCCAGAATGAAACGGGCATGCGCGCGTTGTTCTTGGGCGATATCGTCGGTGCGCACGCGGTCGTGGCGGTGGCGCAGGCACTGCCCGCGTGGCGGCGCGATCGCGGTCTTGACCTCGTCATCGCCAACGCCGAGAACGCGACGGTTTCGCGCGATGACGACCCGCGCACGGGCTTCGGCATGAGCGCCAAAGCGGTCGAGACTCTGCTCGAAGCCGGCGTCGACATCATCACCGGCGGCAATCACTCGTGGGATGCGCCTGACTGCGAAACAGTATTGGATTCGGCGCGCGTGCTGCGTCCGCACAACGTCGCCGGCACGCTGGCGGGCCACGGCGTCGCCGAATGGAAAGGAGGCGGACGCAAGATCGCGGTCGTCAACCTCATCGGCGCCAGCGCAGCCGGCCGCCGCTATACGGTTTCGAATCCGCTCGCGGCGTTTGATGCGTTGGCTTTGGACGACCGGCACGTGATCGTGGATTTCCACTCGGATTCGGTGACGGAAAAGCAGACCTTCGCGCATGCGGTCGATGGCCGCGTCAGCGCAGTGATCGGCACGCACACGCACGAGCCGTCGCTCCTCGTGCACCGCTTGCCGCGCGGTAGCGTCTTTGTCGCCGATGCGGGGATGGTCGGACCGTTAGACGGCGTGCAAGGGATCGGTCCGGCTTATTACGTTCACGAGATGGCCGAATTCCGCGAACCTCACAGCTTCGAACTTGCGAGCGGCCCGTTGACGGTGGGTGGAATTATTTTGGAGATTGCGGAGGACGGCAGCGCGATGGGCGAACGCGTCGCGCCGACGCTGGTTACTTGATCTCGATCGAAACGGCGACGCGCTGACCGTTGGTCACAACGCCGCTGACGACGACGTGAACGCCCGGCCGCAAGTCTGAGATGCTGCCGACTTCTCCGTGTTTGGCGATCGACGTCGTCGGCGTGACGTGGATCGATTGCTTGCCGCCTTGCGCAGCCACTTCGATGACATTCTGATCGTAGGCGACGCCTTGAACGGTTCCGGTCACGGTGAAATTCACGTCGGCGGCGACGGCCGCAGGCGGGCTCGTGCGCGGCAAGAAGCCGGCGAACAGCAGCGCTGCGACCACAAACGCGATGAAGCCGGCAGATAGACGGACCAGAGGCCGAGCAGCCGTTTGACGCATCGCTTGTATCATACGTCAGTGTAACGGCGCGCGCAACCGCGCCGTTGCGTCCGCGCCGGCGCGCGCTGCATGCTTTATCGTACTTTCACGCCGAGGCCATCATGGCGGGGTACCCGAAGGCGGCCCGCATGGACGCCGGCCCGTTGCCCACCCGCTTGCTCGGCCGCACCGGCCAACGCGTGAGCGCGCTCGGCCTCGGCGGCGAAGGCGTATTGCGCACGTTCGCGCGCGACCAGCAGGCGCGAGCCGTCATTGAGGCGGCGCTCGAGGAGGGCATCACCTATTTCGATTGCGCGCGCGCCTACGCCGGCAGCGAACAATACTACGGCGCCACGCTAGGCTCACGCCGGGATGCGATTTTCCTCTGTTCGAAGGCGCATGACCGCTCGTTCGCCGGAGCGCTGGAAATGCTCGACTTGACGTTGCGCAACATGCACACCGATCATCTCGATCTGTGGCAGCTGCACGACGTGCGCACCGAAGAGGACCTCGACCTGATGGAAGGCGAGCGCGGCACATACGCGGCTTTCGCGCGCGCCAAGCAGCAGGGCAAGGCGCGCTTCATCGGCATCACAGGTCATTACGATCCCGAGATCATGCTCGAAGCGATCCGCCGTTTCGATTTCGACACCGTTCTCTTGCCCGTGAATCCATGCGAGGCGGCAGTGGACTCATTCGCGTCTGTCGTCATTCCGGAAGCGCGCGCGCGCGGCATGGGCGTCATCGCGATGAAAGTGCTGGGCCGCGGCCTGCTGCTCGGCCTGCAGGAAGATCCGACGCTGCAGAGCTTGACGGACTATGCGCTGAGCGCGCAGGTTTCAGTGGCCATCATCGGCTGCGACGACGTCGACCAGGTTCGGGCCGCTGCGCATGCCGTGCGTTCGTTCGCGCCGCTCGCGCCCTCGGAGCGGTCTGCACTCGAACGCAGGATGCGTTCGGAGAGCAAGCGCGTCCTGTATTACCGCCGTCCCTCGGCGCCGGCCTAAAACTAAGCGATGAAGTCTATTGAAGAGACGTGCGGGACGATGCCCGCCTCGGCCCCGCGCTCAAGGAAGAGTCTGATGCTCGCGCGTCCCTCGTCGCCAAGATCCACCGTGCGCTGATTGACGTACATGCCGACGAAGGTGTCGGCAGTATGCGTCTCCATGCCGCGCGCGTAACGCAGCGCCCATGCGAGCGCGTCCGTCCGATGCGCCAGACCGTATTCGATGCTCGCCTTAAGCTCAGCAGAGGCTTGACGCTTCACGGCATCCGGCAACGCGCGCCGTATCGCGTTCACGCCGAGCGGCAGCGGCAGACCGGTCTGCTCGAACCACCACGTGCCGAGATTCACGATCGAGTGCAAGCCCTGTTGCTCGTGCGTGAGCTGGCCTTCGTGGATCAATAGGCCGTAGTCAGCTTCGCCGGCGGCGACCGCCCGCATAATGCGATCGAAGGGCATGACAACGGGTGTGAAGTCGCCGATGCACAAACGCAGCGCGAGATATGCGCTCGTCATCAAGCCAGGGACCGCAATCGTCGCACCAGACAACGTCTCGCGCGACGCGCGCGAACGCGCCACCACCATCGGGCCGTACTCGCGCTCGCCCATCGACGCGCCGTGATTGAGTATCGCATACTTGTCGGCTACGTATGCGTACGCGTGCACCGATATCGCCGTCGTGTCGAGACGCCCTTCGCGCGCCCATTCGTTGAGCGTTTGGATATCCTTGAGGATATGCTCGTACGCGAGCGCGCCGTCGCCGACTTTTCCGGCCGCGAGTCCGTAGAACATGAACGCATCGTCTGAGTCGGGCGAATGGCCCAACGTCAGTGTCGTTGTCACCATGGATGCGGTCGCTTTGGCGCAGGACCGCTCCTTCCCCGCCCCGTAGATGCGTAAGGCCATGACTACCGATGAAACACCGAACGCGACATCGAGCCAACCATCGCCGGCCGGAGCGGCTACGAGCGACGCGGCTGCGAGTGAAGAGCACGTCGTCACTGAAGAGCAAGTGCGCGAAGCGCTGCGCGGCGTCGTCGATCCCGAGATCGGCCTCGACATGGTGAGTCTCGGACTGCTGTACGGCGTCGCGGTTGACGGCTCGAAAGTCAAGGTCACGATGACGTTGACGACCCCGGCCTGTCCGGTGGGACCGATGTTCGTCGCCGCCGTGAAACACGCGGTGATGGCATTGCCCGGCGTTTCCGACTGCGATGTCGACGTCACGTTCTCGCCGCCGTGGGATCCGCGCACGATGGCCAGCGACGAAGTCAAACTGCAGATGGGGTTCTACTATTGACAGCCGAGTGATTTCGGCTGCTGCGACTCGCGAGCATGGCCGCGCCGATTCAGCCGGCCCCGCATCCGCGCTTCAGATCTCGCATCTCGTCAAACGTTACGGCTCGTTCACTGCCGTGGACGATCTCTCGTTTGCGGTGGCTCCAGGCGAGTTCTTCGGATTCCTCGGGCCAAATGGCGCCGGCAAGACGACGACGATCAATGCGATCGTCGGCCTCGCGCGCTTCCAATCGGGCACTATCAGCGTCTTCGGCGCGGATGTCGAGCGCGATTACCGCCGCGCGCGTTCGCTCATCGGGCTATCGCCGCAAGATTTCAATTTCGACCGCTATCTGACGGCCGAAGAGATCCTCACCTATCAGGCAGGCTATTACGGCATCACGCCCGCGCGCGCAAAAGCGCGCGTCGAGCAGCTGCTCGAGCAGTTCGAGCTGAGCGACAAGCGCGGGTTGACGTATCTGCAATTGTCGGGCGGCTACAAGCGCCGTTTGGCGCTCGCGCGCGCGCTCGTGCATTCGCCTAACGTACTCATCCTCGACGAACCAACCGCCGGTCTTGACGTCGAGCTGCGCCTCGAGCTGTGGGACTTCTTGCGCAGGATCAACAGCGAAGGCATGACGGTGGTGCTCACTTCGCACTATCTTGAAGAAGTTGAGCTGCTCTGCTCACGGATCGGCATCATCAATCACGGGCGGCTCGTCGCCTTGGAGGAAAAGCACGCGCTGATCGCGCGCCATGGCCAGTCGTCGCTGCAAGATGTGTTCTTGGAGCTCGTGGGCAGAAAGCACGAGTCATGAGGAACTGGGTTGGGTTCGGCACGATCGTGCGCCGGGAATTCAAGCGAACGATGATGACGATCAATCAGGTCGTGTGGCCGCCGATCATCACGACGCTCTTGTTTCTCTTCATCTTCGGCGTCGGCTTGGGTAGTTCGGTACGGCTCATGAACGGCGTGCCCTACGTGCAGTTCTTGCTGCCCGGCCTGGTCATGCTCAACGTCATCGCATCGAGCTACGATGAAGCAGCTTCTTCGTTGTTCCAGCAGCGCTTCCAACTCTCGATTCAAGAACTGCTGATCGCGCCGCTCTCGGACTTGGAGCTTCTGCTGGGTTATCTGACCGGGAGCATCCTGCGCGGCATCGTGATCGGCGCCCTGATCATGGCGATCGGTTTTCTCGTCGTGCACGTCGCGCCGCTCAACGGCCTCATCCTGTTCGGATTTATGTTCGCGACCTCTCTGCTTTTTTCGTCGCTGGGTATGATCGGCGCACTGCTTGCGAAAACTTTTGACAACCTCGCGATTGTGACAACGTTCTTCATCACGCCGCTGACCTATGTCGGCGGGGTGTTCTCAAGCCTCCACGCGCTGCCGCCGCTCGTCCAGCGAGTGTCGCTCTTCAATCCGATCTTGTACATGATCGACGGGCTACGTTTCGGTTATATCGGGCGTTCCGATGTTTCCCCGCTCATCGATGCTGCCGTCGTCGTAACGCTTGCAACCGCCGCGTTCACCATCTCGCTGCTCATGGTTCACAGAGGCGTGAACCTGCGCGTCTAGCCTTCGACCAAGGAGCTTGAGAGAAAAAGACCATGCCGGACAACGGCGGGATCATCGGAGTGTCGGATCACGGTGGTTGGGCGGTGTTGGTGACAGTAGCGCGCGATGGGACGCTCCTCGACCGCCGCCGCGTAGAACTTGTGGACGAGAGTCTGCCGAGCATTCCCCATCACCACGAATGCCAGCTGCTCCCGGTGGACGAGGCCGTCGCCCTGGTCGAGCGGGTGCGCGTTTCGGCCGAGAAGCACGCGGTGCTTGCGCTCGATGCCGTAACGAGCGTGGTACCAAGCATCCTCGGCGTCGCCCTTCGCAGTTGTCCGCAGCTTCCACCGACGATTGCCGAACGAATCAAGGACTACCGCGCCCGCAATGTCGCCGACTGGGTGATGTATCGCAGAGCTCTTGCTTCCGCCGCCGAGGCGCGCGGCTGGCCAATCTATTGGTACGACGCGAAGACGGTTCTCGATTCGGCGACCCGCGCATTGCGCGCCACGAACTTCGACGCTCATTTTCTTCAAACGGGTCGGGAAATCGGACCGCCGTGGAACAAGGATCATAGACTTGCGATGGCAGCGGCCGTAGTTACTGCGGCGCTTTCGCAGTGAGCGTTTGCGTGGTGCACGGAGGCCTGAACCTGCGCGTCGAGCGAATTCGTCGCGCCAAGCTCACTTTTCTAAAATCGAGCTTGGAGGTCTTCATGTCGCTCGAGCAGCTTAGCACCATCGGCACCCTCACCACCGTCGTCATTGTAGCGGCGACCGCGATAGCCGCACTCGTCCAGCTTCGCCACCTGCGCGCCGGCAACCAGATCAACGCGATCCTCAGCGTCGCCGAACTTCTCAATGGGCGCGCGTTTGAAGAAACGCTCAATCTTATCGGCACCGAGCTCGCCCCGGCGCTGGAAGACCCGAATTTCCGCGCGTACTGGATCGCGTTGATGCGGCGCGAGACGTTGCCGCCGGTCGATTCCTCGTACATCAGGCTGCGCGCCGCGGTCGTCAACGCCGCCAACACGTACGAGCAGCTCGGCGTGCTTGTGCGCAACGAGATCATCGACAGGACGATGTTCGTCGAGGGGTTCTGTGCGCCCGTCCTAGGCCTTTGGAACCGGCTTGCCAGCCTGACCGCGTTCTTGCGCGAGGCCGAAAACGACCCTGCGCTCTGGGAGAACTTCGAATACCTCGCCGTCTTGGGTGAAGACTGGCTTGCGCATCACAGGACGACGTACCCCAAGACGATGAGGCATCTCGCGATCACCAACCCCTGGCCGATTCCAGCCGCATCGGCCTCGCGCTGAGCGCTCCCCGAGCCTACGCCCGGCCGCGCTTGCCCGCGGCCGTCAACGACGCGCCTTCAAACGATTCAACCTGCGCGCGACGTTCGTCGCTGATCTCCATCGAGCCGTCTCGTTCGAAGTCGTACATCACTTGGACCGAATGCACTTCTGCCATGAGCGCCCCGGTCTTGGCATCGACGATGGTCAGCTCCATGATGAACGACGAGCGGCGCAGTTCGGTCGTGCGGCAGCCGACGAGCAGCTCGTCGCCGAGTTTCGCCGCCTTGTGGTAGCGGATCGTGAGCTCGGCGAGCACGAAGTCGAGCTCCTGGACTTCGCGCATGCCGGCGATCTGCATCCAATACTCGTTGCGCGCCGACTCGCAATAGGTCAGATAGACGGCGTGGTTGACGTGGCGCAGTCCGTCGATGTCGCGGAAAACCACTTTGATCGGCCGGACAAATTTGAAGCGCCCGAGCTGGTCGAGGCTCACTCTTCCTCAGGTGCCGCGGGCGGCGGCAGCCAGCGCCGGAAGATCATGCCGGCATACACGCCCAGCAACGGCGGAACGAGCGCGATCAGCGGCTGCAGCAATTGTGAGGGCGGCGGCGCGCCGGCAGGCAGTGACATGCGATAGACGATCTCCGCGATCGGCACCCAGATGCCCAAGACGAGACCCCAGCGCCATGGCGCCTCAGGACCGATGTAGCCGAGCAGTCCGCCGAACATGAAGAGCAGCACGTAGACCAGGAAATCGCCGGCGCCGTGTAAGGCCGCGTATGCGGTGATAAAGCCCAGCACGATGGCAAGAGCGGTCAGCCACAAAGTAGCAGTCCTCACGGCGCGCTACTTCCAGGCGCTCGCGGGACATTCATCCCGCCACAATCGCGTCCGCCTCGATCTCGACGACGATCTCCGGTGAGATGAGGCGGCGCACCTCGACCATCGTCGCTGCGGGCCGTATCGCGCCGAACACCTCGGCATGCGCCCTGCCTACCTCGTCCCAATCAGCGATGTTCGTCACATACATGCGCGTGCGCACGACGTCGCTCGGCTGCGCGCCGGCAGCGCGCAGCGCGACGACGATGCGCAGCAACGCAGCCTTCGCCTGTTCGTATGCGTGTGGGCCGGCAACTATGCCGTGCTCGTCCGTACCGGTCGTGCCCGACACCGCCACGTGCGGTCCGGCTCGTACCGCGCGGGAGTACCCCACGCGATCTTCCCACGGGGAACCGCTGGCAATGCGATAATGTTCCATTAACACGTTCCTCCTCGGCGATGCGCCGGCGCGACGTTTGCGAAGGGCGTCCGCCGCTGCGTTCAAAAGGAGCGCCAGGCGCATGGCGGCCACCGAGTTCACGGTCGAGATACAACCAAAGATCCCACAGCGGCTCGAGCGCTTGAGCGAGCTCGCTAATAATTTGCGTTTCAGTTGGGACCGCACCACGCGCTCGCTCTTCGCGCGTCTGAACCTCGGTCTATGGGAATCGGTCGGTCACAATCCCAAAGTCTTTCTGCGCCGCGTCGAAGAACGCCGCCTCCAGCAGGCGTCTGAAGACCCCGTCTACCTCGATTCCTACGACCGCGTTGTTTCGCGCTTCGATACGTACTTGCGCGAAGTGCCGCGTGCAAATGGCGCGACCCTAGCGGCCGATGATCTCGTCGCGTACTTCTCGGCCGAATTTGGTTTTCATGAAAGCTTCCAGATCTATTCTGGCGGCTTGGGCATCCTTGCGGCGGACCACACAAAGGCGTCGTCCGACATGGGCCTTCAGCTGGTCGCAGTAGGCCTGCTGTATCGCCAAGGATATTTTCAGCAGACTCTGGACGGAGACGGTCACCAGCACGCCGGGTTCGTTCCTTCTGACGTCGCAGATCTGCCGGTGTCGCCTGCGCGCGACGCGGATGGCGACGAAGTACGCGTGACCGTGCGCATCGGCCAACGTGAGGTGCAGCTGCGCCCGTGGATCGCGCACGCCGGGCGCATCCGGCTCGTGTTGCTCGACACCGATCTTTCGGAAAACGCCGAAGCCGACCGCGGCATCACGTACCAACTCTATGGCGGCGATCTCGACACGCGCATCAAGCAAGAGATCGTGCTCGGCATCGGCGGCGTACGCGCGCTGCGTGCGCTCGGGCTTGCGCCCACCGTGTGGCACATCAATGAGGGACACGCGGCCTTCCAAGTGCTCGAGCGCTGCCGCGAGTTCGTAGCCGGCGGCCTCGATCTGCCCAGCGCACTGGAAGCCACCGCTGCCGCAACCGTGTTCACGACACACACGCCCGTGCCGGCAGGCCATGACGTCTTTGGGATCGAGATGATCGACCATTACTTAGGCGATCTCGCAAAAGAGCTCGGTCTCGGACTCAAAGATTTCGTGCAGCTTGGCTTGCAACCGGCCGACCCCAGCAGATTCAATCAGACCGCGCTCGCCATCCGCGGGTCGCGCTACCACAACAGCGTCAGCAAGATCCATCGCGACGTGTCCGCCGAACTGCTCGCCGGTCTGTGGCCCGAGCTGCCACCGGGCGAAAACCCGATGTCGTATATCACCAACGGCGTGCACGTGAGCACGTTCCTCGCGCGCGAGTGGGTGAATCTTTTCGATACGACGCTCGGCGCAGAGTGGCGCGGCCAACAGCGCGATCCCGAATTCTGGTACAAGCTGGACACGATTCCCGACCAGCTCTTCTGGAGCGTACGCCAGCAGATCAAGGCCAATCTCGTCACCGAGCTGCGCGCGCGTCTGACCGCGCAATTCCGGCGCAACGGCGTTTTCGAGACGCAGATCGAGCGCACGCTCCGCTTCCTCAACGCGGACGACCCCAACGTCCTACTCATCGGCTTCGCGCGGCGTTTCGCGACATACAAGCGCGCGACGCTGATATTGCACGATCCCGAACGCTTGGCGCGTATCGTCGGCGACCCTGAACGGCCCGTGGTCTTCGTGTTCGCCGGCAAAGCCCATCCGGCTGACATGCCTGGGCAAGAGATGATCCGCAAACTGTTCGAGGCTTCGCGCGAGCCGCGTTTTGAGGGTCGCATCCTTGTCGTCGAAGGATATGACCTTGCGCTGGCACGCCACATGGTGTCCGGAGTCGACGTGTGGCTCAACACGCCGCGCTACCCGCTTGAGGCGAGCGGTACGTCGGGTCAGAAAGCCGGCATCAACGGCGTGCTCAACTTGAGCGTGCTCGATGGTTGGTGGGGCGAGGGCTTCGACGGCCACAACGGCTGGGGCATCCGCCCGTATCCGGTCAATGCCGACGTCGAGCGGCGCGATCGCGAAGAGGCAGCAAACCTGTACGACATCCTCGAGCAAGACGTGCTGCCGCTGTACTACGAGCGCCACGCGCTCGGCTATTCAAAACGCTGGGTCGAAAAATCAAAGCGCTCGGTGCGCACGCTGCTGCCGCGCTTTTCGGCGATACGAATGGTCGGCGAATATGCCGAGACTTTTTATCAGCCTGCGGCGGCGCACGGACGGCTCCTCAGCGCGAGTGGCGGTGCGGCCGCCGTCGCGTTGGCGAAATGGAAGGCGACCGTGCGCGACAAGTGGAGCGGCGTCAAGATCAGATTGCTCGCAGATCCGGCACGCAGCATCGCGTTCGGCGCGAATGCGCGCGTCGAAACGGCGGTCACGTTGAATGGGCTTTCGCCCGACGACGTGCGTGTGGAATGCCTCTTCGGCGACGCGCGCTACGAACTAAAGCATGCCGGCAAGCTCGGCGAAGGCGAGCACCGTTTCGTGCTGGACGTGCGGCCCGAGAATTGCGGATTGGTCACCTATCGCATTCGCATGTATCCGTATCACGAGCTGCTTGCTCACCCCCACGAAGTCGGGCTCATGATCTGGCTCTCACACGACGCCAGCTGATCTGCCAGGCGGCGCGCTCACCGCTTTGCAGCGCGACGCGCCACGACAGCGTGGCGCTGAGCGCCTGCATGATCTTTTCAAATCCGGACTCCGAGCGCGAAACGGTGACGAGCGGAGCGAGCCCGACGCTGAAGTGCCGCGTTGAGGCGATCTCAATCGCGCCGGGCAGCGCGTCGTCTTCGAGCGCCAACGTCGCGGCGCGGTTGATGTGCGCCTTCTCGCCGAATCCGCCGATCAGCGTTCCTTCGACCGTGGTTCGCCCTCCCGGACCATCAGCGCTTGGCATCGACACGTCCAGCCGAGTCGAAAACGAACCGTCGATTGCCTCCGTCGCCACGATCACATAACGAACGAGCACCGCGGCGCCGTCGATGACGATGTTTTTCTCAACGCACGCGTGGCGCAGGCGGCCGTGCAACACCAGCGCGGGCTTGCCGGATTCGATCGTAGCGTCGTAGTCGACGAGCGCCTCGCTCCATGAGTCGACGAAGAGTCCGCGCGGCGCTTGGTCGGTTTCGAGATCGGACGCGTCGATCGGCACTTTGAACTCGATGCGATCGTGCGCGGAGGGGATGCCGGGAAAGCGGCGGCGTTCGGGATGCGCGTCCCCACCATGCCGGATGACGTCGTAATAGTCTTCTTCGCGCCGCGCCAATACGTCGGCGAAGTTTCGCGACCACAAGCGGTCGCTGAGTTCGCAGATGCGCCCTCCTTCGTGCGGCTTCACGAAGACGCAATATCGTTCGGCGCGCAGCGCGATCTCCGCATGCCCGTCGAGATCGAGGTCTGCCGTCACCACGGGCAGCGGCGGATCGTGCGCATCCAACTGGTCTTCGAGGCGAGCGAGATTCGCAAAGATGGATGCGCGCAAGAAGGGCAGATAAATCCCGCCGAAGAGCCCGTGCCAATACGGATCGTTGGCCTGCGTGCGCTGGAGCGCGCCGCGCATCGCCGCACTGCGCCGTTCCCGTGGCAGCGCATGATAGCGCACGGACGCGGCGGCACTGCGCTTGTGCATCCAGTTCGCCTCCGGATAGCGCATCAAGAAATCTTTCCAAATGCCGCTACGCAGCCACTCGTTCATCTCTTTGTATGAGGTAGAGGGGGGATAGACGAGTCCGCGACTGCGCTCGTTCGCATGGAACTCACCGAAGGTCTGCGGCTGGATCGAATCGCTCGCCTCGATGCGCGCGAAAAGGTCCTCGAGCCAGCCGCGCGCGTAGACCCACTCGTACGTGTCGGGCCACACGCCGAACTTCTCGATGTCGTCGAAGAAAATCGCGGCGCTGCCGGGTGCCGTGTGCTCTATTTCCGCTATCACGTCGCCGGGCGGCGCAAAGGGGATGAGATAGCGCAGCCGCTCGGATATCGGGAAGATGTCGAGCATCGCACCGCCTTCCTCTGTCGTGAAGTAGCCGTCGAGCGGCCCCTGGACCCCGGCGCTGCGCAGATGTGAGTCGTCCACCGCAACGTAGTGCGCGCCGCTGCGGTGCAGCGCGGGGACGACGGTCGCTTCCCACACGCGTTCGGCCAGCCATGCGCCGCGCGGGGTCACGCCGAACGCGGCATGCACGCGCGCCCGCATGACGCGCAGTTGCTCGTGTCTGTCTCGCTCGGAGATCGCCGCCAAGATGGGCTCGGTGTCGCCCCCGCCCAGGATCTCAACTTGCCCCGCGCGCACCATGCGCGCGATGCGCTCGACATCGTCAGGAAAATGACGGCGCAGGTAGCCCAGCAGCCAACCGCTGATGTGCAAGCTGATCCGGATGCATGGATGGCGCTCAACAGCCTCGAGAAACGGACGATAACAGCGGCGCAGCGCGTCGTCGATGACGTGTCCGAAGTTGCCGACCGGTTGATGCGCGTGTACGCCGAACAAAAGGCGCACACCGGCCTTCACGCGTGCGGCGCCTTCGTCGCGCGGCGCATCGCGCCGTCATAGACATCGGCGCCGGTACCAATGCTCACCGGAAGGTCAAGCGCGGCTGGCGGCGGCACGCCCAATGCGGCGTAGAGATCGCGCAAATGTGCGCGGAACAGGCGCTCGAAGTCGCGCACCGGCGCTGGCGGATTGTATCCACCGAACCACCAGAACCAATCCGAGCTCTCGCATTGCCTGAGCGCGTGCTCCGCGCGCGCACGCTGCGCCTCGCTCAACGTTGCGCCGCGCATCGATTCGTCGAACGCGAGTTTTGCCGCGCATAAAAGGTCCCATCCACGATTCTTGTCCTCGTCGCCGATCCATGTCTCGAGGGTGCCGTACACCCAGCTGCCCGCCACGACGCGTTCCAGCGTCTGCGGCGCCTGCGCGCGCTTGAGATGCGCGGAAACCGTCGTCAGACGCAGCCGCTCGTGCGAGCCCAGCCGTGTATACAGATCCTGCATGAAGTCAAACGCATTGCACGGATAGTGCTCCCACGCGTTCTCACCATCGAGGATGATCGTGACGACGCTCGCGCCCGTCTGCGATGCGCCATCGGCGATTGCTCCGAGCGCGTAGCATAGATCGCGTAGAGCATCGTCGGCGGACAATGGGGCATAGATAAAGCCGATCCGATCGGAGAGGTCGTCGTCGCGGAAAAGACACGCGATCGGACCCGCGTCTGTATGAACGACGTAAGGCGCATGAACCGAACGCGCGCCGGCATCTCCGGCGGATGCTCGTACACTGTTGGCGAGGACTGCCTGACCGCTGGCCGCCCAGGAAAAGCCTGCCGCCGCTAAGGCGGTCATGGATTCGTGCGAGATCGCGCCCTCTGAGGGCCAGCAGCCGCGCGGCTCCGCGCCAAAACGCGCCGCGTGGGCAGCGCGTGCACTGAGCAGCTGTGCGCCGGCGCGCTCGCGTCCGCCAGGATACCTCGGGCTTGCGGGCAAGCGCATCTCAGGGCGCGCCTCGCGCGCGCTCGCGAAGTCGATGAGCAACGGCAGAATGGGATGCGAGTATGGCGACGCGCTCAACTCGACGCGTCCGCTCGCGGCGAGCGCGCGATAGCGTGCGGTTACGCCGGCCACGAGCTCGCCCGCCACCGCAAGCACGGTTTGCCGATCGCCTTCGCTAAAGCCGCCCGCCTTTTCGATGAGCGACTTGATGCGCTCGTCGTTGCGGCGCGTCGCTTCACCGAACCACACCAAATGATACCAGACCAACGTGTCCGCGAGATCTTTGTCTGAGAGCGGCGTTCCGCCCCACGCCGCGGTTTCAGCTTCATGGAACAATCGCTCGTAAGCAGGAAAACGGCGCACCATGCGCTCGTAATTAGCGCGGCACAGGGCGTAGCACAGCTGGCGGCGCTCCGACTCGCCGTCAACGCCACCGCGTTGCAGCGCGCGCAGGAGCCCGTCGCGAAAGATGCCTGATGCGAACTGCGCCGCGTAATCATCGAGCTGATCGAGCAGCACCGGTGCGAAACTTACCGTCGCACGCGCCATCTCAACATTTTCGAGATGCCACGCCATGTCGGCATAATCTTTGATCGCATGCAGATACACCCAGGGCTGACGGTACTCTCCGTCTACGGTTCGATAACTGGGCTGATGCATGTGCCAGCAGAGAGCGACGTCCAATAGGCGGTTCGAACGCTCAGCCTGCGTGGTGCACTTGCTGTCCAAGCATCTCGGGTGTGATCACGGTGATGCCGCGTTCCGTGCGATAGAAACGGCGGGCATCGGCTTCTGCATCCTCGCCGACGATCGTCCCCTCGGGGATGTCGCACAGCTTGTCGACGATCGCGCGGCGCAGGCGACAGTGGCGTCCGATCGTCACGTTCGGCAGGATCACCGAATCTTCAATCTCGCTGTACGATCGCGTATGAACGGTGGTGAAGAGCAGCGAGCGGCGGATCGTCGAACCGGAGACGATCGTACCTCCGGCGACCAACGAGTCGGTCGCCATGCCCCGCCGGCCGTCTTGATCGAGCACGAACTTCGCCGGCGGGACTTGTTCTTGGTACGTCCAGATCGGCCACGACGAATCGTAGAGATTCAGATCCGGAAGGACCGACACCAGATCCATGTTCGCTTCCCAGTATGCGTCAACCGTTCCGACGTCGCGCCAGTATGGCGGCTGCCCGGGCCGCGTGCCGACCGCGCTCTCCGCGAAGCGGTGCGCGACGACTTTGTCGCTTTGCACTAAAGCGGGGATCAAGTCGCGTCCGAAATCATGCGTCGTGTCGGGTGAGAGCGTGCGCGCAAGCGCCTCGTACAAGAAATCCGCACCGAAAACGTAGATGCCCATGCTGGCAAGCGTGCGACCGGGAGCCCCCGCCAGCGGCGCCGGCGCGGGTGATTTCTCTGCGAAGGACGTCACCCGCCCCGAGCCGTCAACCGTCATGGTGCCAAGACCGGTGGCTTCGGCGACCGAGACCTCCACCG
>JAFAKE010000074.1 GCA_019235715.1 Vulcanimicrobiota bacterium
CGCCGAAGGTATTGGCATGGCTGTCGGTGATGGCTGCATTGCTCACGGTTACCGCGGATCGAATAACACGAACCTCATCATTACTATGGGTAATGACGAGCGCGACGTGCTGGCAACTGTAGCCGCCGGGATAAATGATCACAAACAACTCTTCGTCGACGGTCGAAGCAGGCGTGCCACGGCCGTATCATGGCCAAAGAGCGCTGCAGGCTTCCGCATATCTATTGGTACCAGGGCTATCGTCGATCAGTTTGCGGAATTCGCGGTGCTTGACAAAGGCAGCAGCGAAAAGCGCTTCACCGAGGCGGTTTTTTCGCTCGACAAAGCAACACTCGCCGCGGTATTGAGGGGACTCTTCACCGCGGACGGCACCGTCGCAAATTACGGGGACAAGTCTCAGTACGTGTCGCTTGATTCGTGCTCGCTTACCCTTCTGCAACAGGTTCAGTTGCTTTTGTTGTCCTTCGGAATAAAAGCGAAGATATATCGAAACAGGCGTTCTGCCGGCGTTGCACTGCTCCCCGATGGCAAAGGTGGATCGCGTAAATATGCCGTCCGAGCGATGCACTCGTTGCGAATGTCCAAGAACTCGCGATTAGTGTTTGAGGCAGAGATCGGATTTCATGCAGAGTCGACAAAAGCCAAGCAGCTTACGGCGATGAATGCCGGTGTTGCGTGCTACCAAGATGCGTTAACCGATGAGATCGCCGAGATTTCTCCTGACGGTTCGGCTGATGTTTTCGACCTGTGTGAGTACGACACTGCTCATTTTGTAGCCAACGGGCTACTCGTGCACAACTGCAGTGAGTATATGTTTTTGGATGACACAGCGTGCAACTTGAGCTCAATCAACTTGATGAAGTTCTACGATACCGATCGGAATCAATTCGACGTCGACAGTTACCTGCACGCGATCCGCCTATGGACGGTCGTGCTCGAGATCTCGGTGCTCATGGCGCAGTTCCCGAGCCCTGAAATCGCGCGTAAGTCGTATGAGTACCGCACGCTCGGATTGGGCTATGCGAACCTCGGCACGCTCCTTATGGTTTCCGGCATACCTTACGACTCGCCACGTGCACTGGCCATGGCAGGCGTCATTTCGGCGATGCTCACCGGTGAATCGTATGCCACATCAGCGGAAATGGCGCGCGACCAAGGCCCGTTCCCACGTTACAAAGAGAATGCGGATTCGATGTTGCGCGTGATGCGCAACCATCGCCGTGCCGCGTACAACTCTACCGCCTCAGAGTACGAAGAGCTGTCCGTCATCCCGATGGGCATCGATCCCTCGCTAGCGCCGCCGTACTTGCTCGCTGCAGCGCGCGACAGCTGGGACCGCGCCCTCGCGCTCGGCGAGCAGCACGGTTATCGAAACGCGCAAGCCACATGTATCGCGCCGACCGGCACGATCGGCCTCGTCATGGACTGCGATACGACCGGCATCGAACCTGACTTCGCGCTTGTGAAATTCAAGAAGCTAGCAGGCGGCGGGTACTTCAAGATCATCAATGAGTCGATCCCCGAAGCGCTGCGCAATCTCGGCTATACGGAGACCCAGATCGAAGATATCGTGCGTTACGCCAAAGGCACCGGCTCACTGTACGGGGCTCCATATGTCAATGCCGAGACGCTCAAGGCGCGCGGCTTCAACGAGGACGATATCGCGAAGGTCGAAAAGGCGTTGCCATCGGCGTTTGAGATAGGCTTTGCCTTCAACCAATTCACGCTTGGCGATCCGACCATGCAGCGGCTCGGTTTCGCACCCGAACACTATACCGCAGCCGACTTCGATCTCTTGCGATCGCTAGGCTTTACACGCGAAGAGCTCGAGACCGCCAACAACTACATCTGCGGCACAATGACCACCGAAGGCGCGCCGCACCTCCAGGAAGAGCATTACGCGGTCTTCGATTGTGCCAACAAATGCGGCAAGATCGGGCGACGCTTCATCCATCATATGGGCCACGTGCGCATGATGGCCTCAGCGCAACCGTTTATCAGCGGTGCGATCTCCAAAACGATCAACATGCCCAATGAAGCGACGGTCGACGACATCAAGGAAGCGTACATGCGCTCCTGGGAGCTCGGCATCAAAGCGATGGCGCTCTATCGCGACGGTTCCAAGCTCTCGCAGCCACTCTCCAACAAGGGCACCGACAAGACCGCGCAGGACGAAGACAAGCAGCTCGCGCTTTCCGAGGAATTCGCGAAACAGCTCGAGGAGGCGCGCAAGCAGCGCGCTGAGGAACTGCGTCCTGACGAGATCCTCGCGGCGGCGCAGCGCATTCTCGCAAACACCACATCGACCGAGTTCAAGCGCCAGTTCGCCAAGGCGATCGAGCGCAACCGGCTGCCGGCCAAGCGCCGCGGCTGGACCCAGAAAGCGAAGATCGCAGGGCATACCGTCTTTCTGCGCACCGGCGAGTATTCTGACGGCACGCTCGGCGAGATCTTCGTCGATCTGCACAAAGAGGGCGCGTCGTTCCGCAGCCTCATGAATTGCTTTGCGATAGCGGTTTCGATCGGCTTGCAATACGGTGTGCCGCTCGAGGAGTTCGTCGACAAGTTCGTATTCACGCGTTTCGAGCCCAATGGATTCGTCGACCATCCGAACATCAAGCACTGCACCAGCGTCATCGACTACATCTTCCGGGTGCTCGGCATGGAGTATCTCGGGCGCACCGACTTCGTCCAAGTCAAGCCGGAGGATCAAGACGTCGACGCGGTAGGCCATGAGGATGCCGCGCAAGCCGAATTCGAGGCGCGCGTCGCCGCACAACAAGCGAACGACGAGGTGAGCCGGTCCACCAAAGGCGATGCCGGCGGCGCGCCGGCGTCCAAATCGACATCGCGGCCGAAGGGGTCGAACGGAACTCACAACCCGCCGGTCCAAGCCTCGCAAACTGCTGCGATCATGGACCCGGGTCTCGCTGCGCAGCTCGCAGCCGTCCGCTCCCGCGAGGCGCAGATGGCAGCGATGATGGGCGATGCTCCGCTGTGCGATGTTTGCGGCTCGATCACGCGGCGCAACGGCGCGTGTTACGTCTGCGACAGCTGCGGACGAAGCATGGGCTGCTCGTAAGCTCTCGAGTCAAACCTGCACCTGCAAGGCCGGCCGCACGGCAAAGAGTGCGGCCGGCTTATCGTATGCTTTGGCGACGCGAAAAACGAGATCGCCCTTGCGCGACCGCACTTTCGCGCTTCTGATCGGCACGCACGGCGACGGCGCCGACCAGCATAGCTATGGCGTATTGTGGGTACAATTATCCTGGAAAGGAGATCGAACTTTGAGACACGTCTATGCCATCCTCATCACCGCGCTGTTGAGCATCGCACCGGCGTTCGCCGACACGCCGCCGTACGTCGACACGTCGTGCGGTTCGTGGGTGAACGACGAATGGGTACCCAACGGCAGCTGCCCGCCTGAAAGCGAGCATCTCCGCCATAGCCAGGTCACCGGCACGATCACCTCTGTGAAAGGCCACCTTGTGACCTTGCAGCAGACCGATAAGGCGGTCGTCATCAATGACCAGCCGGCCCTCGAACGCCAGCAGACCGGCAAGGTCGCCGTCGGCCGCATGGTGGTAGCATACGGCTACTGGATGGATGGAACGTTCTACGCGACGTCGATCTACTAACTTGTAAATCGATACGCTGGACGGAGGACGGCGGTCGCACGACCGTCGTCCTTTCATATGCTCCGCGCTTTGCGACCACAGTCCAAAGGTGGCTTTACGCGGCTGGACGTAGGCGTCCGTCATGACGATCCGCCGCTTCTCAACCGACGAGATCCCTTCTCTGCTCGATATGCGCCGTGCGATGACGCTCGAGCTCGACGGCAAAGACCTCGACGACGATCCGATCTGGCGCGACCGTTTCAGTGCATTCCTCCTCGAGCTGCTCGACAAGAACGAAACGATGTACTTCGTCGCCGAGCACGATGGAGCGCTTGTCGGCATGGGCGGGGTTTACAAATTGCGCAACCATCGCAGCGTGATCTACGGCCAGCCGTCGGCATACGTGACCAGCGTCTACGTCATGCCCGCACACCGGCGCAACGGGATCGCACGCGCGATCACGCAAGCGACGGTCGATTGGGCGCGTGAAAACGGATGCGTCGTCGTGCGCCTGCGCGCATCCCGAATGGGCCGCATGGTGTATGAAGCGATGGGCTTCACGCCGACCGAAGAACTGGAACTGCCGCTGACGCGCTAGATCTTGGCGCGCACGATATCGGCGATCCTCAAGAGCGTGCTCTGCAAGTTCGTGCGACCATCGGACAGACGCGCGACCGGATCGAACATGCCGCCGGGCACTTGATGACCGACCGGACCGAGCGAGATCCACTCGATGATGCCGCGCTTGCGCGCGCGGTTCCAATACGAGTTCCACACGATCTTCCAGCGCGACGCGAACAAGAGAGGTCCTAAGCGCTCGACATTATCTTTATCGCCGACGAGGTGGTGAAGGTGCTCCAAGTCCAGGAAATTGCTCGTGCCGCTCATGACGCCGCCAAGTGAGATCACCTCGATCGGCGCACCGATGGCACGTTTCAAGAACGTCGCCGCCGCCGCGGACATCTGACCGCCGCCGCTGTAGCCGACAAGCGTGACCGGCACGCCGCTGCCGACCGGATAGCCGTTATCAACCAGTCCCTCGTAGAGCAGCTTGGCGATCCCGTAGTTGTAGATCGGTCCGTAGCGCGAGTCTGCGGACACCGCGACGATGATCACGTTGCGCAGGTTGATGAACATACCGAGGATGCTGGCGGGATCCGCGAGCCTCGTCTTTTCGACGATGCGCCAAAAGCTCGACCAGATCGGATCTTGGTCGAGCGGCTTGTTGAGCACCGAATAGACCATCAGTCCGCGCAGCAAGCAGATGCGCGGAGGCAGTGTCGGCTCGAGGGCGTCCAAGAAGTTTTCGACGTCGGGCGTGTACTGCGAACTCGACTGGCCGATCCCGTCAAGGTAGATCATGTAGCGCGAGATGCCGGCTGCACCCGGTCCAGCGACGTGCGCCGCGTTCGGGGCGATGTCGTCTCCGTACCACCCGGCCCACCAGCCAAGCGTTTCCAGCGGCGCAAGAAGCGCAGCGACAAGTGCCGCCACGAGACCGAACCAGAGCAGATCGAACGGCACCCGCAGCGGCGCCGGCAAGTGTACGGTCCAGCCGAACATCAGCGACTGCAACGGACGGAAGGCGACCGCGATCACCACGCAGATGACGATAAAGCCAAGCAGTCCTGCGACGACTTGCCAGCGCCCGGTCAGCGGGTGCAACTGCTTATGCGCGCGCACGGCGCTGGCTGACGGCTGCTGCCCCTGCGCCTGGGATTGCTGCGCAAGCTCGAGTGCCCTGCTTTCTTCCGGTTGGAAGCTGACGCCGGAAACCGCGCTCATCACCCTCAGTCCGAAAAGCAGGATCGGTTTGCCAAGCGTCTGTCGCGCCGCGACAAAAACCAGCCAACCCACGCCGACGTACAGAATTGCGTACTGCAGCGGCAGATCGCCGACCGCGGCAACGCCGACCAACGATGCCAGCAAGTACCAGATGCGCAGTCCCGAGCCGATCGCCAGGCCCGCGTATGGCAGCGCTTCAAGAAATGCGAAAAGCAGCGGTGCGTATGAGACAGCGTAAACGATTGCAAGTGAGCGCAGCGGGATGCGGGTCGCCAGCGGCAGATACGTGATCGCCCACGTCGACAGCGTCAAGAAGACGTAGGAAAACACGAACAAGACCGCCGTGATAGCCAGACTGTACGCGAAACGCGCGGGCGGGATGCGGTTCGCGAACAGCACGACCGATTGCCCGATCGCTTCGGAGAGTCCGGCGAGCACGACGATCGCCAACGCGACGAGAATGGAATCTTTAAGCGCAAGACTCGCGACGAACGCGTGTGGATTGAGCTCGAACACGCCGCGCAAGGTCGCCCACAAGTCGGGCGCCAGAGCTTGGACCGGATGATTCATAGGCGCTTAGTGCGCTGACGCCGGACCCGGATAGGGCAGTTCCAACTCTTGCACGACGTCCTGCAACGGCGTCACCGGCACGCGGATGTACCCACGCTGCGGACGATCGAGATCGAGAATCGTCGCCAGCGTCAGCGCCAGCATCCCTGCGAATAACACGAACGGACCGATTTCAAACCGGCCCAGTCGTGCGAAGTCTGCCCCGAGCAGCGCTGCGGCGAGCAAGATTACGCCGACGACGATCGCCAGCACCGCCCCGGGAATGACCGCGTTCAAAGCAGCAGCCTGCTCGCCTGCCATATCGATCGCGTTGTTGAGCGTCTGGATGAACAGCGGCACCATCGTCGAGTGAGGGTCTTTGGCCGCCGCCCGCATGGCAAGCGCCCACATCTTCACTTGCAGCGTGTGGCTGCGGGACCCCGGCTCCTCGCGCGCATTTGGCCGCGTGCCGGCCTTCGCGAAATCGAGCCTCGCCACAGAGTATGCGCGCAGCAAGCCCCACATCTTCCTGCCGTCCGCCGCATCCAAGAGCGGCACGCGCAAGGCGGTCGTGCCAATGGCATTGGCTTCTTGGACCGTGATCTCGCGCCGCTGGTCAAAGCGCGACACAGCGAGCGAAAAGGAGAAGCCGAGGAGCAGCCCGACCAAGCCGAATGCGGCGGCCTGAATGACGCCGAATGGCGCATCGTCCTTGTCGCGATCGCGCATGTAGCGGCCGAAGGCAAAGCCGCCGACGCCGAACAGTCCGATCAACAGCAAGACGGCGACCGTCGCGCTGACGATCGTCATGTCATTCAACATGACGGCAAAGTGCGCTGCATGACGCGGTGCATGTGCTGTCAGCTTTTGGGCGCGCACGCCTCCTCCTGCCCGGAGCGCGAGCCAAGCAGGAATCATCTGCGCAGCGCGGACAGAGGTGCCTATGCCCGTTTCCGGTCCTCGCATCGCAAGCGCGAGCTTCTACGCGAGCTTCCTCTTCGATGTCGCCGACACGATCGACCTCACCAAGCTCGGCAGCATCGCCGGCGAAGACACGGCGCCGGCGCCCTTGCGCTTCCGGGCGGCCAGCACGCCGGAGAATATCCAGTTCGCCGTGCCTCCCGTCGCCGCAAACCTTCCAACCATCGCATTCGACGGCGTCAGCGCGAGCGCACGTGCGAAGATCTACGATTACGGCGTCGTCTCCATACGTTTTGCGGTCCCGTACTCAGGTGATTGGTCCGGTTTTATCGATCTCGTCATCGGTTTGCGCGCGGGCGACCGCCTGCTCCATCATGCACGTACGATCCTCGACGGCATTCTGCGCGACTGCGCCAGCGCGCTGGTTGAACCGCATCCGACCCTTGTCGAAGACTATTTCACCGCCGCGATTGAAGAACTCGACGTTCCACTCGACGCCGCCGCTCTGCTTGCGAACTACGGCGCGGCCATCGTGGGCTTGATCTCGGCGGAACACCAACCGCTTTCACCCGAAGAGCAAACTGAGACGCTGCGGCTGCGCTTCAGCTACCTGCCTGACGATCTCGTCGTCGTGCAGTGGGATTCCGCTTTCATCTACGACAGCCGTGAACACGCGCAGGTCATCGTCGATCTGCTCGAATTCGCCAATTCGCAACTCGTCGAGTTCCGCACGTACGACGCCCGGCTGGATCAAGAGCTCGATGCGATCTACCCCGCCGAGGTCGCGCCGCGGCCGCGCTGGTCGGCGCTTCACCGCCGTCAAGCGGAGGAGCGCGCGCAGGAGCTGCGCTATCTGCTCGTCGATATCCGCGAGCTCGCGGACCGCGCAAGCAACGCGCTCAAGATCGTCGGCGACGCATACTACGCACGCGTCTATCGCGCGATCGCGCAACGGCTCGGGCTGGACGTGTGGCAACGCCAGATCGAAAGCAAACTCGATGCCGTCGGCGATGTGTACCGCTACTTCACGGACCAGGCACAGACCGCGCGCAGCGAGTTTCTCGAGCTGATCGTCATATTGCTCATCGCGATCGAGATCGTCGTCGGCATCCTTGGTCTACGTCATTGAGCACTTCCGACTCGCAAACGACCTGCGGAGACTAACCATAATGGCAACAACGCTGCTTCAAGCCCTTCCCTACGCCGCATGGGAACCGACCAAACGAACGTTGCACCTGTGGACGCAGATCGCCGGCAAAATCCGGCTTGCGCTCGCGCCGCATCGCAACCATTGGTGGCACGTCACGCTGCACGTCAACTCGCGCGGGCTTTACAGCCCGCCGCTGCTTGCAGGCGACGTTTTTTTCGACATGACCTTCGACTTCGACCGTCATGTCTTCGAGATCGCCGCATCCGACGGGAGAAGCGTGTCTCGCCCGCTGCACGACGGGCTGTCCGTCGCGACATTCTACCGCGACGTCATGAAGATGCTCGACGGACTCGGCGTACGCGTTCGCATTCTGGCCAAACCGTATGGCGTCGACATGCACACGCCGTTTGCGGACGACGAGGAGCACCACAGCTATGACGGCGATGCCGTGCGGCGCTGGTGGCACATACTCGGATGGACGCGCGACGTTTTCGAAGAGCATGCTGACGCCTTCATCGGCAAGACGGGACCGATGAACGTCTTCTGGCACACGCTTGATTTTGCGCTCAGTCAGTACTCCGGGCGGCGCGCTCCCGAACGTCCGGGCGCAAGTCGCGTCGAACAGGAAGCATATTCCCATGAAGTCATTGCAGTCGGCTTTTGGGCCGGCGATGCGAACGTTCCCATGCCCGCCTACTACACGTACACAGCACCGGAGCCGCCAACGCTGACGTCTATGCCGTTACAGCCGGTCTCCGAAGCCAAGTGGGTGCCCAGCGGCAGCGGCCACCTCGGCATCCTGCCCTACGATGCGGTGTTCGGCGCGAGCGATCAGCGCGGCACGCTGCTCGCGTTCCTCAAGAGCGGCTTCAACGCCGGTTTCACGTCTGGGAAGTGGCCGCCATCTCCGTAGAAGAGCGCCACGCACGCAGCAGCTCGGACTCGCGCTCGCGCGTCAAACCCGCGCGCAGCTGACGCGCTAGGCCGACGTCTTTGGTCCACGCCAAGGTGGCGCGCACGGTTTCGTCGAGCGGACGCAGGCGCAAACCTGCCGCGACGGCGCGCGCGGAGCTCGCCCGCACCATGTCGCTTTCGCCCGACGGGATCCACAGCGGCAGTTCCGTCCACGGCGTGACACCGCGTTCGAGCAGGAACTGCTCGCTCACCCAAACGGGCTCGCCGCTTTGCGCCGCGGCGCGGGTCGCCGAGATGACGTCAGCCATCGTGAGCGCGCCATATGTGCCGCTCGCGTTGAACGTGCCGGTCACGCCGGAGCGCAATCCATCGATGATGAAGCCGGCCAGGTCGCGCACATCGATGAACGACACGGGTGCATCCTGCGGCGCCGGCACGAGGACGTCGCCGCCCAGCGCGAAGCGATGCGGCCAATACGTGAAGCGGTCGCTCGGATCGCGCGGCCCGACGATCAGGCCCGGCCGGATGACGAACGCGCGAGCGCCGAAGCGGTTCGTGACGACGTCTTCGCACAACCCCTTGAGCGCGCCGTACGTCTCCGGTTTCACCTCTTCTGTCGCGGGATCGTCTAACTGCACCAACGGTTCATCTTCATCGCCGGCGCCGCTGAAGTGCTCGGGATAGACGCTCATCGTCGACACGAATGCGTATGCGCCTGCGCGCTCGCCCAGCGCCTCAACCGACGCCTGCACGATTCGCGGAACGTAGCCGCAGGTGTCTACAACGGCATCCCAACAGCGCGTTCCTAGGGGGCTAAGATCGTGCCCCCGGTCGCCGGCTATCCACTCCACGCCTTGCGGCGCCGCACCGGTCTTTCCACGATTGAATATGGTGATGCGATCGCCGCCGGCCTGCGCCGCTTCTATCAGATGCGGTCCGAGGAACTTCGTGCCTCCGATGATGAGCAGGTTCATCGGCGTTCAGTCGAACGCGGCGATGCCGCGCACGTAGTCGAGCATGAGCACATGGAACGCCCAGCCATTTGAGCCAAGCTTGCCGGCGACGTGTTCGCCTTCGAACACGTCGTCGCCCGGACGTGTCGTGAACGATACCGCGCCCATCGGCACGTCGAGGATGCGCACTTCGGGCACCTCGATCCAGTCGATGCCGGCAGCGATGTTGCGCACGCTCCACTCCGGATGCGCGCCATGCCATTTCGCGAAACGCTCGTGGGTGATGAAGCTGGTTGCGACGACGCTGCCCGTGCGCTCGACCAGCGATGCGGCCGTGTCGAGCATCATCTCGATGAGCTCGCCCTCGACCACGACCGGCAGCGACGGATAGTTCGGCGTCGGAAAGTGGAGCTTGACGGGATTGATCGCATCGGAGGTTATCGAGCGCCCATCGGGATGCCACGTGATCGCCTGGTTGCGATAGTCGATCGTCCACACGCGGCCTGCGAACCACGAGCTGCCCAGTTGCACGTCGACTCCCGCCAAAATGGCATCCTTCGGATCCGGCGCGATCACGGGCAGCGTTCCATCGCCGCCCACCGGCGGCAAAGGCGGCACGAATTGCGGCAACGCTGCACGGCCGTTATTGACCGGCGAGCGCGTACGCTGTGCGAACGAGTTCGCGATAAACCCGCCGCCGTCGGTGTCGAGCCACGCCAGCGCGCGCGAGCCGTCGCTCGCCGACAAATGCAAGAATGGACGGCCGCCCTTGAACAGCGCCGGCAAGTCGAGATCCGGCGCGGCAGTGCCGGCGGCGAGCGCGCGGCCGACGTGGGCGCCGTCCATCAAGCCGAGAGCTGCGGCGAACGCGCCGGCACCGCGCAGAAACCAGGCTCGTCTCACCGCTTGAGCGTCGCGTTAAGCGTTACGTTCACGCTGGCAAGCGCCACCGATACCGGACACGTCTTCTTCGCCTCGTCCGCGATGGCTTTGAACTGCGCTTCGTCGATCCCCGGAACGACGGCATTCGTCGTGAGCGCGATCGAAGTGATGCGATAGCCTTCCGGCTTCTGCTCGATCGTCAGCGCAGCACTTGTGTCAATACTCGTCGGCGGGTGACCCGCCCGCGTGAGCGCCGCGGCGGTCGCCATGCTGAAGCAGCCCGCGTGCGCGGCAGCGATCAGCTCCTCCGGATTGGTGCCCTTGCCTTCGCCGAAACGCGAGTCGAAGCTGTATGCGCCATCGAACGCGCCGCTTCCAAATCGCATATGGCCGCCGCCGCCTCGCAGATCGCCGCTCCATTGAGCCTGTGCAGTACGTATGGGCATCGTTATCCTTTCGTATCCTTTCGATAAGGCAATGTCGTCGGCCGCGGCTTAACCCAGCCTCTTGGCGCGTCCTGCCGCGTGTGCATCGATCGCCGCACTGCGTTCAAAGGTCACACGCGACGCGGCACAAAACGGGCAGGCGGTGAGATATTTCGTCACGGGCGCCACCGGTTTCGTCGGCGGAGCAGTCGCGCGGCAACTCGTCCAAGCGGGCCACGCGGTCATCGCCCTCGCCCGCGATCCGTCGAGGGCGCGCCATCTTACCAAACTCGGCGTGACGATCGCTTCCGGCGACGTCACCGATGCTGCAAGCCTGCGCGCGCCGATGACCGGCGTTGACGGCGTCTTTCACATCGCCGGCTGGTACAAGATAGGCGAGCGCGACCGCTCGCCTGGCGCGGCGATCAACATCGAGGGCACGCGCAATGTGCTCACCGTCATGAAGCAGCTGGAGATCCCCAAGGGGGTCTACACGAGTACACTTGCCGTCAACGGCGATACGCATGGCGCGCTCGTGGACGAATCGTATCGCACAACGGGCGGGCCATGGTTATCCGAATACGACCGTACGAAATGGGTCGCACATCACGAGGTCGCCGAGCCGATGATGCGCGGCGGCTTGCCGCTCGTCATCGTCATGCCGGGAGCCGTCTATGGACCCAACGATCCGAGCGCGCTCGGCGATATGCTGCGCATGTACCTCAAGCGCCGGCTGCCCCTGACGCCGCGCGACACCGCGTTGTGCTGGGGCTTCCTCGACGACATCGCGCGAGCGCACATCCTCGCGATGGAAAAAGGCAGGACCGGCGAGTCCTACATCATAGCCGGCCCGCCACATACGCTGACCGACGTTTTTGCGACTGCTGCACGCATCACCGGCATTCGGGCGCCGCGCTTTCACCCAAGACCGACGACGATGCGCGCGATGGCTGCCCTGATGAGCGTGCTGGGAGCGCTCGTCCCCTTGCCCTCGACCTTCACCGGCGAAGCGTTGCGCGCGAGCGCCGGCGTGACGTATATCGGCGATAACGCAAAGGCAAAGCGCGAGTTCGGCTACGACCCGCGCCCGATCGAGCCCGGTTTGCGCGCAACGCTCACCTCCGAGATGCAGCGCCTCGGCATGACTGCGCTCGCGGCATGACGCTCGCTCGTGTTCGCCGGCGCATCGTCGCATGCCGGCGCTGTCCGGAGCTGCGCCGCTACTGCGCCGGGATCGCGCGCGTGCGCAAACGCGAGTTTGCGACGCAGACCTACTGGGGCAAGCCGGTGCCGAGCAGCGGCCCCGCCGATGCACGCCTGTTGATCGTCGGACTCGCACCCGCGGCCCACGGCGGCAATCGCACCGGGCGCATGTTCACGGGCGACGGTTCGGCGTCGTGGCTGGCACCCGCGCTGTACGCGACGGGGTTTGCGACGCAGCCGACCTCCGAGCACCGCGGCGACGGCTTTGAATTGGTCGAAGCATTCATGACTGCGGCGCTGCGCTGCGCACCGCCCAAGAATAAGCCCAAACCGCATCAGATCGCGAACTGCGCAGAGCACATGCGCGCCGAGCTCGCGCTGTTGCGACGCCTCCAGGTCGTCATCGGTCTGGGCAAGATCGGCTTTGACATCGCGTATGACCGGCTGCGCGAACGCGGTTATGCCGCCGAAGGTCGGCGGCGTCCGCGCTTCTCTCACGGAGCCGAGTGCACGCTGCGGGCGCCGGACAAGCCGGCGCTCACGCTGTTAGGCAGTTACCATCCCAGCCGGCAGAACACGAACACCGGTAAACTCACGGCAGCGATGCTCAAAACGGTTTTCGCGCGTGCGCGCGCGTTGCTGCGTGCGCGCGCGCAAGCAGCCTAAGTGCGCGGCCTTGCGGCGAACGCCTTGATCGCGGCGACGATGCGCTCGGTGCGCCGTCGGACTGCCGGCTCCGTCCAGCCGCTGTAGTGCGGCGTCATGATGACGTTGTCCAAAGCGGCGAAATCATGATCGGCCGGCGCGCACGGCGCGCCGGGCCGATCTGGATAATGGTACCACACGTCGAGGATCGCACCGGCGATGCGCTTGGCGCGCAGCGCTTCGTAGAGGTCGCCCTCGACGACGACAGCTGCGCGCGCGACATTGATGAGCACCGCGCCTGGCTTCATCAGCGCCAGGCGGCGCGCGTCAAAAGCGCCGCGCGTCACATCGGAGAGCTCGCAGCAGATGACGACTGCATCGGCCCAACGCACGAGATCGTCAACCGCGGCGCCGTCGCAAAGAGCGCCGATCTCCATCTCTAGTCCCGGCGGCGGCACAGCGCGCTGCGGATGCATCGTCACGGCGCGGCACTGCAGGCCGAACGCCGCGGCGCGCTTCGCCACTTCGTGGCCTATGCGCCCGAAACCGAACAAACCCAACGATGAGCCGTAGATCTCTTCGACAAAAACCTTTGAGATGAATCCGTACGCCCAGTCGCCGGCGCGCAGCCGGCGATCCGCGTCGATCAGCTTGCGCCGGAACGCGACGAGCGTCGCGATGACATACTCGGCGATCGGCTCTTCGGTGCCGCCTGAACTGATCACCTCGACACCTTGCGGCACGTATGCGCGATCGATGTTCTCCGTGCCCGCCCACGGACATACGATGAGCTTTAGGGCGCCCGCGCGGCGCGCCATCTCGCGATCGAAGCGGCCGCTGACGAGTATCTCGGCGCGCGGCAAAGCGCGTTCGAGCGCAGCGGCGTCATCGTCGCGCACCAAGGCGACCGAGCACGCGGGCTCGAGCCGCTCTTTCAGCCGAGCCGCCCAGGGCGCCCATGTCACGATAAGCACTTCCATCAGCGCTTGCGCATGACAACGACCATTTGCCAGGCCTCGTCGCGCGTGCCCAGCGGCACATCCGGCGTGAGGTCGCCGTGCCAGCCGACGACGTCGAAACAGCCGCTTGCTGCTGCGGCGTGGCGCAGCCCGCTGCGCAGCCAGATGCGGTACTGGAGCCGATCGACGATGCGCACCGTCTTTCGCCCGGTGCGGTAGCGCGCCTCGATCTCGATAAGAGGCTCGAAGGTCTCTTCGATCGGGTCAACCCGCGTGTGCGCGAAACGCGTCGAGATGACGACATCCGGATAGCGCATCGTCCAGCGCGTCCGGCTGCGCGACCGAATGCCCGCGAAGAAATCGCCCGGATGCGTCAGCTCCGCGACGAACAGCCCGCCGCGCCGCAGCGCACCCGCGGTCGCGCGCAGGGTCGCTATCGCATCGGCGTCCGTCGTATTGTGACAAAACGAGTCGAACAGGCAATAGGCAAGATCGACGCGGCGCGGTAGGCGAAACGTGCGCATGTCGCCGCGAATCAGCTCGACGGCCGCTCCATCCCGGCGCGCGAGGCTGCGCGCGTAGGCGAGCATCTCGCGATTCGTGTCCAGACCGTACGCGCGGATTCCGCGTGTGGCCAGCTCGCGCAAGTGATGGGCGGGCCCGCAGCAGAGCTCGAGGGCCGCGCGCACCGGTGATGCGCCATAGCGGCGCGCAAGCGCGAGCAGGCCGTCGGATTGCTCGGCGAAATCGCGGAATCCAAACGCGAGATCGTAAAGCCGCGGGTGCTCGAACAGCGTCCTGTTACGGGCAGACGAGGACATGCGTTTGGCCTTCGAGCCGTTCGCATAGCTCTTCGGCCGGATATGTCAGAATTTCCGACAGCGTCGGGTGCAGGTGCGGCATCTCGATGACGTCGCGCACGTTGGCATGGAAATATAGCAGCGCGATCGCCTCGTGAATCAAGTCCGCCGCCTCTGCCCCAACGATAGCGACGCCGAGCATGGTGCCGTCAGGCGCGGCGAGGATCTTCGCAAAGCCGGCCGTGACGTTGGCGGAGATGGCCTTGCCAAGATCGTTGAACGGGAAGGATGACGCGACGTACTCGATGCCGCGCGCCTTGCACTCGCGCTCAGTCCGGCCGGCGATCGCGACTTGCGGGTCCGTGAAGACGGCGCGCGCGCGCTGCAGATCCAAGTTCGCCTTGCTCATGCCGTCGCCGAAGGCATTGCGCACGGCGAGTTGGCCCTCGTACACAGCGACGTGCACGAGCTCGTTGTTCCCCGTGATGTCGCCGGCGGCGAAGATGTCGGGGTTGCTCGTGCGCATGTACTCGTCGATCTTGACGCCGCGCCGGTCGAACTCGACGCCTGCCGACTCAAGGCCGAATCCATCGACGTTGGGGCGCCGGCCCAACGCCATGAAGATCTCATCCGCCTCGAACACGAGCTCCTCTCGGCCGCGCTGGGCCACGACACGCCTGCGCTGCCCCGTACGCTCAACGCGTTTGATCGCCAGCTCCGTACGCAGCTCGATGCCGTCTTCTTCGAGCGCGGCGCCCAGCGCGGCGCCGACATCTTCGTCCTCCTGCGAGAGCACGGTGCGGCTGCGCTGCAACATCGTGACCGTGCAACCCATGCGGCGCAAGTACTGTGCGAGTTCGCAGCCTGTCGGGCCGCCGCCCAGCGTGATGAAGCTGGCGGGCGGATGCTCCAGCTCCAGCACGTCGTCGCTGGTCAGGTAGCCGGCCTCGCGCAAGCCCGGGATGTCGGGCACGTTGATGAGCGAACCCATCGCCAACAAGAACTTGGCAGCGCGCAGCGTGTCTGCGCCGATCTGCAGTTCGCGTGGACCAGTGAAGCGTGGCTGGCCGCGGAACAGCGGAAACTGCTTGATCTGCTCGACGCGGTAGTCGGCGAAGCCTTCGATGATGCGCCGCTTGCGAGCGACGACAGCCGGCACGTCTGGCGTGACGTCGGCGACGTGGATGCCGACTTCGCCGGCCGTGCGCGCGAGATGCGCGACTTCGGCAGAGCGCAGCTCCGTCTTGGAGGGCATGCAGCCGCGCAAAATGCACAATCCGCCGAGTTGTGCATCGCCCTCGGCGAATGCCACGCGCTTGCCGAGCCTGCGCGCGGTGGTTGCGCCGGCAAACCCGGCGCTGCCGGCGCCGACGACGCACAGATCGAACTCATGCGTGCTCATGGCCGCGCCTCTTCCTCGCATCTGTGCGTCAAAGCCTTTCCCGCGCTGCACGAGGGTGCGACAAGGCAAACGCAGCCCGCGCACGCAAACGCGCGGAATGAAATCGATCCGATTCCATGTCGATGGCGAAACGCTGAGCGGAACGATCGAGGGCGAGATGGCCGTGGCGCGCGATCGGCGCTGGCCGCTCGCACGCGTCGCTCTGCTCGCGCCGGTGCTTCCGTCCAAGATCATCGGTGTCGGCCGCAACTATGCCGATCATGCGGCTGAGCTCGGCAACGCGCTTCCTAAAGAACCGCTGCTTTTTCTCAAAGCGCCGTCGGCGCTGCTCGATCCTGGCGCGAACATCGTCTATCCGCGCCAAAGCACGCGTGTGGATTACGAAGGGGAGCTTGCCGTCGTCATCGGCCTGCGCTGCCGTGACGTCTCGCGCGCAAACGCGTTCGACGTGATCGCAGGCTATACTATTTGCAACGACGTCACGGCACGCGACCTGCAGCAGCACGACGGCCAGTGGGCGCGAGCAAAGGGGTTCGACACGTTCGCGCCGCTCGGACCGTGCGTCGTTTCAGATCTCGACCCTGCGGAGCTGCGCATCCAGACGCGGCTCAATGGCGCCGTCAAACAGGACTGCGCGACGAATAGGCTGATCTTCGACGTGCCCGCCCTGATCGAATACATCAGCGCGGCCTTCACGCTCGAGCCAGGCGATGTCATCGCCACCGGAACCCCGAGTGGCATCGCTCCGATGCAGCGCGGTGACGAAGTCAGCGTGACGATCGAAGGGATCGGCACGCTGACGAATCGCGTCGTGTGAGACTGAGCCTCCTTTGGCGCGTGATTACTTGGCGGGCGCGGGAGTCGGAGCGGCGCTGGGCGCGGAGGGAGCTGGCGTCGAGTGGTGCGGTACGCCCGTCGTTCCCGGCGGCGGTGCCGGCGTCGGCGTTCCTCCCGGCGTCTCGGCCGGCGCTGCGGAGCTACCCGGCGCGGGCGCAGGCGTAGCCGGCAGCGGCGTCGCCGAAATGGCGACCGCTTGCGGCTGCACGAACACGTCTTCAGTCACCGCGATATGGAACACGGCGTTCTTTTGGATCACCATGTCCGAGCCTTTGCGCAGCGCGTCGAACAAGAAGAAGTATGGCACGACCATACTTGCGACGTCATCGGCTGCAGGGCCGTAGCCATTCCTCTCGTTCTGATCGAGCACGGCGCTCGCATGCGTGATCGCGACGTTGATGCGCCCGCTGTCCGTCAGCGAGATCGGATAAAAGGTCAACGACACAAAGCCCGGCGTGTTGCCGCCGTGCGCAGGACTCACGTAGCGCACGCGCCCGTAGCCGATCGTGCCTTGGGCCACTACGATGCGCGAGTTGAGCTTGACGTCGTCAGACACGACCCACGAGAACGGATCACCGGCATGACTGGATGCCGAGGAGAGCGCGGTGAGCATGCGGATGCGGATGAACGTCCCTTCAGGGATCAGCGAATCCTTGGTTTGCGAGTCGACCGGTGCCGTGGCGTGCGGAATCGCCAGCGCCGTGGCCGGGATGCAGGCGAGAATCAGGGCGGCAAGTATGGTGGGAAGCTTCATCACTACGTCCGGGGCATCTGGCCCACACGGCATAGATACGACGCGGCTCGCGTGGCCGCCTTTGCTAGACGTGAGCGCCGTCATATCCCGAACGCGCCTGGAAGTCAGATGATATTCAGCAGATATTAGGGCTGTGCGTGTAAAGTGAGCGTTGCAATGTCGATCTCGAGCGCTTCCTCAACCGGCCAAGTCCAGCAGCGGTCCGCAGACGACCGCGGCGCAGCCTTCCTCTTCTATCTCCTGTGCGGCGGCTTCGTGCTGCTGTTCGCGCTCATTCTGTGGTACTTCCCCGCGCACGTTTAAAGGCTCGCCATCGAGGATGGCGGTCGCCCAGCGGGCGGCCAAGCCTGCCGACGGCTCCTCACTTGGCAGATCGATGTAACACAGGCCCTCGCGACGTTCACGATACCACGCCGAGAGGATCGACACTTCGTCGATCTCTTCTTGGCGTGCGAACGAATGCGCGACGGCGTTGGGCCGGTAGCGCTCCGCGAGCAACGCGGCCAGGCGAGCGCGAGCATGATCGCGCTGCGGCAGCCGGCGCGGCAATTCGCATTCGCCGGTAAGCCGACCGCCGCAAAAAAGGAAGCACTGCTCCACGCTCGGGTCGGTGGACGGTGCGAGCACGAGCACGTTCAGTCCGATCGCGTACTCGAGCTCCGCATGGCCGGCGCGCAACCGGCGAAGCCGGTCGAGCCTTCGGTCTTCGCGCCGCGCGACATCGTCGCGCCCGCGCGCCGCCGCTTCGTCGCGTCGCCTGGCCGTCGCCAACAAGATGTCGTCGGCGCCGCCCTCCAGGAACGCCACGGCCTCGTCGACAAGCGCCTCGGCCTGTCCGGGCGGCAGCGGCAGCTCGTCGGCGACCGGCGCATCCCCTCCGCGCAGACCAAGAGCGTCCTGCAACGCTGCAACGGCGGCGCGAACGGCATCCATGCTGCGATAGGGCCCATAGTAGCGCGCGCCGTCGGCGATCAAGCGCGTCGTCGCCACGACGCGGCCGTGCGGTCCGCGCTCGAGCTTGATGAATGCGAACTCCTTGAAATTACGCAGAAGCGCGTTAAATGCCGGATCGTGCTGGCGCACGAGCCGAGCTTCGAGCAGCAGCGCGGCGAATTCCGAACCCGTCACGAGATAATCGAACGACGCGACGACGCCGCGCAGCGCTTGTACCTTCAGACCGGCCGGCGCACCGCTGGTCGCATACGCGCGCAGACGCTGGCGCAGGTTGCATGACTTTCCGATGTAGACGACTTGATCGCCCGCGTCCTTGAGCAGATAGACGCCTGGTTTCGATGGCACACCGGCAAGCTCGTCTCGAAGTATCGAAGTCCACACCGGCAATTGCCCGGGAGGCTGGCGCAGCGCCCGCTGCCGCCGTCGCGGCTGAGCGCGCAAGCGCAGATACTCGAGGAGCGCGCCGTACGTGAACACGCCCTGATCTTCAAGCTTGCGGATGCAGTGCACGAGCAGTTCGGCCGTAGCCGTCGCGTCAGCAAGTGCGCGATGATGGCGTTCGACATCGATGCCCAGCTCGCGCGTCAAGGTGCCCAGCCGATAATTGGCCACTTCGGCGATCGTGCGGCGCGCGAGCACGAGCGTGTCGATCGTCGGGTTGGCCAAACCGCGATAGCCGTGCGCGCGCAATTCATGTTCGATGAAGCCCGCATCGAAGCGCACGTTATGGCCGACGATGATCGCGTCGCCGATGAACTCGAGCACGTCAGGCAGGATGCGTCCGATGAGCGGTGCGCCGGCGACCATGTCGTCGGTGATGCCGGTCAGCGCTGTGATGAAGCGCGGAATCGGCTGGCGCGGGTTGACGAAAGAGCGCCAGCGCCGGACCAAACGGCCCTCGGCGACGTGGACCAGCGCGATCTCGGTGACCGCGTGTTTGCCGGCGATGCTGCCGGTCGTTTCGATGTCAAGCACCGCGAACGGGCACGACCAAAGGTCGGTCTTCTCGAGCGCGCCCACGCTCGCGACGTCCAACATGCGAACGCAGGTTCGTCGAACATACGTACGATACCCTGCAGGGCCGCGCGGGCGGTCGACTCTGCCGGGCCGTGGAAGGCGCGCGGGTATGCGCCTCTTCTGGGTTCATGGTTCCGGATACACGCAAGACAGCTTTCGGGCGCAAGCCGCCGCGTTTCCTGAGTCCGATGCGCTTTCGCTTCCCGGGCATCCGTCAGGTGAACCGCTTTCCAGCATCGGCGAAATGGCGGACTGGGTCTGCAACGAAATCCGTCGGTCTGGCCAAGGACCGGCGATCGTCGGCGGTAATTCGCTCGGCGGCGCGATCGCGCTCGACTTAGCGCTTCGTCATCGGGGTGACGTCGGCGGCCTGATCCTCATCGGCACCGGCGCGCGGCTGCGTGTGTCGCAAGCGATCTTCGATATGCTCGACAACGACTGGCCGGAATCGATCGCGTCATTCGTCGACTTCGCGGTCTCGCCGCATGCATCGGGCGAGCTGCGCGAGCGAGTACGCGCCTGGCATCAAACCGTCGGCAAACGCGCGACGCGTATGGATTACGTGGCATGCAATCAGTTCGACGTCATGGGCCGGCTCGCGGAGATCCGCGCGCCTGCACTGATCGTTGTCGGCGGCGAGGACCGGTTGACGCCGCCGAAGTTCTCACGCTACTTGCACGAGCAGCTCGCCGGAAGCGAACTGCTTGAGGTTCCCGGCGCGGGCCACATCGTGATGGCGGAGCGGCCCGACGTCGTCAATCCCGCGATCGAACGTTTTGCAGCGCGGATCGCCGGCGCTACACGCGAGCTATGACCAGCGAGCGTCGGCTCTGGCCATCAGCGAATCGCTGGCGGCCGGTGAAAGTGCGGTCAGCGGCGGGCGTACGTTGCACCAGCGAGCATCAGCCGTCCTATGCGCGCATATCTCCTTGAGCGCCGCGATCATTGGATAGCCTTCAAAGACGAAGCGGGCCTCCGTGACTTTCTCTTGCAGCCGCCGCGCATCGGCCGAATCGCGTTCGTCGTAGAGCTCGCAGATCATCGCCGGGTGCGCGTTCGCCGTCGCGGTGACGCAGCCGGTGGCGCCCGCATGCACACCGTCGAGCAAGAAGCGCTCGCTGCCGACGAGGACGTCGAGCCGCTCCCCAAAGCGCGTGCACAGCTCCTTAATGGCCAGCCAATCGCCCGAGCTGTCTTTGATTCCGGCGATCGTGCGCGGGTATTTCTCGCACAAGATCTCGATCACCGAAGGCGTGAATGAAGCGCCGCTGAGCTGCGGTATTTGATACAGGTAGATCCGCAACTGCTCATCCGCGACGGTTTCGATCACGCGCGCAAACGATTCGACGATCCCGTCCTCCGCCAGATTCTTATAGTAAAAGGGCGGCAGCATGAGCACGCGTCTGACACCGCGATCCAACGCATGGCGCGTCAACGCAGCCGTGTCTCCGGCGGCGCAGCAGCCGGTCCCGACGATGAGACGTTCGGCTGGAAAGCCGCGCTCGATCACGCCGTCAAGAATCGCGTTGCGCTCGGCGACCGTGAACGAGTTCGCCTCGCCCGTCGTCCCCAAGAGCACGATCCCCTTACAGCCCGCGTCCGTGAGGAAACGAAGGTGCGTATCCAACAATTGTGCGCACGCGCTGCCGTCGTTCTCGAGCGGGGTAAGCGCTGCGCAAAAGACGCCGTGCGCGCCTCCCCGGCTCATGCGCGCCACATCGACGACAGAAAGAACATCAGATTTGCCGGGCGCTCGGCAAGTCTGCGCATGAAATATGGGTACCACTGCGCACCGAACGGCACGGCGATGCGAACGCCGAAGCCGCGCGCGACCAGCCACTGCTGCAGCCGTGGCCTGACTCCGTACAGCATCTGGAATTCGAAGCGGTCCGCCGCGATGTCGTTGCGCTGAATGAATTCGATGGCGTGCTGGACAATCGCCTCATCGTGCGTTGCGATGGCGGTGAAACCGCCGCTCGATAAGCTGGCCTCCATAAGCGCAACGTAGTTGCGGTCGACATCGCGCTTACGCGGATAGGCGACTGAGGCCGGCTCCAAGTACGCGCCCTTGACGATGCGTATGCTTGGACGAAGATGCAGAAGAGCGTCGAAATCCGAGCGCGAGCGGTACAAGTACGACTGGAGCACAATGCCGATGTTGTCGAGACCGTCGGCGCGCAACGCGCGGTAGATGTCAAGCGTCGGCTGTACGCACGCCGATTGCTCCATGTCCATGCGGACGAAGTTCCCATGCCGCCCGGCGGCCGCGATCACCTTCGCGACGTTCTCGCGCGCGAGGTCAGAGTCGATCAGCAGACCGAGATGCGTGAGCTTCAACGCGACGTTCGCGTCCGCGCGCTGCGCGGCGAAACGTTCCAACATCCCGCAATACTGCGCCGCGACTGCGCGGGCGTCGGCGACCGTGCTCACATCTTCTCCAAGCAATCCGGCAGCGACGCGCATACCCGCGGCGTTCGTGGCCGCAACCGCGCGCATGAACTGCTCAAACGTCTCGCCCGCGACGAAGCGATAGGCGCCGAAGCGCCGGCCGTGCGCCATGACGAAGCGCGCCATGCTCTCGTTGTTGGCCGCGCCGAGCAATGCCGCGCGCAACATCGCTCAAAGCAGCTCTTCGAAGCCGTCCGGCAACGCCGTGGTGATCGTGCGCGTCACGCGGTCGACGCGCAGCCCGTAGGCGGCGAGCATCGGGATCAAGACCCGCTTGGCGCCGACGACGAGCATGTCGGCGCTGGGATATTGCGCGATGCCGACGACTGCGCCGACATCGCCGAGCTTTTCGTCGACCACGCGCATACCGACCAACTCCGCTTCGCGGTATGCATCCGCCGGCAACGGCGGCAGGTCGGCGGACGCGACGAGCAGCGCCGCCCCGCGCAGCTCGTCCGCTGCATTCGCATCGTCGACGTCCTCGAAGGCAACGCGCACGTGCCCAGTCGCGGGTCGAACCGAGCGTACGACGAGGGAACGATCACCCTTGCCGGCGGCGCGCGCGACGACGCGCTGACCGGCGACCAGCGAGAATGCGGACGCGGCGACTTTGACGTCGCCGCGCAAACCGAATACCCCGACCACGCGGCCGATCAATACCAGTTCCTCGCCGCCGGGTGTCAATCGATGATTTCGACGCTGACCTTTTCGCCCGTACCGACGGTGGCGGCCTTGACCACGGTGCGGATAGCCTGCACGATCCGGCCCTGCCGGCCGATCACTTTGCCGCGATCCTCTTCAGCGACGCGCAACAGCAGCACGGGACCGCGGTCGTCTTCGGTCGCACCGATCGAGATCTGCTGCGGCTCGTCGACGATGTGCTCGACGATGTATTTCAAGACTGCCGCCGCGCGCTGCACGCCGTCGCGTACGTCTTCATCCTCGTCGCGTTCATCGCCCTCACCGGCGTAATCCGAGCGCGCGGGCGCCGCCGCCGGCGTGGAGCCTTTGTCAGACTCAACATCGTCTCCGGGGTCGCTGTCGCCGTCGAAGTCGTCGTCTTCCTCATCTTCGTCGCCGTCTACATCTGCGTCGTCGTCGAATTCCCGCGGCTCGTCGGCGTCCGCCGGCGGCTTGGGCGTGTCTTCGTCGTCCTCTTCATCGAGGTCGATGTCGGTGAATTCCGGCGGACGGTCAGGCATTGGCTTTTCCTTTGCGCTTCTCGCGCGGCTTGCGCGTCGGCACCTTTGATTTGTCGAATAGACCCTTGTCGGCGAGCAGGCGCGCCACGGTGTCCGAGGGTTGCGCGCCGTTTCCGAGCCAGCGCTTCACCTTGTCTTCGTCGAGAACCAGCTCCGCAGGCTGGCGCCGAGGGTTGAAGTGCCCGATGATCTCGATGAAACGCCCATCGCGCGGAGAGCCCGAATCGGCGACGACCACGCGGTAGGAGGCTTGCTTCTTCGCGCCGGTACGGCGCAACCTGATCTTGACGGCCAATGTATCTCCTTTAGTGCAATGGTATGCGCGGCGCGCCGCGCTGCTTGCTCAGCGATCTCATCATCTTCTGCGACGCTTCGAACTGCTTGACCAAGCGGTTGATGTCTTGAACGGTTCGTCCGCTTCCCGCTGCGATGCGCCTGCGCCGGCTGGCGTTGAGGATGCGCGGGTCATCGCGTTCTTGCGGGGTCATCGACAGGATGATCGCCTCGACGCGCGCCAGCTCGCGCTCGTCGACTTCGGGGCGCTCGGCCAGCTTGCCCATGCCGGGAATCATCTTGAGCAGATCCTGCACCGATCCCATGCGTTTGATCTGCCGCATCTGCTCGAGGAAGTCCGACAACGTGAAGCGCGCGTCGCGTATTTTCGTCGCAAGCTTCTTCGCCTGCCGTTCGTCAAAGACGCGCTGACTCTTCTCGATAAGCGTCAGCACGTCGCCCATGCCGAGGACGCGCGACACAAGGCGATCGGGATAGAAGGGTTCAAGCGCGCCGATCTTCTCCCCGACGCCGATGAACTTCACCGGCTTTCCGGTCACGGCCCTGATGGACAGCGCCGCGCCGCCGCGTGCGTCGCCGTCGAGCTTCGTCAAGATCATGCCGGTGACGCCGATGCGCTGATCGAAAGTGGTCGCGACTTTCACCGCCTCTTGGCCCGTCATCGCGTCAACGACGAGCAGCGTCTCGATCGGCTCTACCGCGGTCTTGACGCGTTCGAGCTCCGCCATCATGGGTTCGTCGATCTGCAAGCGTCCAGCGGTGTCGAAAATCGCGACGCTGTTGCCGGTGCGGCGCGCTTGCTCGAGCGCGCGCCGCGCGATCGCCGGCGCATCGCCATTGCCCGGTTCGCTATATACGGGAACCTCGATCTGCGCGCCAAGGGCGATGAGCTGCTCGACCGCAGCGGGGCGGTGGACGTCGCACGCGACGAGTAACGGCCTGCGTCCTTGGCCCTGCCACAGCGCGGCCAGTTTCGCGGCCTGCGTCGTCTTGCCGCTGCCCTGCAAACCCGCCAGCATCACGGCAGAGACACCGCTCGGCGCGAAACGCACGGGAGCTTCTTGCGAGCCGAGCAGCTCGATCAGTCCATCGCGCACGATCGCGATAACCGCCTGCGCCGGCGTCATCGACTCGAGCACCTCTGCGCCCACGGCGCGCTCGCGGATGCGCGCGATGAAGTCCTTGACCAGCGCGAGGTTGACGTCTGCCTCGAGCAGCGCGATGCGGACCTCTCGGAGCACCTCCGAGACGTCGGCTTCGCTCAGTTTGCCGCGCGAACGCAGCCGCGTGAAGATCGCCGCGAGGCGGTCAGAGAGGGATTCGAACATCGATGAGAACTAGCGCGGGTGCGGGAGCGGGGCGGTGCCGCGCGCGACCGTCACGCCTTTTCGCTGACCTCTTCGATATACCGCACCGCGTCGCCGACCGTCTTGATCTTCTCAGCCTCTTCGTCCGGTATGTCGAGATTGAATTCCGTCTCGAGCGCCATCACGAGCTCGACCTGGTCGAGTGAATCCGCGCCAAGATCGTCGGTGATCGATGCGTCCATCGTCACTTCGTTCTCTTCTACGCCGAGCTGCTCGACGATGGTCTTCTTCACTTTGTCGAAGACTGACATCAGGTTTTTGGACCTCCCCTTGCCGCCCTCACGGAGGGCGCTACATATGCAAGCCGCCGTCGACGCACAGCGTCTGACCGGTGACGTACGCCGACGCGTCGCCGGCGAGGAATACGGCGACGCGGGCGACTTCTTGTGGCGCCCCGAAGCGGCGGAGCGGAACGCGTGCGAGGTACTGCGCCCGCAATGCTTCGGACAATCCCGCCGTCATGTCCGTCTCGATGAACCCGGGCGCAAGTGCGTTGACGCGGATGCTGCGCGACCCGAATTCCTGCGCGAGCGACTTGGTCAAGCCGATCACGCCGGCCTTCGCCGCGACATACGCGCTCTGCCCCGGATTTCCCGTCAGCGCCACGACGGAAGTGACATTGATGATCGACCCGCTCTTCTGAGCTATCATCGCCTTTCCCGCCGCCGCGCACGTATAGAACATCGACTGCAGGTTCGTCGCCAGAGTTTTTTCAAGCTCGTCCCAGCGCATGCGCAGGATGAGCTGGTCGTATGTGCGGCCCGCGTTGTTGACGAGCACGTCCAATCGGCCGAGCGTCGAAACGGCTGCGCCGACAAGTGCGGCCGCATCGGGCTGCACTGAGACGTCGGCGACGTGCACGTGCGCCATTCCGCCGGCCCCCTCTACCTCCTGCTTGACCGCCTCGAGCGGCTCGGGCCGTCTGCCGGCAAGCATGACCGTCGCGCCTTCGCTCGCAAACGCAAGCACGATGGCGCGCCCCAGTCCCGTTCCTCCTCCGGTCACAAGCGCGGTCTTCCCCGCGAGCGCGCCGCTCACGTCGCGGGCGCCTGCGCCGGATGCGAAGCGTCCGCTGCCGCGCGCCGCATTGACTGCTCGAGTTTGCCGAGACTCTCGCGATCGGAGACATGCGCGACGCGGTCAGCCGTGACGCCCGCGATGCGCCGCATCATCGGCGCGAGCACCGCGCTCGCTCCGCACTCGACGATGAAATCCGGCCGGCGCGCGGCGAGCGCTTCGGCTGTTTCGTGCCAGCGCACGCGCGACACAAGGCTGGCGATGAGGCAGGAGCGGATCTGGCCGACAGACTCATAAGGGCGGACTTCGACGTTGCTGATGACCTCGAACGACGGCGCCTCAAGATGCGCGGATTCGACAAACGGTGCGAAGCGCGCGACCGCGGAGCGCATCAATTCGCTATGCCAGGCACCTGAGACGTTGAGAACGACGACGCGCTTCGCGCCCGCATTCTTAGCGATGTCGCACAGCGCGTTGACGCCGGCGACGTCGCCGGAGACGACGATCTGGATCGGCGCATTGAGGTTTGCGATGTCCACGCGCGCGCCGCTCTCGGCGCGGGCCTGCGCGCACATCGCTTCGACGCGCGGCTGATCGAAGCCGATGATCGCCGCCATCGCGCCGGGCGCCTCATCGGCGGCGGCGCCCATCGCCAGACCGCGCTCGTTGACGAGACGCAGCGCTGCATCGAAATCGAGCGAGCCTGCGATCGTCAGCGAACAGTACTCGCCAAAGGAGTGGCCGGCCGAAACGATGGCCGTCGCGCCAAGCGTCTCAACCGCCTTATAGATCGCCATGTTCGCGGTGAAGATCGCCGGCTGGCTGACGCGCGTTTCACGCAGTTGCTCGTCTGTGCCGTTGCGGCAGAGCTCGAGCATGTCATAACCGACGATGCGCGACGCCCGCTCGAAGCATTGTGCTGACGGACCGAACGCCTCGGCGACGTCGACGCCCATCCCGACGCTTTGCGATCCCTGTCCTGGGAACACGACTCCAAGCGTCGGCATGCGGCCGGCTATGCTTGCGCTGCTTGCGTCGCCGCCGCAACGGGCGGCGTTCCGACCGGAGCCCCCAGCCAGCGCCACACGACCGCGCCCCACGAAAGACCGGCGCCGAAGGCGACGAACACGACGATGTTCCCCTTCTTCACCTGCCCCGAACGAACGGCGTCGGCAAGCGCCAGCGGAATCGACGCAGCCGAGGTATTGCCATACTCGTCGATGTTCGAGATGCATTTGTCAAGCGGCAGCTGCAGCATCTTCATCGTGGCGTCCACGATGCGTTTATTCGCTTGATGCGGCACGACGAAGTCGACGTCGGAGGGTGCGAGCCCCGCCTTTGCAAGCGCTGCTTGCACCGAGCCAGCCATTTGCTGCACGGCGAACTTGAACACGGCTTGGCCTTGCATTTGGATGTAGCCCAAGCGCTCTTCTGAGATGACGCCATTACTGCCCGCTACACCGCTCGACGCGGCGCTGTGCGCGTTCACGCTTCCGCCAACGTGTCCGTTCATCATCCGGTTGAGCGGCATACGGCTTCCGCCGCCGGGAAGGTAGAGCACGCTTGGATCCGAGCCTTCGGCACCGAGGTCGCTGCCGAGGAAGCAATCCTCATCCGAGCGCTCGACCACCACGGCGCCTGCGCCGTCGCCGAAGAGCACGCACGTCGCGCGATCGGTGTAGTCGACGAGTTTGGAAAGCGTTTCAGCGCCGATCACGAGGATGCGCGCGTAGACGCCCGAGCGGATCAGCGCGGCGGCCGTCGTCAGCGCGTAGACGAAGCCCGAGCAGCCGATGGAGACGTCGAACGCCGCGGCGCCCGGAATTCCCAAGCGCGCTGCGACGATGCATGCCGTCGCGGGAAAAAGGTAATCTGGCGTCGCGGTTGCGACGATGACGCATTGCACGTCCTTGGCTTCGCAGCCGGCGGCCGACAGCGCCGCGAGCGCTGCCGGCAGCGCGATGTCCGACGTCGCTTCATTGGGGCCGGCGATGTGCCGGCGCTTCATGCCCGTGCGCTGCACGATCCACTCGTCGCTCGTGTCGACGAGCTTTTCGAGGTCCTCGTTCGCGAGGATCCCGGGCGGCGCGTAGGCGCCGACGCCGCTGATCGTGACGCCGTTCATCGCATGGCCCGCCTAGCCGGCAGGCGCAGCCTCGTCTTCTTGCGCGATGGCCAGGCGGCCGTCGTAATATCCGCAATTCGGACACGCGAAGTGGGGGCGCCGAGGCTGGTGGCACTGCGGACAGGACGACAACGCGGGGGGCGTCGTTTTCCACGTCGCGCGCCTCGTTCTCGTATTCGATTTGCTGCGCTTCTGTTTTGGGTTTGCCATCGTTACACTTAGTTCGCTCCGGGTTCTTGGATAAATTTCGCCAGGCCTGCCAGCCGCTCGTCGATCTGTTCGTCGCGGCATTCGCAGCGTTGCGTGTTGCGATTGACGCCGCAGTGCGGACAGATACCGCGACATTCGTCGCCGCACACCGCCGCGATCGGCTCGTCGACTTCGAGCAGCTGCTCGACGAGTTCGCTCAGGTCTATCGTGCGATCGACGAGCGGCGCGACGTCGGCGAACTGCGCATCTTTGGCAGACACATCTTCGCTGAACGGCTCGGCGATCTCCACGCGGGTCGAGCGCACGAACGGTTCGAGGCAACGCACGCATGTCTCGACTTCGGAGCCTGTGATCTCGCCTTCCACGTACACGCCGCGCTGGATCCGCCGAATACCAGCGGTCACACGCACGCCATCCGGATAGCGAGCCGCAAGCTCGTCGCGCAGCCGCAACGATTGATCGACGTCGATAACCTCGACGTCGGGGCCGAAGAGTCGTTCTACTGAGATTTTCACGGGGAAGCCTGCGAATACGAAAGCCCGTCCACGCGACGGGCTGTCAAATCGACTTGCATCATTATAGATAAGCGCGCTTTCGGTGTCAAATGTGCCTGTCTGCGGGACAGCCATTTGCGGATAGACAGACAGACGAGTGGCATGTACGATCGCGCGATGAGGCGCGCGATGACGGCCGGCGATTGGACCACGCTGCTCATCCTTGCCATTATTTGGAGCGGCTCATTTCTTTGTTACCGCATCCTGGCGCCGGCTCTCGCTCCTGAGACCACCGTTTTCTTGCGCCTGCTCATCGCGACGCTGGCCTTGCTTCCGTTCCTCGGCGCGCGCGCACGGATGCTCAGCGGACGTTCGGCTTGGATGTCCTTCGCCGCCATGGGGGCATTGAACAACGTTATCCCGTTCATGCTGATCGCGTGGGCGGAGACCCGGATTTCTGCAGGTCTGGCCGCGATCATCAACGCGACGACTCCGATGCTCGGCGTCATCATCGCGGCGGCTGCCCGTGAAGAACCGCTGCGCCTCAACCGCGCGGCCGGCGCGTTCTGCGGACTCGCCGGCGTCGCCGTGCTGTTGTTCCCCGACATCCGCGCAGGCCTCCATGGAAGCGCCACCGCTCAGGTGGCCGTTCTCGCCGCTTCGCTTTCGTACGCAGTTGCCGGCGTTTATGGGCGGCGCTATTCGGCCGCCGGCATCGACCCATTGGCGGCGACCTTCGGACAGCTCTGCGGCGCCGCGGCGTTATCGTCACTGCTCGTGCTGCGCACGCCAAGCGATCTTGCAGCGCTGGCGCACCTATCCGCATCCGGATGGGCAGCGCTTGCGTTCCTCGCATTGCCCGCAACGTCGTTCGCGTACGTTTTATACTTCAGCTTGCTGGCGCGCGCGGGAGCGACGAACGCGTTGCTCGTCACGCTGCTCGTGCCCGTGAGCGCCGTCGTGCTTGCCGCGCTACTGCTCGGCGAACGGTTGAACGCCACGAACGTCGCCGGCATGGCCGTCATCCTCGCGGGATTGCTGCTCATCGATGGGCGGGTGTTCGCGGCGCTTGCGCGGCCCCTGAAGCTGACGACGATGCAGCGACTTCGCCGCGCATCTGCGGAACGGCGAAATACGAGTCAGGCATCTCGCGTGGAAACCTAAAGCGCGTCGCGCTGTAGTCGTACGAGCCATGAAAGCGCATGAAAGCGATGCGCCCTTCACCCGATAGCGTGCCGGAGTCGTTGAGCCAGTAGCGTCCGACGGGCCTGAACGCAGCGATGAGCTGCAGACTGCCGACGACGGGACCGTTGCGCTTTTCGACCGCGACGGTCAGCTGCCACACCCGGAACGAGCGCTTGTCTACGATCAACTCGCGCAGTGGATGATCGTTTGGATCACCGCTGACGCTGCTCAGCCGCAGGTCGTATGCGGGATGCCCGCTGTAGGTGCTGTCGCCCGCGAGGGCGATCTGATAGTGCACGCTTTGATCGCTATCGATCTGTTGCGCGAGCGCCGTCGCTTGATCGAGTTGGACGGCCGAGCCTCCGACGTCGACGCCGGGAGCCAAGCCCGCCGGCGCATCCGCTGCGGAAGACTGGAAATCGAGCGCCCATGGGACCGGTGGACCCACCGTGCGCTGCGCCGATGCGACATCCTGCATGAGCGAACGCCGATCGCGGTCGCGATACCACACCTGGTAGACATTCGCGTGCGGCCGCGCCATGAAATGCAGCGTCGTGGTAGAGTGCCCGTCTTGGGCATAACCGCGCGTCAGATCCAACCGGTTCGCATTGATGGAAAGGACATAAGACGCATATGGCGGATTCGGCGCGGCCGCCATGGCCGCGACACAGCGCCGGTAGATCGCGACCGGGTCATCGACCGCGGGCTGCGAGGGTCGGACGCGCGCCGAGCTGTCTGCCCGCACCGACGGTGCGGCCAAGCCGATGATGAGGACGAGCGTCAGGGCGCTCTTGTGCATGCGGTGGGCCTCGTCACCCTCGATATTTTTCCCAGAGCCGCAAGGCCTTAAGCGGCGTTCTAAAGGGCGCGCACCACGTTCAAGCCGTCCAGCTGGCGTAGCGCATCATCGAAGGAGCGCACTGGCAGGATCGTGGCGCCGCGCGTGCCCGAGACCGCGGGGAAGTCGGCTTTGGGCACGAGGAATACGGTCGCGCCCTGGCCGATCGCGGCGCGCAGTTTCTCGATCGCGCCGCCGACGGGTAAGACGCTGCCATCTGCCGCCAGCACGCCGGTGCCGGCGATCTTCTTGCCGCCCGCGAGCGCATGACCGCGTAGCGTGCGGTAGATCTGCAGCGCGAACATCAAGCCCGCGGACGATCCGTTGATGTCCTTGACGTCGTACGTGACGTGCACGGGCAGCGAGACGATGTGCGTGTGCGACGAGACGACGATGCCGAACAGCGGTTTGCCGCGAGCAAAGGCAGTTCGGCACGTGACTGTCAGGCGTTCGCCCGCTCGCTCTATCTCAAAGGTGAACTGCGACCCGACTGGCTTGGATGCCGCGGCGCGTGCGATCGCGTCGGGGCCGTCGGGCGGCTTCGCATCGACCGTGACGATCGTATCCCTGGCCTGGAAGCAGTTGGCCGCCGGCATGCCCTTGCGCACCTCAGCGATCGTGACGGTCGTCAGCGTCTTTACCGGCAACCCGGCCGCGCGTTCCGCGACCACCTGCGCCACCTGCTGGCTTTGGGTCATGGCGTCTTCCAGCTCGCGGTCGAACTGCACGTCGTTGGCGTCGCCCGCGTACTCGACGCGCGGCACGACCTCAAAGCCGGGCAGCAGCTTGCCGGCGACGTAGAACGCGGGCCGCCCGGGCATCACCTTCACATCGGTCAGATACAGCGTGCCAGGCGGCGGAGAATGGCCGGGCACGTGCACGACGCCGTTCAGGTCGATGGCATCGCCGGGCCCGAACACGAGGAATGGCAGCGGTATGTAGAACAGCGCGAGGCTGATGCCGACGCCGACGAGCGCGGCCCAGAGCAAGCGGATGCGCGGTGGATGTTCGGCCTTGTGCTCCGTCACGAATGCGCGCGCTGCTCGAGCGACCCGTTGCCGCTCAAGCTCGTCGCGAGCTGCTCCCGGCCCTTGTGCACGGCCGCAAGCGCGTTGCCCAAGCTTGTGTCCAACGATGAAAGGACGCCGTCGGCGTATTCTTCCGCACCGCGCCGGATCTCGCGCGCCTGCCTTTCCGCCTGTGCGACGATCTGGCTTGCGCGTTCGCTCGCTTGACGCGAGATCTCCGAGTCGTCGAGCAACTGCGTTTTCGTCGTCGATGCTTGCGTGATCATCGCGGCGGCCTGCGCTTTGGCGTCTTCGATCAGCCGGTCTTTCTCCTTCGTGACCGCCTTGGCGCGGCCCACCTCATCCGGCAGCGTCGAACGCAGCTTCTCGAGCAGATCGAGCAGCTGGTCCTGGCTGACGATGCGCGCGCCGAACGGCAGCCAAACGCCCTCCTTGATCGAGCTCTCGAGCCTGTCGATCACGGTGTAGACGCTCATGGGATCACCTCTTCCCTTTTCTGCGGCGCGCCAGCATGTGGCGCAGAACCGACTTCGGTACGAACTCGGCGACATCGCCGCCGAGCGCGAACACTTCCTTCACCGAAGACGACGAGACGTATGCGAACTCCGCACTGGCGGGCATGAAAATCGTTTCGGCGCCGCCCTTGAGCTTGCGGTTCAACAACGCCATCGAGAATTCGTGCTCGAAATCCGAGACGATGCGCAGCCCTTTGATGATGAGCGCCCGCTCGAAGCGGCGCACGTAATCGACCAGCAGGCCCTCGAACGAATCGATCTCGACGTTGCGCAGGCCGGCGCAAGCCTCGCGCAGCATCTCAACCCGCTCTGCCAGACTGAACATCGGCGACTTGCTCGGATTGGCGACGACGGCCACGGTGACGCTCGTGAACTGCGCGGCGGCGCGTCGCACGATGTCAAGATGTCCGAACGTCACTGGGTCAAAACTTCCCGGGTAGACGACGACGATGCCGCTCGTCTTGCCCATCACGCCCGCCGTGTGCGCGAGCTTTGTTTGCGCTCGCGACCGGGAACCCGAGCGCCCTCCTCTGCGGCGCGCTGCTGGCTTGAGCCCTTCCCGCGCTTGCACACCGCAAATGTGAGCGACGTGTCGCCGTATTTCGCGCGTTTGACGACCTCCAGCGACTCCGGCAACCGCGGCTTGCCATTGGACGCGTGCTCGATCACCGCGATGCCGTCCGGATTGAGCAACGACTTTTGCATCATGAGGCGCAGCTCGTCGAAGGCGCCACGCTCGTACGGCGGGTCGACCAGCACGATGTCGAAGGTGCCGCGCAATGCGCGCAGCGCGCGCATGGCGTTCATGGGCATGATGCGCCAGTTGTCGCCGTCGGGAACGACGCGCACGGCATTGCGCCGGATCGTCATGACCGCATTCGCATCGTCGTCGACGAACACGACGGACGCCGCGCCGCGCGACATCGCCTCCAGACCCAGTGCGCCAGAGCCGGCGAACAGATCGAGGACGCGCGCGCCTTCGACGCGCTGCGCCAAAATGGCGAACATCGCTTCACGGACTTTGGCGCCGGTCGGCCGCGTCTTCGCGCCTTTCGGCGCGCTGAGCACGGCGCGCGCCCGGCTTCCCCCCGCCAATCGCATCGAGCCTTGGATTGGACGGCGGCTGTGCCGGCTCCTTAAGAGCTTGCGAGCAAGACGCTGTCTGTGTGTTGCGTCGCCAAGAACGCCGCGAGGCGAGCGTTTTCGGGCTTCTCGAAGCGCGGATCGCTCGCCACCAGCGCATCGGCGTCCTTTTTGGCTTCCAGAAACACGCTGTAGTCGCGCACGAGCTGCGCGAGACGCAGGTCGGCGAGCCCGTGCTGGCGGGTGCCCAGCAGATCGCCCGAGCCGCGGATGCGAGCATCCTCTTCGGCGATCGCAAAACCATCGTTCGTCCGCTCGAGCAGCGCCAGGCGCGCCGAGTCTTCGGCGTCGCCCGCAGCGACCAGAATGCAGTATGATGCCGCGGCGCCGCGGCCGACGCGCCCGCGCAACTGGTGCAGCTGCGCCAAACCAAAGGTGTGCGCGTCGAAGACGAGCATGACGGTCGCGTTGGGCACGTCGACGCCCACTTCGACGACGGTCGTCGCGATCAGCACGTGCAGAAAGCCGTCGGCGAACATGCGCATGATCTTCTCTTTGTCCGCGCCCGCGATCTTCCCGTGCAGCAAGCCGACACGCAGCCCGGCGAGCTCGTGCGCGCGCAGCCGCTCTGCCTGCTTCACCGCGGTGTGCATCGCGCGCTCCGATTCGTCGATCGCCGGACAGACGATGTAGGCTTGCCGTCCTTGCGCGACTTGCTCGCGAATGAAGGCGAATATCTTGTCCTTGCTGTCCACGTCGCGCAGATACGTCTTCGGGGGCTTGCGGCCCGGCGGCAGCTCGTCGATGACCGAGATGTCCAAATCGGCGTATACCGTTTGCGCGAGCGTCCTTGGAATCGGAGTCGCGGTCATCACCAACGTATGCGGTGTAAGCGCCCCAGCTTTCGCGCGCAGCGCGGCGCGCTGCATCACGCCGAAGCGGTGCTGCTCGTCGATGACGACGAATCCAAGCTTGTGAAAGGCGACGTCTTCGGTCAACAGCGCATGCGTGCCGACGACCACGTCGAGCTCTCCGCGCCGGAGCTGATCGAGGATGTCATCGCGCGTCGAGCGGCGCAGTGCGCCGACCAGCATCGCGACGCGCACACCCGCCGGCGAAAGCAGCCGCGTGAGGCTGTTAAACTGCTGGGCCGCCAATATCTCCGTCGGTGCCATGAACGCGGCCTGATAGCCCGCGCGTACGGCGAAGAGCACGGCAGCCGCCGCAACCGCCGTTTTCCCGGAACCGACGTCGCCTTGCAGCAAGCGGTTCATCGGCCAACTGCCGGCGAGATCGCCGACGATCTCATCGACGACGCGCTCTTGCGCGCCGGTCAAGCGGAACGGCAGCAACGCGCGCATGCGTTGGTGGAAATCGGCAAGCGCGCCGGGCGCGGCCGCGCTCGATAGATCGGGCGAACTCTCTCCGCGGCGCGCGGCGCGGCGGCGCGCCGCTGCCAACGCCAGGAGAAAGAATTCCTCGTAGATGAGCCGCTCGCGTGCGCGCTGCGCATCCTCGAGCGACTTCGGCTGGTGGATCGCACGCACGCACCATAGCGCATCCGCGAAGCGCCGGCGCGCCGTCAGACCTGCGGGCAGGGGATCCAGCAACGCGGCGCCCTTCGCGCGCGCACCGACGCGCGCGAGCGCGCGTGCGACGAGGCGCTGCACCGCGTAGTTCGAAAGCCCGGCCGTCAACGGATAGACGGGCACGAGCTCGCCGCTATATTCCTCGTCGTCTGTGACGACGCGGTGGCGGCCCACGAGCATCTGCACCCCTGTAAGCGTCGCCTCAGCACGGCCGCGCATGAAGACGCGCTGACCGGCTTTAAGGACCGAGCCGAGGTAAGGACGGCCGAACCACACCGCCGTGATGGCGCCAGTGCCGTCGTCGACGACTGCGGTCGTCTTCGCGCGCACGCGCCCGCGCAGCCGGATGTGCTTGACGTGGCGGATCACGCCCATCACGTTGACCTCGCCCTCGATGGATGGAAGCGCCCGCAGCGCAGCGACGGTCAGCGCGGCGCGGAGGTCGTCGTAGCGATAGGGATAGTGGCGCAGCAGGTCGAGGACGCTGCGTATGCCCAGGCGTTCGAACTGCTCGATGGTGTTGCGCCGCAGCGCCGCCAAGGCGGTCAGCGGCGCCAGCAAAAGACCTTGAAGCCCCGCTTCGGGCGCTGCGGCGGACTTGGAGGCGACAGCCGGAGTCGAACCGGCGAATGGAGCTTTTGCAGAGCTCTGCCTTACCACTTGGCTATGTCGCCGCGCGGGCTGGCCGATTCGGCGCGACCGCCGTCCCTTCCCGGCGGGCACCCGCTGTCTCGATTGTATATATAATGATGATTCGCGTTTTAGGCGGCTGCCGAAGGGGACCCTTTACCGGTCGAAGAGCGCACGCAGCTCCGTCTTGGCTCGCTCGAGTTTGTCGCGCCGGCTTTTAGGCAGCTTGGCACCGGCGCGATTGATGTAGAAGTTGAGCATCGACATCGCCGACTGATACGACGTGCCCTTGCGGCGCCTGCTGTGTTCGGCAGAGCGTTTCAGCGATGCGGCGATCTCTTTCGGGTCGTCGGATGCGAATACGCCGCGCTCAAGATCCAACGCATTGCTGTGCTCGGTCACGTCCTGCGACCAGCGCTTGCTCGCAGGCGTCGCGTGCGCCGGGCGCCGTGCCGGTTTCTTCCTCTTCTTCTTCATGTTCTTCTTCATGATGCGTCCCTCAGGCTCGCTCGATGGCCTCGTAGCACGCGGCGGTGATGATGCCGTACACGCAATGCGGAATGAGGTCGCTCATCCAATCCGCCGTCTTCCACTTGCGCAGATCGGTCGCTTTGAGATACACGGCGGGCGCGTCGGCGCAGACCATCGCACACAGGCCGAGCAGTGAGCCCAGCAGCGGCCACGGAATGCGCCGCGCGCGCGAGCGCAGCAAACCGTACGCGGCACCCATGCCGATCCCGACGGCATAGCCCATCAGCGCGCCGAGTCCGCTGCGCCGGTTGCGCAAGCGGTCGTCCTTGTGGCGCTGCGGCCGCCCAAGCGCACGCAATCCGGCTTTGCGCGCGAGAATCGCGACGACGGCGGCCGGTACCGAACTTGTCGGGCGCCCGCGGGCAGCCATGTCCGCGTATGTGGCGATGTCGAGCGCAAGCGTGCCGACCATTCCAGCGGTCGTTCCGATCGCGAGCTTATTCATGAACACATCCTACCCGGAAAGCAAGCGCCCGAGCGCCCGCGAAGACGCCAGCTTGAAACGATTCGAACCGGCTGAGGCGCGCGCCGTCGACGAACTGCCGGCGGACGGCGGTTGGCAATACGAGCCCAAGTGGGATGGCTTCCGCTGCGTGGCGTTCAAGCGCGCCGCACGCGTCGAGCTGCGCTCGAAGTCGGACAAGCGGCTCGACCGGTATTTCCCAGAGGTCGTCGCGGCGCTGAAAGAGCTTGCGCTCGATACGTGCATCCTTGACGGTGAGCTGGTCATCCGCGACGGCAATCGCTCGGATTTCGACGAGCTGCTGCAGCGCATCCATCCGGCGCAAAGCCGCGTGCAGATGCTCGCCAAGACCCACCCCGCGCATTACATCGTTTTCGACATACTCGCGGATGCTACGCGCAGCAGCCTCGAGGAGCAGCCGCTGGCGAAGCGGCGCCTGCGGCTCGAAGCGATCGCGAAGAAATATTTCAAGCCGCGCGGACTCCTCGAGCTTTCTCCGGCGACGCGCAGCCGCAGTCTCGCGGCGCGCTGGCTGCGCACCCACGGAGCGCGCGACGGCGTCGTCGCCAAGCGGCTTGCAGAGCCCTACCGAGCGGGCTCGCGCGACGCGATGGTCAAGGTCAAACGCAAGCGCACGGCTGACTGCGTCGTCGGCGGCTTCCGGTATGCCTCCAAAGGCAAAGTCGTCGGCTCGTTGCTGCTCGGATTGTACGATCGCGAGGGCAAGCTCGACCACGTCGGTTTCATGTCGGGCATACGCGACAGCGAGCGCGCGGCGTTGACGAAGCGGCTCGAAGCGCTCAAGGGAGAACCGGGATTCACCGGCAGCAAGCCCGGCGGCCCGAGCCGCTGGAGCACCGAGCGCAGCGAGCAATGGGAACCGTTGCGCCCGCAGCTCGTGGTCGAAGTCGAATTCGACCACGTGACGGGAGCGCGGTTCCGTCACGGCACGCGCTTCGTGCGCTGGCGGCCGGACAAGAAGCCGGCGCAATGCACGATGGAGCAGCTGCGCGCGTGAGCAAAGCGGCGCTGATCCCGAGCGGCGTCGCGGACGCGTCGGTGAGTTTCGGCTCGCGCACGGTCCAACTGACGAACTTACCGAAGATCTTTTGGCCACGCGCGAAACCGCCGATCAGCAAAGGCGATCTGTTGCGCTACTATGCCGCCGTCGCGCCATGCTTGCTCCCGCACCTGCACGATCGCGCGATGGTCATGAAGCGCTATCCCAACGGCGTCGGCAAGCCGTTCTTCTTCATGAAGCGC
>JAFAKE010000099.1 GCA_019235715.1 Vulcanimicrobiota bacterium
AAGCTGCTCGACCGCGCGGACCTGCACGTCGTGGAGCCTGGGGAAGAGATCCATCTCGGTTCGATCACCGCAGACTTCATCTCGATCACCCACAGCGTCGCCGGGTCATGCTCGATCGCCCTGCAGACGCCGCTTGGAACCATCATCCACACCGGCGACTTCAAGTTCGATCAGACGCCGATCGACGGCCGGCCTTCCGACATCGCCACGCTCTCGCGCTACGGCGAAGAAGGCGTGTTGCTCTTGTGTTCCGATTCGACCAACGCTGAGCTTCCCGGCCACACCCCGTCCGAACGCGTGGTTGGCGAAACCTTCAACGACATCTTCGCGCACTGCAACGGCCGTATCATCGTGACGATGTTCGCCTCGAACGTTCCGCGCCTGCAGCAAACCGTTGATGCCGCCGCGCGCTACGACCGCAAGGTGTGTTTCGTCGGGCGCAGCATGCTGAATGTCTCGAACATCGCGATCGAACATGGGTACCTGACGCTTGCGGCCGGCCAACAGATCCGCGAGCACGAGCTCGACGATTACCCGCCGCACAAGATCGTGGTCTGCACGACCGGCAGCCAAGGCGAGCCGACGTCGGCGCTCGTGCGCATGGCGGCGCGCGATCATCCGCGCGTCAAGCTGCGCAGCGGCGACACGGTGATCTTATCGGCGACGCCGATTCCAGGCAACGAGCGCAGCGTCGGGCGCACCATCAACAATCTGTTCAAGCTGGGCGTCGACGTCATCTACGGCCGGCAGCGTATGGCGCACGTTTCCGGCCACGGTTGTCAGGAAGAGCTGCTCATGATGCTCAACTTGACGCGGCCGAAATACTTCATGCCCGTGCACGGCGAGTACCGGATGCTGGTGCAGCATGCATCCCTCGCAGTGCGAACGGGCGTCGACAGCTCGCGCATCTTCGTCGTCGACAACGGCGAGGTGGTGCAGTTCACAGCGATCGGCGCGCAAAAGATCGGGCGCATCTACGGCGGCCCGGTGTACGTCGACGGTCTCGGCGTCGGCGATGTCGGCGAAGTGGTCTTGCGCGACCGCAAGCATCTATCAATCGACGGCATGATCGTCGTGACCGTGACGGTCGACAGCTCGGACGGCAAAGTGCTGGCCGGACCGTACATCACGTCGCGCGGCTTCACGTTCTTGGGAGCCGGCGAACGCGACGGTGTGCTTGAAGAAGTGCGGCGCGCTGCCGTGACGATCATGGAGGCCGGCGCGCGCGAAGGGCTGACCGAGTGGACCGCCATCCGCGAGCACGTCCACAAGGGTCTGCAGAAGTTCATCTACGACCGCACGAAGCGGCGCCCGATGATCGTGCCGGTCGTCATGGAAGTCTAACGGCGCGTTGGCGCAAGCGATCCTCACCGTCGACGAGTCGCGCCTTGAAGCGCCGCATGTCGGCGTGCTTGAAGACGCCTGGCGCCGTTTCCGCCGCAGCCGTTCGGCGATCATCGGTCTTACGATCATCGCGCTGCTCGCCGTCTGTGCGATCTTTGCGCCGTGGTTGTGCGGCCATCGCGATCCGCTCGCCCAGAATCTCGCCGCCGCGACGCTTCCGCCATCGCCGCTGAATCCTGCCGGCACTGACAAGCTCGGGCGCGATATCTTCACGCGTCTGCTGTACGGCGCGCGCTTGTCGGTTGAGATCGGCTTCACGAGCGTCGCCATCGGCTTAGCCATCGGTACGTTCATCGGCTTAGTGGCGGGCTATTGGGGCAAAGCCGTCGACACGACGTTGATGGGCGCCATGGACGTCATGCTCGCATTTCCCAGCATTCTGCTCGCCATCGCGATCTCGGCGATACTCGACCAGCGGGTCAGCGACGTGGTCAAGATATTTCTCGCCGTTGGCATCGTCGGCATCCCGGTCTATGCACGCATCGCGCGCGCATCCGTCCTGCAAGTCAAGGACATGGAGTACGTCGAGGCGGCGCACGCGGTCGGCAGCACGACCGCGCGCGTCTTGGCGCGTTACGTGCTGCCGAACATCTTCGTGCCGCTCGTCGTTCAAGCGACGCTGGGCGTCGGCACGGCCGAGCTCGACTCGGCGGGCCTATCCTATCTCGGCCTTGGCATACAACCGCCGACAGCCGAATGGGGTTCGATGCTCAACGACGCGCGCGATTATTGGCTCAACGCACCCTGGGCGCTGCTGTTCCCCGGACTCGCCATCTCGATCACCGTGCTCGGCTTCAATCTTTTGGGTGACGGGTTGCGCGACGCGCTCGATCCCAAGTCGGCGTAGTCGAAGGCACGCGACCGGCGCGACGCAACCGAAGGGCGGTCGTTCCGCACTATCGAACGCTTGTGCGGTGGCAAAGACCACAGTCATGAAGCGCACGAAGTCCGCGCGCGCGCGCCGCGTAGACCCGCTTCCTGGGCTCACGCTCAATTTCGAGATCATCGGCGGGGCGCTCTTCGTTCTCGCCGGTTTGATCGCGATTTCGCTGCTGCGTGCAGACGCCGCCGGCTTCTTCGGGCAAGTCGCCAACGCGACGATGCATTCGTGGTTCGGCGATGCGGCTTGGCTTGGCGTGCTCGCTCTCGTCGTCATCGGCGCGATCGTCTTCCTCGAGATCCACGTGCCCAAGATCATGGCAGCGCTTGCCGGGTGTGCCGCCGGCGCGTTTCTCGCCTTAGCCGGTCTCTTCGGCATGGCTAATGCCGGCGGTGCGGTCGGCGATGCGATCGCGCACGGCCTGAGCGCGCTGTTCGGCATCGCGGGCGCGAACATCGTGCTCGTCTTCGCCGTCGTCGCGTGCATCGTGACGCCGACCGGCATCTCGCTCAAGCGGGTCTTCGGCTCGGTCAGCACGTCGGTGGCTGGTGCTGCAACGGGGTTGGCCGATTCGACACGCGAGGCGCTGCGCCGCTCGCGGCAAGCGCGTCTTGAAGCAGCGCAGCAGCATGCTGCGCTCGCGCCGGCAACAGCGTTTGAACCGGCGGAGTTCGCACCCGCGCCGCCCGTCGAGCCTGCGCCCTTTCTAAAGGAAGATCCCGGTATCGAGGACTCTGGCGCGGTTGACGCTGTCGAACCCGCAATCGAGGCGCCGCAGCCGCTCGTCGAGCTGGATATCGCTGCGGGGGTCGCGCCGCCGGCGCCTCCGGCCAAGCAGCCGCGTGCGACGGTGCGTTCTGAGGGCGGCTACCGTCTGCCCGATTTCGCGCTGTTCAATCCACCGGAAAAACGCGTGCAGAGCGAAGCGAGCGCCGCGATGCTCCTGGAAGAGACGCTCGCGTCGTTCGGGGTCGCGGGCAAGGTCACGCACATCGAGCGCGGCCCGAGCGTCACGCGCTACGAGATCACGCCCGGTCGCGGCGTGAAGGTTAGCGCGATCAAGTCGCTGTCCGACAATATCCAGCTCGTGCTCGCGGCGCAGAGCGTGCGCATCGAAGCGCCGATTCCGGGCAAGGCCGCCGTCGGCATCGAAGTCCCCAACAGCGCGGTGTCGACTGTCGCCATTCGCGAAATTCTCGACCACGTGCCGAAGGGCGAAGGCATGCTGTGTTTCGGGCTCGGCAAGGACATCACGGGGCGGCCGATCGTCGCAGACCTGACGCGTATGCCGCACCTGCTCGTCGCGGGCGCCACCGGCGCCGGCAAGAGCGTCTGTCTCAACGTGATCATCGCATCGCTGCTCGCGACGTGCACGCCCGATCAGGTGCAGATGCTGCTCGTGGATCCCAAGCGCGTCGAGCTGGCGGAGTACAATGGCATTCCGCACCTCATCGCCGACTGCATCACCGATCCGAAGCTGGCGGCCGGCGCGCTGTACGAATTGACCAAAGAGATGGACGCGCGCTACGAGCGCTTCGCGCAGGCCGGCGTGCGCAAGATCGAGGAGTTCAACCAAGCGCGCCCGCATGAGCGCCTGCCCTACATCGTCGTTGCCATCGACGAACTCGCCGACTTGATGCTCGTCGCGCCGACGCGCGTCGAGACGTCGATCTGCCGCATCGCGCAGCTGGCGCGCGCCACCGGCATCCATCTCGTCATCGCCACGCAGCGGCCGTCGGTCGACGTCATCACGGGTTTGATCAAAGCGAACATCCCGTCGCGCATCGCATTCGCGGTCTCCTCGCAGGTCGATTCGCGCACGATCCTCGACATGGCCGGCGCCGAACGGTTGCTCGGACGCGGCGACATGCTGTTCTTGCCGATCGACGCTCCAAAGCCGCTGCGCGTCCAGGGCGCGCTCGTCACGGGCGCCGAGATCGAAAGGCTGTGCGAGTTCTGGCGCGAGCAAGGCGATCCGGCCAACCGGCTGGCGATCTCGCCGGCTGAACTCGAAGATGAGTCGGGCGGCCCGGCCGACGAGCTCGCGTACGATGCCGCGCAGATCATCGTCGAGCGCCAGATGGCGTCGGTTGCGCTGCTGCAAGCCGAGTTGAAGATCGGACATCCGCGCGCGGTGCGCCTCATGAAGATCCTCGAGCAATTCCGCGTCGTCGGCCCAGCAGAAGGCACCAAGCCGCGCAAGATCCTCGCCGGCGATGCGGACATGGAAAATCTAGCGACAATTCTCGCACCGCGCAACCGCGCACAGACGCTGTTGTAAATCGGCCTTCCGGCGTGCTCGTCCCCGCCGCGCGGCCGGGAATGCGCGGCGAGCCGCCGAAACGACGCCAGACGTCATGACGGATTCGCGAATGTCGGCCGTTGCCGAGAAAGTCCGCTCGCTCGAGCCGCTAAACCGCGCAGACGGCGAGTACCTGTTCAGCGCGGCGCCATTCCACGAGGTGGGGCGTCTCGCCAACGAAGTGCGCACCGCAAAGAACGGGCGGCGCACGTACTACGTCTTCAAACGCTACCTGAACACGACCAATGTGTGCTACGCGGATTGCAAATTCTGCTCGTTCGCGGCGTGGGAGAAAGATCCGCGCGCGTATCGCTGGAGCGCCGAGCAGATCGTCGACAAA
>JAFAKE010000101.1 GCA_019235715.1 Vulcanimicrobiota bacterium
CCGACAAACGCAACGAGCTTTCCCGGCGCGGCGCGGAAGTTGACGTCGCGCAGCGCCCAGCGATCTTCGACGTAGCGAAACGACACACGTTCGAACGCGACGTCGCCGCGCACGTCAGTAAGCGCAACCGCATCGTGGCGCTGCGGCGCCTCAGGCTCCATATCGAGGTAGTTGAAGATGCGCTCGAAGACGGCAAGCGCGCTCACGATCTGCACCTGCACGGAGATCAGCGCTGCCGCAGGACCGTATAGCCGCGCCAGGTAGGCGACAAACGCGACGATCGTGCCGACTTGCAGTCCTCGTTCGATCGCGAGCCAGCCGCCGCCAAGCCAGATGATCGCGGGTCCGATGACGACGAGTGCGCCGACCAGCGCGATGAACCAGCGGCCCACCAGCGCAAGGCGGATCTCCATGTCCATGAGATCTGTGCCGGCGGCATGGAAACGCGCCGCTTCTTGACGTTCGCGCACGAACGATTTCACCAGCGTGATGCCGGAAAGCGACAGCGTCTCTTGGATGAGGCTTTCGATCTTGTCGCGCTGCTCGCGCGTCTTCTTGCGCACGTCGTACATCGTGCGCCCGACCGGACCGAGCGGTATCACCATGATCGGCACGACGACGAGCGCGAGCAGCGCAAGGCGCCAATCGAGCAGGAAGATGGCGATGAGCGTCGTGACGATCATGAGCACGTTGGTCACGATGGTGACGAGCGTGCCGGTCACGACGTTGTCGATCGCGTCCACATCGCTCGAGACGCGGTTCATGATCTCGCCGGTCTTCGTCGAGGTGAAGAACGAAAGCGGCATGCGGTGCAGATGCTGGACCAAGGCGTCGCGCATATCGCGCATGATGCCTTCGCCGACCGCCGCGTTCAGATAGCCTTGCCACACGCCGATCGCCGCAGCCGCCAGGGCGACCCCGATCATCCCGCCGACGTTGCGCCACAGGCTGTGGAGGTCGTGATGCGCAATGGAACCGTCGATGATCCATTTGGTGAACAGCGGCGGCAGTTGCCCAAGGCTTGTCGCGATCAAGATGCACACGAGCACGAGCGCTTCTTGGCGCCAGTACGGCGCGAAGTAGCGCACGATGCGGCGCAGATCCACCTTCGCCGGCCGGTTTAGGCCGTCGCCTGGTCCGCGCATCGCGTACATCATATGATACGGAGAGCCGCCGAGCATCCCGCTCATGTGCGGCGGCTCCGCGGCCGATTCCCCTAATGGAACACCCGACCGAACAGCGAGGGCGAAGAAAGGGAAGTCGTACGCCGATGCCTGCACACGTTCCGCCCACTGCCGAAGAAGCGACGACGTTGGCACGCGATGCGCAAACGCTGCAAGCGCGCATCACGACGAAATACGGCGACATCGTCTTCAAGTTCTATCCGAAAGACGCGCCCGTGACCGTCGCGGCGTTCATCAAGCTCGCGCGCAGCGGTTTTTACGACGGACTCACATTCCATCGAGTCGAGCCGGGCTTTGTCGTGCAAGGCGGCTGCCCGGAAGGAAGCGGACGCGGCGGTCCCGGTTACACCTTACGCGAGGAATTCAACAAACAAAAGCACGTGCAGGGCACAGTCGCGATGGCGCGCGCGCAATCGCCGAATTCGGCCGGGTCTCAGTTCTACATCTGCCTCGAACCCGCGCCGTTCTTAGACAATCAATACACGGTCTTCGGGCAAGTCACGCAAGGGTTTGAAAACGTGCAGAAGATCAGGGTCGGCGACAAGATGGAGCGCGTGCGCATCGAGGCGCTCACGCCCTAGCGTCCTTAGGGGTTGCCGACCTGCGAGAGCGCGCGCTTGATCGTCAAGCGCACGACGTCGCAGCCGGTGCCGCCCGCTTGCTCGAGGACCGCGCGCACTTCTGGATCGTCTGCCGATGGCGCCAGCGCTTGCACGGCAGCGAGCTGCACCGCAAGCGGCTCGCCGTCGTCCAACGCCGCCTGCAGCGCGCGCCGCACGTTGGGCTCGCGCGCCACCAGGCTCAACGCGCGGATGATCACCGACTTGACGCGCACGTATGGCGTGCTGCCGAGCGCCGAGATCAAGACGTTCTGACCGTCTGTGTCCTCGACGGCGTCTGCAAGCGCCTGCGCGGCCGCCAGCTGGACGCTCTCGGGCTGCGAGCCGCCGAACGCAGACATCAGTCCGTGCGCCACATTCGAACTGTCGATCGCGTCGCGCAGCGCCGCGATGATCGCGACTTTGACGCTTGGCGAGTCCGAAGCTGAGAGCGCTTCGATCAACGCGGATTGCGGCTCGATATCTTCGACGTGATCGCCGAGCACTTTAACGGCGCTCAATTTGATTGCCAGCGACGAATCGTGCAGCATCGTATCGATCAGCGCGGAGCGGGCTTCGATGCTGTCCATGTGGTCGCCGAGCCGGCGAATCACGATGACCTTGGAGCCGACGCTGAGCTGCGGCAGCTTTGCGACGAGCACCGGGATATTGTCGGTCGCCTCCACGCTCGCCGAGGAGGCGTCAGCCGCCGCACTCGCGATCGACGAAGCCGGGCCGTAGGCGTACGAGTAGGTGTGGGCTGGGATTGGCGGCATCGGGGCCATCGCCGTCGCCGCTTCGTCGCTGATGTAGATTTCGTTGAAGTGCTTGAATTGCGCTTTGAGGGGCTTGATCGCCGCGCTCGCGTTTCGAAGGCGGGCATCCATCATCGCGATCTGCAGGCTGAGCGCGTGCATCGAAGTTTGCGCGTGGCTCACGCTGATGATGGGCGCGCGGATGATCTCAACATCCGTGCTGACGATGGCGGGCATGCCGACGTTCTGCTCGTGGATACGCACTTTCAGGAGGATGTTGCGCGCTCCCACGGCGTTGGAACGCGCAACACTTGCGACGCGGCGCACTACGGTGGCGGCGTGGCGGACCAATGTGGCCGCCGGCCGCACCGCTGCCGTAGCGACGGTCATAGCCGCCGGGCTCCGCGGTAGGGCGAGGGCATGTGAAGATTCAGGCATCACGCTGACAAGCGGCGCGATGCGCGAGGCCGCGATGAGTACGAACGCGATCGCCGTGCAGGCCGCGACAGCGGCGAGCATCGAGGCGACCGGCATTCCCGAGCGCTTGCCGTCGAGCAGCCGCTCGATGCGGATCGCGAATTGGCGCCGCGTCGTCAAGGCCGCAAGCGCCGGCAGCGCTTGGCGCGTCAACGCCGTGGCTTCGACCAAGCGCGTCAGACATGCCGCATAGGTCAGCGGCTTGCCGGTGGCAGCGATGACGCGGTCGTCGCACGCGATCTCGCGCTCGAGCGTCAGCTGCCGGCCGATCAGGTAGACGGCAGGATTGAAGAAGAGCAGCGCTTCGGCCAGCTTCTGGAAGACGTTCGTATAGTCGTCCCAGCGCTGCAAGTGCGCGGTCTCGTGCATGCCGACCTGATCGAGTTCGTCATCTGAAAGCTGCTCGAGCAGGCGCGCCGGCAACACGATCACCGGGTCGAAGAGGCCGATGGCGACCGGCATCGGCACGGTGTCCGAGACGCACAGTCTGCACGGCCGGCGTCCGCCGGTCGCGCTCAGCCAGCGGCGCACGCGATGCTGATACAGAGGAGACAGCGGTTCGGCGCTGGCCTTGATCTGCTGGAGGCGCACGTAGCTGACGATCAAACGGAAGACGAGCGCGCTCGCGACCACGTACCACAATAAGAAGAGGGACTGGGCGAAGCGCTGCGGCATCGCGATAGACGGATCGCTGGATGGGCCGGTGGCCGGAACGGTCGCGCCGACGTGCAGCGCGATGACCGGCAGGACGAGGACCGCCGCGAGAGCGACGCACCAGAGACCGTAGCGCAGCGATGCATTGGCACGCGGCACTAAGCGCAGGACCAGCCATGCGATCAACGCGAGCGCGATCGCTTCCCACAAGCTGTTGACGATTGCGCCGACGCTGACTCGCGCAAACGCTTCCCCGAGTTGCAGCCACACCTGCATCACGAGTTCTCCCTGCTACGTTCGATGAGACGTTTGATGCGCTCGAGCTCGCGCTCGTCGATGTTCTCTTGTTCGAGCAGATTCAATGCGAGCATGCCGGGCGAGTCGTCGAAGAAACGGCGAGCGAGCTGCTGCGTCGCGGTGCGAATCGCTTCCTCGCGGCCGATCAGTGGATGGTACACGAACGCACGTCCGGATTCGGAATGCGCGACGTAGCCCTTTGTTTCGAGGATGCGCAGCGTCGTCAGCACGGTGCTGTACGCGAGCGCCGTATCTTTGGGGAGGCCGGCGAGGACCTCGCCGACGGTGGCCGAGTCCTTTTCCCACAGCACTTGCATGAGGCGAAGTTCCGCCTCGGTCAAGATGGGCGACTTTTTTCGCGCCACGCACGTCCTCCAGCAGCGCCAAAGAACTAAGGAATTAGTAGCTCAGCGACTACGGTAGCATGCCTGCGGGTGCCTTGTCAATTAAGGAATTAATAGGTGCCAAGAATGTGAACTACAGCGCTTGGCCTGCCAAATTGCTGCGTAGTTCCCCGAGATGTCCGATGTCATTGAAGCCGATCAGCGTCGGACAGCCGTTTTCCAGCGCGATGCGGGTGATCCCGGCGTTCTCGCCTTTGAGCTGCGAGAAACGCTCCATTGGTTCGCCGCTCGCCCACAGCACGGCAAGACGGATGATCACGTCATGCGTGCAGATGATCAGCGGCGATGCAAAGTCGCTCACGTTGGAGACGAATGCATCGAGTCGTGCCCGGACGTCCGCGACGGACTCCCCGCCCGGAAACCGGACGGTTTGCGGTTCGTCGCGCCAACGGTCCAGCCAGTCCGGCCAGCGCGCAGCGACCTGCGAGCGCAACAGCCCTTCCCATTGCCCGTGCGCGATCTCGACAAGGCGGTCGTCGAGTACCAGCGGCAGCGTGCAGCGCGCCGCGATGAGCTCGGCGGTCGAGCGCGCCCGCCGCTGCGGGCTTGAAACGATCGCGCCGGGATGCACGGCGCACGCCAGGCGCTCGGCGACCGCGCGCGCCTGCCGCTCGCCGAGCGGCGACAGCGGCGGATCTTGGCGGCCTTGAAAACGGCCTTCGATATTCCACGTCGATTCGCCGTGGCGCACGAAGAGCAGAATCATAGCTCGATTGCGCGCGCTTCGTGAAGTTCTGCGATCGCACGCAGCTCGTCGAGCACGGCCGTCGTGGGCGCGCGATCGACGGCCAGCAGCATGAGCGCGTTTCCGTCATCGCGCCGCGCGACGTTCATCGTCGCGATGTTGAGACCGTGCGTTCCAAGAATGGTGCCGGCTTTGCCGACGATTCCGGGGACGTCCGAGTGACGGGTGACGATCATGTGTCCTTTTGGAACGGCGTCGATCTCAAATCCGTCGATCTCGACGAGTCGCAACTGTTCGCCGTGCACGATCGTGCCTGCAAGCGCCGTCTTTCCGCCGCGCACGGATAGCGCGCGCGCGAACCCGCGCTCGCACGGCGCAGCGAGCGTTTCGAGCGAAATGCCCATCTCGTCAGCGATCTGTTGTGCGTTGACGACTGAAACGCGGCGGTCGGTCACGCCCGACAAGAGCCCCACGAGGAACGCCGCGCTGAACGGGCGCGGGTCGACGTCGGAAAGCTCGCCCTCGAATACGAGCGAAAACGACGCCAATGCAGGTTCGCGTGAGATCTGCGCGTAGGCGCGCCCGAGCACTGCAGCCAGCTCGACGAAGGGACGCAGCGCTGGGCTTGGCGCGACCGGTGCATTGACGGAGCCCGAGGGCGGCTGGCCGGATAGTACGGCCACGACGTCGCGGCAGAGATCGGTCGCGATGCGCGCTTGCGCTTCGCGCGTCGAGCCCGCGAGATGGGGCGTCGCGGCCACTTTCGGATGCCGCAGCAATCGCCAGACCAGGGCATCCGCCGCCGGCGGCTCCGCGCGCACGACGTCGAGTGCGGCTCCGCCAAGATGCCCGTTGTCGAGAGCGTCGAGCAGCGCGTCTTCGACGATCAATCCACCGCGCGCGCAATTGATGATGCGCGCCCCCGAGCGCATGAGCGCGAGCTCGCGTGCGCCTATGAGACCTTGCGTCTGTGGCGTGAGCGGCGTATGCAGCGTCACGAAGTCCGCGCGCGTGAGCAGCTCGTCGAGCGCCACGAGCTTTGCGCCCGCAGCTTCGGCGCGGGCCTCGCTGACGAACGAGTCGTGCGCGATCACCATCATTCCAAACGCCCGTGCCCTGGCGGCCACCGCCGCCCCGATGCGGCCCAAGCCGACGATGCCGAGCGTCTTGCCGAACAGCTCGCCGCCCATCAATCCTTTGGCCGACCACTGGCCCGCTCGCACGCGCTCGTGTCCGGCGCTCACGTGGCGGCAGAGAGCAAGCATCATCGCGATCGTGTGTTCCGCGGTCGCGATCGTGCTCGCATCGGGCGTATTGAGCACGACGATGCCGGCGCGCGTCGCTGCAGCGACGTCGATCGCATCAACGCCGACACCGGCGCGGCCGACGACGCGCAGTGCACGAGCCGCTGCGAGCATCTCGGCATCGACCTTTGTCTTCGAACGGACGATGAGGCCATCGGCGTCGATCAACAACGCACGTAGCGCGTCCGCCGGTTGGTCGAACGCTTCACGCACTTCGACGCCACTCGCGCGCAATACAGCCACGCCTTCGGCAGCAAGCGGCTCGGCGACGAGTACGGTCGGCGGTCTCACGTTCGCGTGCTTGTCGAACCAGTGCGCCCCAACCCTGCACGCCGCGCCGCCGCACGATAGCCTAAAGTACCAGAGCGCCGCCGAGCGCTCGACATTCGTCGAAAGACTTTTGCCGCGCGCGCCCGCTATACTGTAGTCCCAAGGAGGTCGCGCCGATGCCCTCGATCAGCGCCGGCGACACTGCTTGGGTGCTCGCTTCGGCAGCATTGGTGATGCTCATGACGCCCGCTGTCGGATTTTTCTACGGCGGACTCGTTCGTCGCAAGAACGTCCTCGCGACGATCATGCACAGCTTCTTCATCCTTTGTCTCGTGAGCGTCCAGTGGGCGCTGTGGGGTTTTTCGCTCGCGTTCGGCCCCGATGCGAACTTCTTGGGATTCTTCCACGGCATCATCGGCGGCTTGCAGTGGATGGGATTGCAAGGCGTCGGGCAGACGCCGTCGACGTACGCGCCCAGCGTACCGGCGCTCGCGTTCTGCGTGTTCCAGATGATGTTCGCGGTCATCACGCCGGCGCTGATCTCCGGCGGCTTCGCCGAACGCAAACACTTCCGCGCCTTCGTGATTTTCACGCTGCTGTGGGCGACGCTGGTCTACGATCCGGTCGCGCATTGGGTGTGGGGCCAGGGCGGATGGCTCAACAAGCTCGGCACGCTCGACTTCGCGGGCGGCACCGTCGTGCACATAACCTCGGGCGTGTCCGCGCTGGTTGCAGCCTTCGTGCTCGGGCGCCGTCTCGGCATCGCGCCGGACCGCAACACCGAACCTCACAACATGACCTATGTCGTGCTCGGCGCGGCGCTCGTCTGGTTCGGCTGGTTCGGATTCAACGCGGGCTCAGCGCTCGCGGCCAACGGTCTTGCCGCCAGCGCGTTTGTCAGCACCAATCTGGCCGCCGCGATGGGAGCGCTGACGTGGATGACGCTACACTGGTGGCGGAAGGGCAATCCGAGCGTGCTGGGCGCGGCGGCAGGTTCAGTGGCCGGCCTTGTCGCGGTGACTCCGGCATGCGGATTCGTGACGCCGCTGGGCGCGATTTTGATCGGCTTCGGCGCCGGCGTCGTCTGCTACGTCGCGATCCAGTGGCGCGAGCGGATGCATCGCGTCGACGATTCGCTCGACGTCTGGGCCGTGCACGGAATCGGCGGCACGTGGGGCGCGCTGGCGACAGGCCTGTTCGCAACCGTCGCCGTCAACGCGGCCGGCGCCAACGGATTGTTTGCGGGAAACCCACACCAGCTCGCCGTGCAGGCGATTGCGGTCTCCGTCTCGTGGGTCTATGCAGGCGGCATGACGTATGCGATTCTCAAGGTCATCGAGCGCTTCGTGCCGCTGCGCGTCTCGCAGGGAGAAGAAGAGCGCGGTCTGGACGAGTCGCAGCATGCGGAGGTTGCGTACCAGCTTCAGTAGACCGGGGACGCGTAAGCCCAAGCTGGAACGAAGGCGCCAAGATCTGGTGCGCCATTTGTTTTTAGGGAGGTCGTTCGGATGAGATCATTGCGCAAGCCCTGCCTATGGTTGTTCGCGCCATTTCTGCTCGGCCTCCTGATGTCGCCACGCGCAGCTCGAGCGGATCTTCCGCCATTGATCCCGCGCTCTGTGCTATTCGGGAATCCAGTCCGGACGGCGCCTGCGATATCGCCTGACGGCACACTGCTGGTCTACCTGGCGCCGTCGAACGGCGTGCTCTCGGTTTGGGTTCGAACGATCGGAAAAACCGACGACCACGTTGTCGCGTCCGACCCAACCCGACCGATTCGCAACGCGGTCTTCGCACCCGATAGCCGCAATGTCATCTTCACGCAAGACAAGGGCGGCAACGAATTGTTCCACGTCTACGAGGTCGGCGTTTCGGGAGGTTCCGTACGCGACTTGACTCCGTATGATACGGTGCGCGCAGATATCGTCGACATAGAGCCGGATCATCCGACGATTGTAATCCAGACGAACAAGCGAAATCCCAAACTGTTCGATGCGTACCGTCTCAATCTCGCAAGCGGGGAGCAAACGATGATCGCACAAAACCCCGGCGATGTCGCCGGATGGGTGACCGATGCCGCGATGAACGTGCGTGGCGCTCTCGTGCAGAATCCAGACGGATCGAGCGAGATCCGCGTGCGCGATTCCGCCAACGCCGGCTGGAGGACGCTTGCGCGCTATACGAGCGACGACGGGTTTCCCAATCCCCAAGGTTTTAGTCCGGACGGCAAATCGCTCTACGTCATTGCAAGCGCGTCGACGAACGCGGCACAGCTCTTGCGTTACGATCTGGCGACGGGCAAATCGACAGTGGTACTGTCGGATCCGCAGTACGACGTCGGCGGCGTACTTTTTTCGGCAAAGACCAAGAAACCGATCTTAGCGGCGATCGAGCGAGATCGCGTCGACTGGACCGCGCTGGACCCGAGCTGGTCTTCCGACCTCACCGCGATTCAGGCGGCGCATCCCGGCGATCTGTCGTTTCCGAGCGCAGATCGCGCGGAACGCAACATCATCGTCCTCTACACGGTCGATGACGGCCCGGCAGCGTTTTACGTGTTTGACCGCACGACCAAGCAGGCGACGTTCTTGTTCACGACGCGGCCTGCCCTGGAAAATGTGAAGCTCGCCAAGATGGAACCGATCGCGTATCAGGCTCGCGACGGTCTCACCATCCATGGGTACCTGACGCTGCCCGTTGGCGTCGAGCCGAAGAACCTGCCGATGGTTCTTTTCCCCCACGGCGGTCCGTGGGGACGCGATTCGTGGGGCTACAACGGCTACGTGCAGTGGCTCGCCAATCGCGGGTATGCCGTCCTTCAGCCGAACTTCCGAGCCTCGACAGGATACGGCAAGAATTTTCTCAACGCCGGCAATCGCCAGTGGGCAGGAACGATGCGCACCGACTTGCTGGATGCGGTCGCCTGGGCGGCCTCGCAAGGATATGCTGATCCGAAGCGCACGTGCATCATGGGCGGCAGCTATGGTGGATACGCGGTCTTGGCAGGTCTCGCGTTCTCGCCATCCGCGTACACGTGCGGCGTGGACATCGTTGGTCCGTCAAACCTGAATACCTTGCTGCAATCGATTCCGCCATATTGGGAAACCGGGCGCGCGATGTTCGCTTTGCGCATGGGTGACAACGTGGATTTCCTGAACTCGCAATCACCGCTCTTCAAGGCGGATCAAATCACAGCTCCACTGCTCATCGGCCAAGGCGCGAACGATCCGCGAGTCAATATCCGCGAGAGCAACCAAATCGTCGCGGCGATGCGCAAGAACGGCAGGACGGTCGAGTACGTCGTATTCCCTGATGAGGGCCATGGGTTTGCCAGGCCGGAGAATAACGTCCGCTTCAACGCGGCAGTCGAGGCGTTCTTGGCGAAGTACCTTAGCGGACGTGTCGAGCCGGCAGGCCCGAACGAGAGCATCGAACCATTTTTGAAGTGATTCTCAACCGCTCAGAGTTTACGCCGCGCTCTCCGACTTTTCGCCGTGCAACTCCGCGATTTGTAGGCGAAGCGCTTTAACTTCCTGGAGCACCTGCTTCAGCGTTTGCTCGTTGGGGATCGGGCTGCGCGAATCGTCGGCATCTTTGTTGACGAAGTAGCTCGCGATGGCCGCCGTGATATAACCGAAGATCGAAAAGGCGAAGACGGCGAGCAAGAAGCACAACAGACGGCCCGGCACCGTGTGCGGAAAGTAATCCGAACCGAGCGTCGTCATCAGCATGGCAGTCCACCACAACGCGCCGCCGTAACTGTGCAGACCGGGTCCTGCGACGTCTCGCTCGAAGTTGTACATGCCGGCCGCGCCGGCGAACGTGACGATGCCCGTCAGCGCCAGCACAAAACCGAGTCCCCGCCGTTCCATCGTGCTTTGCAGCGCGACCAAACTGCGATTCATGCTGCCGAGCATTTGCAGAAGCGGCACCTGCCATGCGGGCAGCACCGCGAAGACCCGTCCGACCGCGAAGATGCGCACGGCAGGCAACGCGAGGCTGATCGCCGTCAACACGTTGCGCTTGAGGAAACGAAGCTTCTTGGTCGCGAGCACGAAGCGCGCGGCGAAGTCGACGAGAAAAATAATCCAGATCAATCGCGTGGCGTCAGCGACCGCTGGATTCGGGCCCATCGTGAAGCGCACGATGATCAGCCCCAACCATACGAAGCCGAGCACCGCCATGGGCTTCGCGGTCGCGCGCCTGTAGGTCTCAAGAAGCCGGGAGCGCTCTTTGGTTATCGATCGGTCGAGTTGTGTCGTGTTCTCCGCTGGTGCGCGCATTGCGTGTGCCTCCGCGCCACCAGTGTACCCTCGGTCGGCGCGGGGTGCGTTTGGGCGGCGCCTGGCTCTACAGTCTCCGCAACGCAGACCCTTTGTGAACGGCGACGTGACCGGTCCTATCGCTGACGATCTGATACTGTGGTGCGTCGCGGCTCGCGCGGATCGTATAACCCTTGAAAACCGTCGGCTTCGCGATCACCTTTTTGATGGTGCCGCGCACGCGTCCGGCTTCTGAATTCCAGCTCACGCGATCGCCGACCCGAAACTTGCGTTTCATCGATATTCCTCCGTTCGAGGCACTACCCGGCCGTTTGACGTCAAAACCAGGGTACAGTGAGCGTGCGCTTTCCGATACCTGTGAACCGAGACCGAGAGGATTGGGACGGCAACGCCAGTGCATATCTATGGAAGGATGAAGACGATCTGCGTCTTTTGCGGCTCGAGCGCGCGTGCGCGGGCCGTATACCTCAAAGCGGCGGAAGAGTTTGCGCGCTTCCTGGCCGGATGCGATATTGAGATCGTCTACGGCGGCGGTCACGTCGGTTTGATGGGAGCGCTCGCCGATGCGGCGCTGGCGGCAGGCGGCAAAGTCCAAGGCGTCATCCCGCAGACGCTCGTCGAGCGCGAGCTTGCGCATCGCGGCGTCGACAAGCTTCACATCGTCAACTCGATGCACGAGCGCAAGGCGCTCATGGGCCGCCTTTCGGACGGGTTTGTCGCGCTGCCGGGCGCATTCGGTACGTTTGAGGAGTTCTTCGAAGTGGTCACTTGGACACAGCTCGGCATCCACCACAAACCCTGCGGCCTGCTCAACGTCGACGGTTATTTCGACTCGCTGCTTGCGCTGTGCGATCGCGCGGTCGCCGACGGGTTCATGCTGCCGGCAACTCGCAACATCGTCATCGCGGACAGCGATCAAGCCCGGCTGCTCGAGCGGCTGGTGAGCGCCGAGCCGCGCGCGGCCCGGTAGCTGCGGCCCATTGTTCAGCCCGGCGCGCCGCGCTTTCGACAGGTGCATATAGCGCCAGCGGCACGGCAGGGGCTATGCTGGGCGCAATGGAGTTAGTCGCCTCGTTCGCCGTCTTTGGCTTGCTCCTCGCCGGCTGGCTGGCGTCGGGCAAGCGGCGCACCGCCGCAGACTAAGAAAGAAGCGCGCCGCCCGGCGCGCTTCTTCGCATGTCAGGGTTCCTTTACCGGAGCCCTATCCTCACATCTCGTGTTCGGCCGAAGCGCTGGGCTTCACGTTCGGATTGTGCTCCGCAAACGCGCCCAGCGGATTGGGCACAAGCCAGACTTGCAGATCCCAGATCGCCGGATAGGTGAACACCGTCGTCACCTGGCCGACGTTTTGCGCCTTGCCGAGCTTGACGACGTCTTCTTTGGTGGGGCTGGTCAGACTCGCGCCGATTCTGGCGGCGGTCTTCGGACCAAAGCCGCTATACAGCATCGTGCCGTCAGCCTGCTTGACGACGAAATGCGCGTGCAACGGTATTTCGATCCAGCGCGAGCTTGCAACGCCCCACATCGAAGGAGCGGTCGCCGAGTTGGCTTTCGGCACGCTGAAGTCGGCACCGATAAGCTTGCCGGTGACGTCGTACCAGAGCTGCGCCGGATGCTTCGGATCGCTTGCCCAGTATGAGGTGTTGACCCAGCTGATCGCGCCGGTGTCGTCCTCGTTGGTGTAGCGGTAATAACCGGCGGCAGCCGCGGCGTTCGTCGTCGCGAACCGGCCCTGGAGATCGCTCGTCACATCGTTGACGAACTTGGTCTCGCTCGCGGACATCGGCGGTGCGGCCGTCGGCGGCGGCGCGGGCGTACCCATCGTCGCGGCCAGCCCAGCGCCTGGCAAGAGCGCGAATGCCGCGCAAAACGCGGCGAGGAGAAGTATCTTTTGTCGCATAGCGCGGTACCGTTCCGAGCATCGCGGCTGCGACCCTCCCGCTTGACATCGATTTAAACAAGTGTTTAAAATGAGTGTTACAATGGCGACGGGAGTACAGCCCGGGCAGCACACCGGCGCCCGCAGTACGGCCAAGGGCGGCGCCGCAGATCCGAAACGCGCGCGGCTGCTCGAGGCAGCGGCCGAGATCTTCGCAGAGCGCGGTTACTACGCGACGACCGTACGCGACATCTCCAAGCGCGCCGATGCCAATATCGCCGCCGTCAATTATCATTTTGGTGACAAGCTCGGCCTCTACACAGAAGTGCTGCGGACAAACGCGCGCTCGGTCGGCCAGGATACGATACGTCCGGTGCTCGAGCAAGCGGCCGCCCCGCAAGACGTCCTACGCAAGGTGATCCACGCGCTCATCCAGCGCATGTGCGGCAGCGGGCATGCAAGCTTGCCGTTCAGACTCATGCGCCACGAGTTGATGCGCCCGACACCGGTGCTCTCACAAGTCGTGGACGAGGCGATGCGTCCGAACTACGATCGCATGCGAGCGCTGGTCGGAGCGCTGCTCGGTCTGCCGCCGGATCACGAAACCACGCGGCTGTGCGTTCACAGCATTATGGGCCAAGTGCTCTTCTATCCGCTCGCGTCGCCGCTGCTCGCGCGGCTTTGGCCGCAATTGAAGTTGACGCCGCAGCGGCTCGACCGCATCGCCGACCATATCGCCGATTTTTCGGTCGCATATCTGCAGGCCGCGCGGGTGCGCTCATGAGCGCCCGCACCGAAACAGCCCGGCGCTCGCTCGTCGCGATCGCGTCTTTGGCGTGCGCGCTGTCGCTCGTCGCATGCGGCCGCGCAGCCACGACCTACAGCGGAACGGTGCAAGCCGAAGCGCCGAACATCGGCAGCACGGTCGGCGGCCGCGTGAGCGCGGTGCTCGTGACGACCGGTCAGCACGTGACGAAGGGCCAGATCATCCTCACGCTCGATCCGAAAGATCAGCGTGCAGCGCTCGCGCAAGCGCAAGGCCAACTGGCGCAAGCACGTTCGACGCTTGCGGACCTACAAGCCGGTCCTCGTCCGCAAGACATCGCGAAGGCGAATGCCGAGGCCGAACAAGCCAGGCACGTCTACGATCAGGCACGCATCACCGGACCACACCAGATCGCGCAAGCGCAAGCGACCGTCCGCCAGGCTTCAGCGGCCGCAAGCGTCGCGTCGGCCGACGAGGTGCGCGCGCGCGAGCTCTACGCCAAGGGTTACACGTCGACGCAAGCGCGCGACGACGCCGTTTCGACGAACCGTCAAGCACAAGCGCAACTGCGTTCGGCGCAAGCGCAGTTAGCGGCGGCCGAGTCGGGATCCGTGCCGCAGGGCGTCGCGGCGGCACAACAAGCGTATCAGTCGGCGCTAGCAAACGCCCAGCTGGTCGCTGCGGGCACGCGGCCGGATCAGATCGCACAAGCCAAAGCCGCCGTTGAGACGGCGCAAGCCGGCGTGCGCGCCGCGCAGGCGCGCCTCGTCGAGATGACGGTGCGTGCGCCGGAAGAAGGCATCGTCAACGGCTTGAGCTTGCGCGTCGGCGATCTCGTGCCTGCCGGTGCTGCCGTCGCGACGATCGACGAGTTCAAAGATCCTTACCTTTATATCTACGTGCCGCAATCGAACCTCGGCAAAGTGCAAGTCGGCCAGGCTGTGACCGTCCGCTCGGATGCCTATCCGGGCCGCACCTTTGATGCGCATGTGGAGGCGGTCGACCAGACCGCGCAATTCACGCCGCGCGATGTGCAGACCGCCGAAGATCGCGCGAACATCGTCTTCGGCGTCAAGGTGCGCGTGCACGACCCGAACCACGAGCTGCGCGGCGGGACCACCGCAGACGTCGCGTTATGAATCAGGCCGCGCCGGCCATCGTCGCCGACCATCTCACGAAGCGCTACGGGGACCAAGTGGTCGTGAATGACCTGAGCTTCAGCGTGCCGCGCGGCACGATCTTCGGTTTTCTCGGTCCCAATGGCAGCGGCAAATCGACAACCATCAAGATGCTGTGCGGCCTTGTTGCGCCCAACGGAGGGCGCGGGAGCGTCGATGGCCACGACGTCGTGCGCGAAGGCGATGCAGTTCGTGCTTCGATCGGCTACATGTCGCAGCAATTTTCGCTGTACACGGAACTGACCGTGGAAGAGAACATGGAATTTTACGGGCGTGCTTACGGCCTGTCGCCGCAACGCCGCGCGCAGCGCCGCCAGGACGTGATCGAGCTGACCGGCATCGGTCCGTTCGCCAAGCGACTGGCAGGCCAGCTGTCGGGCGGCTGGAAGCAGCGACTTGCCCTCGGATGCGCGCTCTTGCACGAACCAAATGTCATGTTCCTCGACGAGCCGACCGCGGGCATCGACCCGGTCGCACGGCGCGAACTGTGGGATCTGCTCTTCCGGCTCGCCGAACGAGGCGTGACGATGTTCGTCACCACGCACTATATGGATGAAGCCGAGCGCTGCTCGAGCGTCGGCTACATCTATAGCGGCGACCTCATCGCGCTCGGCACCCTTGAACAGCTGCGCGCACTGCCCGGTGTGCGGCCCCCTGGCACGGTCCGCTACGGCGTGCACACCGAAGACGTCATGCCTGCGTTTTCAGCGGCGCGCTCGCTTCCATACGTCACGGACACGACGATATTCGGCCGAGACTTGCACGTCGTCGTGTCGGCCGACGTCACGCCCGACCGGCTGCGCGGCGATCTCGTCAAGAGCGGCTGTACGATTCTGAGCGTCGAGCAGATCAATCCGTCGCTCGAGGACGTCTTCGTCGCCCTTACTCGCGCGCGCAGCAGCGCACCGGCGGCCGCATGAGACCGCTTTTCGACCTGCGCGGCTTCTCGGCCGTGCTCTACAAAGAATGGATCCACGTCCTGCGCGATCGCACCACGCTGATCCTCGCGCTCGCGCTGCCGACGTTGCAGATGCTCATCTTCGGCTATGCGATCAACACGCGCGTCGAGCACATCAAGACGGCGTATTACAACGAGGATCGCGGGCCTGTATCGATCCAGGCGCTCAACGCGCTTGCCGCCTCGCAAGAATTCGATCTCGTGCGTGAAGCGAGTTCGCGCCGCCAGCTTGAGGCCGACATCATCGCCGGCAAGGTGCACGTCGCAGTCGACGTGCCGCCGAACTTCAGCTCCGACGTGCACGCCGGCCGACCTGCGCAATTGCAGGTGCTGATCGACGGCTCCGACTCGAACATCGCGCAAGAAGCGTTTTCGTCGGCGGCACTGGTCGGTCAGGCGCTTTCCGCACAAGTCCAACCGAATACGGCAGTGACCGCCGACATCATCAACGTACGGCCGCGCATGCTTTTCAATCCGGCATTGCGCAGCGCGAACTTCCTGGTCCCTGGACTGATCGGGCTGGTCATGCAGCTGATCACGGTGTTCTTGATGTCGCTCTCTATCGTCGGTGAACGCGAGCGCGGCACGCTCGATCAGCTGCTGGTGACGCCGATCGGATCGACCGGCTTGATGCTGGGCAAGATCGTGCCCTACGTGACCATCGGATTCGTCGACTTCTTGCTCGTACTGCTCGCGATGGTCTACGTCTTCCAAGTCCCGATCGCGGGAAGCGTTCCCTTGCTGCTCGCGCTCGCCGTTTGTTTTCTGTTCGCGGCATTAGGCATTGGGCTGATCGTGTCCGCGGTGGCGCAGAACCAGCTGCAGGCCATCCTCATGGTGTTCGGCTTCACCTTACCATCGGTGCTGTTGTCCGGATTCTTCTTCGAGCGCGAGCTGATGCCGCTGATCATGCAGTGGTTCGGTCTGCTCATCCCATTGACGTATTTCTTGGAGATTCTGCGCGGCATCGTGCTGCGCGGCGCAGGGCTCGATGCGCTGTGGCCTCAGGTGCTCGCGATGGTCACGCTCGGATTAGCGCTGGTCATCGTGGCGAGCGTGCGCTTTGCGCGTACCGCGTCGTAGCTCTTGAAGGCGGGAAGCACCACCAGAGCCAGCAGACATATAACAACGTCAGCGCATAGAGCGCGCTGAAAAACCAGAGCGGCATATTCCAGTGGATAAGCCGACTTCCAAACGCGAATAACGGCTGCATGTCCGCGTCGCTGTGCCCCGACGTGCGCAGCAAACCGAACTCCCACGTCGTCAGAAAGCAGAGCTTGCCGGCGAACTTCTGCAGCGCGACGATAGCTATCGCGGCGAGATGGAGCGCGCGCCACCAGAAGATCGAGACGAACTCCCATCCAAGTCGCGCGCCGATGGGAATCGCGATCAAACCGAATGCGATAAAGCCCACGAAAATGAGATGAATGCCCAGAACGGTTTGCGCGAGTTCCATTTGATTGCGGAAGTCCATCTGCGGTATACTTCGGCCATGGCTCAAACCATCATCTATACCAAACCTGGATGTCCCTACTGCGCGGCCGCGATGGATGACATGCGACAGCGCGGCGTTCCCTTCACTGAAAAAGATGCCGGCGGCGACAAAGCCATACGCGAAGAGATGCGCAAGCTCTCGGGTGGGCTGACCGTTCCGGTCATCGTTTCGCCCGAAGGAAAGGTCACGGTCGGCTTCGGCGGAGGCTGAACGGTCCACTGACCGGCGTGCCCGGTCACATCACGTGCTCTTGACGCGCAATAACGAAACGTCAGCCGAGGATCAGATCGACAAGCGGCGGATAGCACCGCGCGATGCACTCATGAGGATTGTCGGGTTCGATCACATCGTGTATCGCGGGAAAGCTTTTCATCCACACCACGGAACTGCGCATAAGGCCGTTGCTGTTCCAGTAATCGGACAGCTGCGCCGTGACGTCGTTGTTGACTGCCGGGTCTTTCGGGTTCAATGCAAAGATCATTTCGGTTCGCGTGCGACCGCCCAGCGGCGCTTGCGCGCCGATCGTCAGTTCACCGATCTTATAGCACTCGCCAAGCGCGCGCAGCGGAAAGCGCGGATAGGCATGCATCGGCGTGATCTTTTCCTTGAGCTTGTCATCCCACCACGCATAGCGGCTCCATGGCATCGCACGCATGATTCCGGCAGCGAAGACGCTGAACGGATACGGCAGATAGCCTAATCCGAATGCCGGTGCGAGCGCGACCACTCGGTCGATATCGCTGCGCTGCGTAGCGAGCCACGCGACCAAGACTCCGCCAAGCGATAAACCGGAGATGACAAGCCGCTTGCCGAGCCCGCGCGCAGCATCAATCGCCTCCATCGCGGCGGCCATCAGGCGCTCTGCCGTCAATCCTTCGAGGCGGGTCGTCATGCGATCGACGTCGCCGTGCTCGGGATAGCGCGGCACCAAGACATTGCAACCGCGCGCGTGCAGGCGTTGCGCCATCAATGCGTATTGCGCCGGGCAGTTGGTGAACCCGTGGAAAAGCACCACAGCGACGTCAGTGGCCAGCCCATGATCGTAGAGAGCGGTGCGGCACACCGGCAAGATGCGCGAGTCGTCAAGCCGTTGCAGGCGATCGATCAGAACGCGGGCGTCATCGTATCCGCGGGAAATAACCGGCGCTGTAGAGATCGGCGATGCCGCGAAGGCGTAAGACAAGCCCGGGACAGCCGAGACCAAGCTGACGAAATGGCGGCGCCTCATCAAGCATTTGGCTTCACTAGGGACCGCGCGCGACCCTCACCCAAGGGCGGGCGGTCGGCGGCGCGCAAACATCCGAGGTATGAGCGAATCGCAAGCTCCTGATAAGGTGCTGGATTTTGTCCGCGCCGCCAAGGCGAAGGGCGTCGGCGATGATTCCGTCGTCAGTCTCTTGCGTCAAAATGGCTGGTCGGAACGGCGCGTCTACGATGCGCTGTCGACGTACTACGAGGAGATGTTAGGCACGTCCATTCCCGCGCGTGGCACGCGCGTGGAAAGCGCCCGCGACGCCTTCTATTACCTCCTCGCCTTCATCACGCTCGGGTGCTGGACGGTGGCGCTCGTCCTGCTCGCCGATCAGTACGTCGATCACGTGATCCCCGACGTGCTCGGATATCCGCTCACCGGTTCCTCGTTCCGCTCCGAGGTCGCCGGCCAACTGGCGACCCTCATCATCGCCTATCCGCTGTTCTTGCTGATCAGCCGTCTTATCGCCGTCGAAGTCGCGCGCAGACCCGAAGCGCTGGAGTCCGGAGTCCGCAAGTGGCTCACGTACATCGCGCTCGTCATCACCGCCGTCACCCTGCTCGGTGACGCCGTGTGGTTCTTGACGTCCTTTCTCACCGGCGACCTGACCGCGCGTTTCGCGTGGAAAGCGATCGTGCTGTTCGTGGTCGCGGCCGGCGTCTTCTCGTACTACCTCGCAACCGTGCGAACGGCTAGAGTGGCGCCGTGGCGCGATCGCCTTTACGCCACGATCTCATCGGTCGTCGTGGTGCTGGCGCTGGTGCTCGGATTCACCGCCGCCGGAACGCCGAGCAAACAGCGCGAGCTGGGGATGGACGAGGTCCGCATGAACCGGATCTCAAGCATAGCGGCGGATGTGAGCATCTACTGGACTCAAAGTGCGCCGCGCGAGAACGAGCGGCACCTTCCGCGCTCTCTCTTCGTTCTTCCCGGCGAGCCGTCGAGCAGAGAAGACCCGCAGACGAGCCAGCCATTCGAGTATCATCCGGGCATCCTCGGGAAATATTCGGTGTGCGCAGTCTTTGACGACGCAAGCGAAAAAGGCGGCTCTCCGGAGTGGGCGCATCCCGCGGGCAGGCATTGTTTCGCACTTGATGCCCATCGCGGAACGCTTTAGGAGCAGGTAGCAGGTCGTCTCCCTTGAACTGACCGCGCCCGGGCGAAGAAAGGGAGTGAAAGATGTACATTTCAGTCGTCACGCTATACGTCGACGATCTCGACCGCGCGATCGATTTCTACACCAACAAACTGGGGTGGGAGAAGACGATGGACGCGCCGATGGGCGAGGACCGGTGGGTCACCATCGCACCGAAAGGCGAAAAGACGCAGTTCACGCTCTCCACACGCGACGCCGACTCGCCGAGAAATCCAAGCGGCTTCTCCGGCGTCATCGTCGAGGTTGACGACGTCTACAAGATGGCGGACCAGCTGTCGAAGAAGGGCGTCGAATTCAAAGAGGAACCGCGCACGGAGCCGTGGGGCGGGTGGGCGACATTCAAAGACACGGAAGGCAACGTGCACGGCATGCACTCGGGTGCCCCCGCAGGCGTGAGCTCGAACTAGACTTTCAGTTCGACTTTCTCGAGCGCCTTAGCCGTCGGCACGACGTGATGGTTAAGGCGCAGCTCTTCGGGCGAGTATCCGAATGCCAGCCCGAGCAGCTGCGGCAGATGGAAGATGGGCGTGTCGATGACCTTGTGCACGACGC
>JAFAKE010000072.1 GCA_019235715.1 Vulcanimicrobiota bacterium
GACCGCGATCGTCGCGCTCGAACAGCTGAAGGATCGCTTTGCCGTGGAGCCCGAGCACGTCGCACACGGACTCTCGTCGCTCGCATTACCCGGCCGTATGGAGTTCTATCCTTCCCGGCCATCGCTGCTCTTCGACGTCGCGCACAATCACGACAAGGCGCTCGCGCTCGGCGCGGCCCTGCTCCGCCATTTTCCCGACAAGCGTTTTGTATTCGTCGTGGCCATTGCGGATGGAAAAGATGCCGAGGCGATGATCAGAACGTGGTCGCAACTGCCGGCACAATTCGTGTTTACGACATTCGAAGTCACGCATCGGTCACCGGTCCAACCGCGCACGCTCCAGGCCATCGCTGAGTGGTTCGGAGCGGTCGCGCGCGCCGTGAGTGAACCGGTGGAAGCCCTCTCGATCGCGCGCCGCATCGCCGGCGCAGACGATCTCGTCGTCGTCACTGGTTCGACGTTCCTCGTAGGCACGCTGAGCGGCTGGTTCTTGGAAGATGCAGGAAAGGCGCACCGTGCTCGAGTCTAAAGCAAGCACGCTCGTGCTGCGTGGGCGATCGTTCGTGTGGGGGGCGCGCACGTACGTCATGGGCATCATCAATGCGACGCCCGACTCGTTTTCCGGCGATGGCATCGCGCGCGATATCGAAGCCGTGCGCGCGCGTGCGGCGGCGATGGTTGTCGCCGGCGCTGACATCATCGACGTCGGGGGTGAATCGACCCGCCCCGGTCACACGCCCGTCGCTGAAAACGAAGAGATGACCCGCATCGCGCCTGTGATGCGCGCCCTGCGCGCCGATCTCAAGGTTCCCATCTCCATCGACACGTTCAAGCCGGCGATCGCCGCGCGCGCGGTCGAACTCGGTGCCGATATGGTCAATTGTGTCTGGGGAGCGCTTCCGGGAATCGTCGACGTGGCAGCGTCGTCGCGCGTGCCCATCGTGATCATGCACAACCGCGCCGACGCGAACTACGAGCGCGACGTCGTCGAAGGGGTGATCGATTCTCTCGCGCGCGCGGTCGCGCAGGCCAAGCGCACCGGCATCCCGAGCGAGCACATCATCGTCGATCCAGGGATCGGCTTTGGCAAGACTGCGGAGCACAATATCGAGATTTTGCGCCGCCTGCCCGAGCTGCGCGCCAAGGTTCAGTATCCGCTGCTCATCGGCACGTCGCGCAAATCGTTCATCGGCAAAGTGACCGGCCTGCCGGTCGAACAGCGCGCATTCGGCACGGCTGCATCGGTCGCGCTGTCGATCGCCGGCGGCGCGGATATCGTGCGCGTGCACGACGTGCCGGAGATGGTCGCCGTCGCTAAGGTGGCCGATGCGATCTCCCGGCGCAATGGCTGACGTCATCCGCATTCGCGGCATGCGCTTTCAAGGGCAACACGGCGTTCTCGAAAATGAGCGCGCTATCGAGCAGCCGATCGATGTCGAGCTCGACGTCACGCTTGACGGCACGCCTGCCGCCACATCCGATCGCATCGCGGACGCGGTCGATTACCGTGAGTTGTATGCGAAATGCGAAGCCACCGTCACCAAACAATCGCACGCTCTCTTGGAAGCTCTCGCCGCCGCGTGTCTGGAATCGATTCTCACCGACAAGCGCATTCGCAGCGCGACGATCCGCTTGCGCAAACCGCACATACTCGATGGCGCGACGCCGGAAGTCGAGCTCACCCGAACACAACGATAGGGGATAGGACGATGTCGACACTCCTTGCGCGGATTTCCCTTACGGTCGCGCTGACCGCCGCGTGCATGATCAGTCCCGCCTCGGCTACCAGCGAAGTGGCGGGTGCGCTGCGCGGTCCGATTGTGTGGCACGTGATCCTGTGCCAGTTCCAAGACAGCGCGCTTGTGGCGAAACAATATGGGAGCACGCCGCAACCCAAAGAAGCTCCCAGCTACTATCAGACTCTTTTCTTCGCATCCGGCGTTCACGGACTGCAAGACTATATCAATTCCCAGTCGCACGGGATCGCAAGCGTGAGCGGCGACGTGCATGGATGGTACACCGAGCCGCAGACCTGGCAGAGCGCGAAACATAAGAACTGCACGCCGACATGCAGGCGCCGCCATGAGAGCGACTGTCTGGCGGCCGCGAAGAACCCGCCGACGGGCACGAATCCGGTGACGCACAAACCGTATGGCACGCAGCCGCCGGCGTATACGCCTCCGTCCGGCGATCGCGTATACGTGATCACCAGTCCGGGCATCGATATCGTCGGGTTTGAGAATCAGGCGGCGGTCGGACAAGACTGGTTTCCAGTACCTCGCAAGAACGGCACGTTTTGGGTTCGTGGGCCGACGGCGTTGCCGGAAATCGCTCACGAATTCGGCCACGGCATCGGACTCGCGCATTCGTTTTCGAACGATCTGACATGGCCTGGTGCCGGCGGCGCGCCCGGCGAGTATGGGAATCAATGGGACCTCATGAGCGCGGCGCATATTTTCGTCGATCCGACGGGCGTGTATGGTGGCGGCTCGCCGTTTTTGACCGTTCATCATCTCGACGAGAAGGGCTGGATCGCGATGAACCGCATCATCGACGTCGGTTCGGATGGCGTCAGCCCACGCACGATCACGCTGGCGGCACTCACGCATCCGAACGCCAACGGGTATATCATGGCGCGCGTGTTGTTCGACGAGAAAGATCCCTTCCATTATTATACGGTCGAGTACCGTGTCGCCGACAGTTGGGACGGCAACCTGACCGACCACGGCAAGTATCCCAACAAGATGATCATGATCAGCGAAATCAGGAAAGAGTCAGCATTCGACCCAGGGAGCGGTCACGGCTCATACGTCGCACAGCTGCAACGCGAACTCGGCAAGTACGCCGGCACCGACAATGGACCGCCGCTGCAGTCGTTGAGCGCGCATGGCGTCACCATCGATGTCGTCTCGACGGCTGCCGACTCAGCCGTCGTGAAGATCAGCACGAAATTCAAGCAGCCCGCGACGTGGCAGGAATACGGCCCGCTCGGCTGCGCGACCGGATACGTGTGGCGCGCTGCCGACCAATCCGACTATGTGTGCGTCCTTCCAGCGACCAGAGATCAGGCGCAGGCCGACAATGCAGCCGCCGGATCGCGGCACAAGACGGGGTCGCGCGACTGCAAGAAAGGTTATGTCTGGCGAGGTGCGTTTCCGGGCGATGACGTCTGCGTCACAAAAGCGACGCGAGATCGAGCGCAAACCGACAATGCGGCCGCGCCAAGCCACATCTACAAGCAGAACATATAGCAAGGCCGCTGTTGCCCGCGCGCCGAACCACTCGGCTTATGCCCGAATCCACCGAGGGCAACGGTTCTACCGCTGCATCGCTCCCGCGCTTCATCAACGAACGGGTGGCGCCGCTCGCGAAGGCATTCGCGTCGACGCCGCTCGCCGAACTTCGTGTGACGACGAATGAAGGGTCGATCCGCCTCGTGAAATCGATCGAAACGCCGGCACCTCAGCGGCACACGCAAGTGCGCCCGGCGCTGCGCGGCGCACGCCAGCAGCTCGTGCCCCCGATCGATTCCGGCCATCCATACGAGGTCATCAGCGCCGACGTCGTCGGCATCTTCACGCCGGCAGCCGACATGCCGCATCCGGGCGAGCGCATCGCCGAAGACGCGGTGCTCGGCCACATCGAAGCGCTCAAACTCAAGCATCCCGTACGCGCGGGCGGTCCAGCCGTTCTGATCTCGCAAGTGGCTGAGGACGGCCAAGCGGTCGACTTCGGCGAGCCGTTGTTCGTCGTCGACCGCGAAGCGGGCGGCAAGCAGACGCGTCCGCCGGTGGAGGCGCAGTCCGCCGAGGTCATGCCCGAGAATCTCGAGCCGCCGCGCTTATAGCATGTTCGACAAAGTACTCATCGCCAACCGCGGAGAGATCGCGGTCCGCATCATCCGCGCTTGCCGGGAACTCGGCGTGCGCACGGTCGCGATTTTCTCAGACGCGGAACGCGAAGCGATGCACGTGCGTCTCGCCGACGAAGGTTTTTGCGTCGGCCCGCCGCCGGCGGTACGTTCGTATCTCAATATCCCGAACATAATCTCCGCTGCAGAGATCACCGGTGTCGACGCGATCCATCCCGGGTACGGATTCTTATCGGAAAACGCGGGCTTTGCCGAGATCTGCGCATCGCACGGCTTCAAGTTCATCGGGCCGCCCGCGGCCGCAGTCGCGTTGATGGGCGATAAGGCGTCTGCGAAGCGGCGCATGCAGGAAGCGGGTGTGCCGGTCGTCCCCGGCTCCGGCATTATCGAGTCGGACGAACAGGCCAAGCGCTTTTGCGCCGAGGCGGGATATCCGGTGCTCATCAAGGCCACCGCGGGCGGCGGCGGCAAAGGCATGCGTATCGTCGGGCGTGAGACCGATCTTGTCGCCGGTCTGGCGGCCGCGCGCGGAGAGGCGCACGCTGCATTCGCCGACGGCCGTGTGTACATCGAAAAATTGCTCGAACATCCGCGCCACGTCGAGGTGCAAGTGCTCGCCGACGAATTCGGGCACGTGATCCATGTCGGCGAACGCGATTGCTCGATCCAAAAACCCAGTCACCAGAAGCTGCTCGAGGAGGCGCCTGCGCCCAACCTGGATCCTGAGATACGCGCGCAGCTGTGCGCAGCCGCCGTCAAGGCCGCGCGTGCGGTTGAGTACGCCAACGCGGGAACGCTTGAGTTCCTCGTCGCGCCCGACGGGCGCTTCTACTTCATGGAGATGAACACGCGCATCCAAGTCGAGCATCCGGTCACCGAAGCGGTGTACGGCATCGACCTCGTGCGCTGGCAAGTGCGCATCGCGGCCGGCGAGCGGCTGACCGTTCGCCAAGAGGACATCCGCCCGCGCGGCCACGCGATCGAGTGCCGCATCAACGCCGAAGATCCGGCGAACGGTTTTCGCCCGGTGTCGGGAAAGCTCGGAACCGTCGTGTTGCCGGGCGGCCCCGGCATTCGCGTCGACTCGCATATCTATTCGGGTGCGGACGTGCCGCCGTTCTACGACTCGCTGCTCGCGAAGATCGTCGCGGTCGATCGCGACCGGCCGAGCGCCATCGCGCGCATGCGCCGCGCGCTCGATGAGACCGAGATTCACGGCGTCACGACCACGGTCGAATTGCAGGAACGGATTTTGGCCTCCGAGCCGTTCGAATCCGGACATACATGGGTCACGTGGCTGCGCGAGTATCTGCTGCAGCCCGTCGCTGTGAGCTAAGCTTCGCAATGGCCAAAGAGCGCCGCGAGCACCGTATCGCGCTTGAAGTCTTGTATGCCGTCGACGTCGGCAAGGCGCCGCTTGACGAGGTCCTGCGCCAAGCGCGCGAGGGCATCGGCGTCTTCAGCCGCGGCGATCAAGCGGCTGAAGAAGACGCGTACGAGCCGGCGATGCCCGCGATGGATCGCCGTGCGGACACGCCGCGCGCAACCGAGTGGTCTCTTGTCGAGGATCTCGTGCGCGGCACGCTGACGCGCAAGGGCGAGTTGGAGATGCAGATCGCGCCGCTGCTCAAACGCTGGACGATCGAGCGGTTGTCGGGCGTCGATCGGCTCGTGCTCGATCTTGCCGCGTGGGAGCTGCGCTATCGCTCGGACGCCGAAACGACCGACGTGATCAACCATGCGGTCGAGCTCGCGCGCAGGCTTTCGACCGAGCGCAGCGCGCAGTTCGTCAATGGCGTACTCGATGCGCTCGCGCACACGCCGCCCTCCGGCCTGAGCGTATGAATCCCTGGATGTTGCGCGCGATGCGGCGCGCGCGGACGATGCGCATCCTGCGCTCGGTGGCATTGGTCGTCATCGCGGTGTCGCTGTTCGTGTTGGCGGCGATCGTCGCCGTCGCGATCGCGATCGAGTCGGCGTTCGGCCAAAATCTGCCCGACGTCGATCGCCTGTCCGAAGCGGATTCCGGTACGACGACGACGCGCATCGTCGCGCGCGACGGCACGCTGCTCGCGCGCTTGTACGATAAGAATCGCGTATACGTGCCGATCACTCGCATCGCCGAGCCGATGAAGCAAGCGATCGTCGCCAGCGAAGACGAGCGTTTTTACGAACATCGCGGCGTCGACGCGCGCAGCATCATCCGCGCCGCAGTCGCCGACTTCCGTCACGAGCAGATCCAAGGCGCGAGCACCATCACGCAGCAGCTCGCGCGCACGCTGTTCCTCAATCGCAACCGCACGATCGCGCGCAAAGTGCAGGAGGCGCTGCTCGCGATCGAGCTCGAGCGCTACTACACCAAGGACGAAATCCTCGAGCGCTACCTCAACCTGATCTATTTCGGCGCGGGCGCGTACGGCGTGCAGGCGGCGAGCCAAGCCTACTTCGGCAAGGACGCGTCAAAGCTGACCCTGCCGGAAGCGGCGATGCTGGCCGGCGTTGTCGCCGCTCCTTCAGTGTATTCTCCGTACGTCGACCAGGTCGCAGCTAAAGAACGTCAGCGGCGCGTGCTCGAGCGCATGGTGGCGCTCGGTGAGATCACGCCGGCGCAAGCAGATGAGGCGGCGACGGCGCCGCTCACGTACGTCGCAGTCGCTCCGCCCGGCGTGGAAGCGTACAAGTACCCGTACTTCACGACGTATGTCATCGCGCAGCTGGAGAAGAACCTGGGCACCGACCAGATGCTGCACGGCGGACTCACGGTGTACACGACGCTCGATCCGAAATTGCAGCGGATCGCGCAGAATTCGGTGACGACGCTGGTCGAGCAGGGCCGTAAAGAAGGCTACGGCATGCACGAAGGCGCGCTGGTCGCCGAAGACCCGCGCAGCGGTGAGATCCTCGCGATGGTCGGCGGCATCGGTTTCACCGCGAAGAACCAGTTCAATCGCGCGTGGCAAGCGCGCCGCCAGCCGGGCTCGTCGTTCAAAGGATTCGTGTATTCAACGGCGGTGGATCGCGGCACGCCGGTCAACTCGATCTACTCCGACTCACCGGTGACCTACCCGGCCGGCGACGGCACCGAATACAGCCCTTCGGACGACGACCATCGCTACTTGGGAGCGATGTCGCTGCGCAAAGCATTCGCGCTGTCGCGCAACATCGTCGCCGTCAAGCTGGCATACGACATCGGCATCGACAACGTCGTGCAGTACGCGCACGCGATGGGCATCACCGAAGACCTCGAACCCGATCTCTCCCTTGCGCTCGGCACCGCAGTCGTCTCCCCGCTCGACATGGTCTCGGGGTATTCGACGATCGCAGCCGGCGGCGTCTACACACCGCCGACGGCGATCCGCTACGTCACCGACCGCTACGGCGGCATTCTGCTCGACGAGCGCTACCCGAAACGCAGCGTCGCGATGTCGTCGGGCGCGGCGTACATCATGACCAGCCTCATGGAAGGCGTCATCACCGAAGGGACGGGGTATCCGAACGCCATCATCGGCCGTCCGGCTGCGGGCAAGACCGGCACGACGTCCAGCTTCCGCGATGCGTGGTTCGTCGGTTTCGTGCCGCAGCTCGCGGCAGCGACGTGGGTCGGCAACGACGACTACACCCCGATGATCGAATCGTACGGCGGCAATATTCCCGCGCGCACGTGGGCGCATTTCATGAAGGCAGC
>JAFAKE010000105.1 GCA_019235715.1 Vulcanimicrobiota bacterium
GGGCACCACGCCGTTGACCGTCGTGTTGTACTGGTCGCTGCGCAGACCCGCTTCGATCGCGAACGGGTTGAACAGCAGCGCGGCGTCGTACTGATAGCTGCCGGTCGTCGTCGCTTGCGCGGCGAACTCATTCGACAAGCGGTGGAAGACGTATGCGCCTTCAGCGAATCCGAGCTAGCTCGGAGCCGCAGGAGCCGGCGTCGGAGTCGCGGTCGGCGCAGGCGTTGGAACCGGCGTCGGCGGCGGCGTCGGCGGCGGGGTCGGCACCGGCGTCGGCGGGATATAACGTACGACGGTGATGCGCCGGTCCGGCACCCACTGGACGTACGCACCGAGCGCTTCGGACATGACGCGCACCGGCACGACGACGTTGCCCTTATACATTTCGGGCGGCACGTCGAGCGGACGCGACTCGCCGTTGATGACCGCTTCGGCCTTGCCGAGGGTCACCTGAACGGACGCACCTTGCTTTTGGGCAGTCGCCGTCTTGCTGGCAGCATCCCAGCTGACGCTCGCGCCCATCGCCTCGAACATGCTGCGCAGCGGCACGAGAATGACGCCGTTCTTCACCAGCGCCGCGAGCGTGCGGTTGTTCTTGAGCTCGCTCGGGTTGGCGTATACGTGGTGGTCATTATAAAGGATAGGAATCTCGCCCGACGGCGGGGAGCCGAAGTTCATCGACCCCATATCGGCCACTAGCTGCGGGGTCAACTGATCGCTGCCCGCGGCGAGTGAGGGTGCTGTCGCGATGAGCACGCCGGCTACCGTCAGCGCCGCCACCGCGAAGCTCGTGCAAACCTTCTTCAAGTCGTCTCCTCCTACTGTGGTATCCACTTTGGTCGGGGTGATCGCACGCAACGGTCTTTTGAACAACGGTCGCGCTACGACGTCCCGGCTTCGCCCCGGGTAGAAGCGCAAATGCCGACTTTACCCCCCAAGCACTCGGGCCGCGTTCCCCCAGCCAAGCAGCGTTTCCCTCCGGTCCCTTATGACCTATGCAAATCGCTTGTCGCAGCATGTGACGTTTCGCGCACAGGCGGACCGCATGCACCGCAGCGCGAAACGCGTCCCACTATGCCCGAAGTCACTGTCCGCGTGACGCTGTTAGAGAAATCCCCATCCCCAACGGCGATGACCGCAACTGCCGCACGCACCTGTTACTCAGCGAACGAGCCCGCAGCGATCGTCGAACGTTGGCGCAGCAAACCGGACGACATGGTGCGCACCGTCGATCGCGTGCGTTCGGCCGGCCATCACTCGACGCTCGAGCACAACATCTATGTATTTGGCGTCACGGGATTGTCGCGCGCGGCGACGCATCAGCTCGTGCGCCATCGCCATCTGCAATTCGATCAGCAAAGCCAGCGCTATCTCTCATTCAAGAGCGGCGAGTTCCCGTTCGTCAAACCCAAGAAGATCGCGTCGCTGCCGGATGCATCCGCGCGCTTCGACCGCTTGATGGGCGAGATCGGCCATGCCTACCAGGAGATGCTCGATGCCGGCATCCCGGGCGAAGACGCGCGCTTCATCTTGCCCAACGCGACCGCGAGCCAGCTCGTCGTGTCCGGGAATGCGCGCGCGTGGTATGAATTCTTGACCCTGCGCACGTGCAACATGGCGCAGTGGGAGATCCGCGAGATGTCGTTTCAGGTGCTGCGCATCTTGAAGCGCGAGGATGCGGTGTTGTTCAAAGACGCGGGAGCGACGTGCGTGCGCGGGTATTGCCACGAACCCGACGGTCCGAATTGCCCGCGTTATATCGCCGTCGCGAAAGCGCAAGTGCGCGATGCGCGCAGCGCGGATCACTGGCTCGAATCAAAAGCGCGTAAGAACGGGTCGACGTAAGCCGGGCTCAAGCGCCCGATGCTACATGATTTTTTGCAAGTCGGCGTCGAGCATCGCCGCCGACATCTCGCCGACGTGCACCGCACGCAGCACGCCGTCGCTGTCGATGAAAAGCGACATCGGGATCGCGTGACCGCCGTACGCGTCGATCGCGTCGCCTTCGTCGATCACCGTCAGATACGTCACGCCATGCGCTTGTACGAAGGCGCGCACTTGCGGTGCGTCCTCTTGCTGATCGGCGCCGATCACCCGTAACCCGCGCGCGCGGTACTGCATGTAGCGCGACTGGATGAGCGGCAGCTCCGCCTTGCACGGCACGCACCAGGTCGCGAAGAAGTTGACCACCACCGGGTGCCCTAAGTACGACGTCAGCGAATAGCTGCGGCCGTCGAGTCCTTGGAACGACACCACCGGCGCCGGCCGTCCGATCGAGGCGCGCCCGTACACCGCTCCTTCACCGCTGTTCCAACGGGTGATGTCGACGGCGAAGAGCGCGATCGCGCCGCAGAAAAGCAGCGCGACGACGACCCAGCCGATTCTAAGGCGAAGCTCGGGACTCACGGCAATACCATTCAATGCGCCACCGGCTGTTCCCACCGAGCGGTCCGGCGCGCCTTTCGCAACATTTCACGAACAAGGAATATCGGTAATCCGAAGGTTTCGCGGCGCATGCGTCGGAAGCCGCGCGGGTCATGGAGGCGGGAAAACGGACCAACGGCGCGCGCACTGCAGCTGCGCACGCGTGGCAATTGATGATCGAGATCTTCCAATCACAGCGCCATCACTTCGAACGCGCTGCCGCCGAACTCGACCTGACGAAGCAGCAGGCGCACGCGCTCTTCGCACTCGGCCACGAGGAAGGGTGCTCGATGAGCCATCTCGCCGAGACCCTGGCGTGCGACGCATCCAGCGTCACCGGCATCGTCGACCGGCTCGAGGCGCGCGGCCTCGTCAGCCGGCGCAGCAGCGCGAGCGATCGCCGCATGAGAATGCTCGTGCTCACCCCGGCCGGCGCGCGCCTGCACCAGCGCTACCGGGCTTTGGTCAAGCAAGCGCCGCCCGCGATCGCGCATCTGCCCGAAGAGATGCAGACCGAGCTGCGCGACATCTTGCTGCACGTGGCCCAGCGGAGCCGCGCGGATGTCTGAAGGACGAAACCTGCCGCCCGTGCGGATGGTAGCACTGCCCATGGGGTCCCGCATTGGTCGGGATCCGAACGGGAGAGAGGATCACTTGCAGTACTCGGTCGCGCGCCTCACATCGCTGCTCCTCGCCGGCGTTGTAGCGCTCAGCCTCACCGCATGCGCGAAGCCGATGCCAAAGGCGCAGAGCGGTTTACCGGTCTCAGTCGAGCCGGCGAAGCGCGGGGATATCACCGCGACATTCACACTGACCGGCGTCGTCGCGCCGCGGCAGCAAGCGACGCTGTCATCGGTGGTGTCGGGTAACGTCCTCGATGTCTATGTGACGCTCGGTCAACACGTGCGCGCGGGGCAGCCGCTGGTCAAAATCGACGACAGCACGCTGCGCGCGCAGGCGGCGCAAGCATCGGCCAAACTCGCAAGCGTGAGGGCCAACGACGTGGGCGGGTCATCGACCGCCCAGGCGAACCTCGCGTCCGCAAAAGTCGCGGCGGATAATGCCGACGTCAACTTGCAGCGCAATCAAGTCTTGTTCAAGCAAGGCTACGTCTCGAAGACGGCGCTCGACCAGGCGCAGAGCGCGGCCGCGTCCGCGGACGCCGCGTACCGAGCCGCGCAGATCACCGCCCAGAACGCCAACTTGCAATCGGGCAACAGCTCCGCGCTCGCCGACATCCAGACGGCGCAAGCCGCGCTCGACGCCATCGACGCGCAGATCGCGCAGACGAATGTGACGGCGCCGTTCGACGGTATCGTCACGGCACGCAGCGTCGACAAAGGCGCGCTCGCAAGTCCGGGCACCGCCTTGGTGACGGTGTCGCAGCTCGATCCGGCCTGGGTCAACGTCGGCATTCCGGACGACGACCTTGCGTACGTGCACGCGGGTACGCCGGTGACCATCACGATCGACACGCTCCCGGGCCGCGCCTGGCACGCGAATGTCGACGTCGTCAACGCGGCCGCATCGTCGGGAACGCTGAGCTATCTGACGCACCTCATCGTGCCGAACCGCGATTATGGACTGCGCGCGGGGATGGTCGCGAACGTCAGCATTCAGCAAGCCTCACACCGCGGCGTCATCATCGTTCCGCGCACCGCGATCTACCAGGCTGAGAACGGTCCGGCGGTCTACGTCGTCGTCGACGGGAAGGCAAAATCGGTGCCGGTCAAGTCTGGATTGCAGACCGCTGATCGTATAGAGGTAAGCGGGATCGAGCCGGGCGCACAGGTCATCACGCAGCGGCCCGACTCGCTGCAGGACGGCTCGGTCGTCAGCATCGTCAGTCCTGGAGCGCAAACGGGCCCAGCGCCGAGCGACTCCCGGACCTCACAATAAGCCACGAAACGGGCACATACGAAAACGCACGCGCGTCACAAGGAAGGGCTATGAACCGACTGTTCGCTTCACTCTACGGACTCATCGTGCTCGCGAGCGCGCTGCCCGCGCTCGCCGCCGCTCATCCGACGCCGACGCCGTCACCGACAGCGATGCCGGCGATGTCGTCGCCGACGCCGGCGCCGGCCACAAGCGCAACGCCGATCTCACTTGGCATCCCCACGACGCTGACGACCTATCCGCCGGACACCTCGGGCCGGTATGGCATCCCGTACACGAGTTCTCCGGTGCCGCTGTCGCTGCAAGACGCGAAGATGATCGCCGTCAAGCAGTCGCCGCAGCTCGCGCTCGCGCGCGCCGCAGCCGATCTCGCCGGCGCGCAGCTTGAGACCGCGAACAGTGCCGCGTTCCCGCAGATCACGGGCGCGGGGACGTTCCAGCGTTCGCGCGGACAGAGCCGCAGCGGCACGACGGTAGGCGCGTTCGCTCCCAACATCTTCACGTCGAACTCGGTGTCGGCCACTGTCCATCAATTGATCTTCGACGGCGGCGCGACGTACGCGCGCATGAGCCAAGCGAAGTGGAGCCGCGATGCATCGGAGCTGAACAGCTTGCGGCAAGTCGACGTCGTGCTCTTCGACGTGGCGCAGTTGTATTACGCCGCGCTGCAAGCGCGCTACACGTATCAGGTAGCGATCGCCAATACCAAACTCGCGCAGGTGCAAGAGCAGTTGGTCGAAGCGCAATACCGCGCCGGCGTCGCCTCGCACGCCGACGTGCTTACCGCGCAGCTGCCCGTCGCACAGGCGCAGCTCGCCGAAGCGCAAGCGGCCAATGGCGAATCGTCCGAGATCGCCGCGCTGCTCAATGCGATGGGCCTGCCCTCGGACACGCCGGTGACGCTCTCGGACACGTTTGCACAAACCGCGCCGCCGCTGCCGGCGTACGCAAGCGTCGAGGCCACAGCGCAGACGCACCGCTACGATCTCGCCTCCGCGCAAGCTGCGCTGACCTCCGCCGAGCGCGGCGTGCGCGCCGCGCGCGCGAGCCGTTACCCGATCATCACCGGCTTTGCGAGCATCGGTTCGGCGACGGGCGGCGTCGATGCGGCCGGGAACATCGTCAATAACGGCGGTAGTTGGGTGTCGACCTATTCTTTTGGCGCCGATGTGTCAATGCCGCTGTACGATTCGGGCCTGACGAACGGGCAGATCGCGGCCGCTGAAGCCAACAGCGAGACCGCGTTGGGCAACCTGAATGCGACCGCACTGGGCGTTTCGCTCAACGTGCGCCAGGCCTACCTGTCGGCGCAGACGGCGCTGGCGCAAGTCGCGTCGGCGCGCACCGAACTGGACCAGGCGCAGACCGTGCTCGACGTCACGAACGCGCAATATAAGGCCGGCGTGACGACGCTGGTGCTCTTGCTGAATGCGCAGGTCGGCCTCACCAAGGCGCGCGGCGATTACGTCAATGCGCTGTTCGGGTTGTATACCGCCGAGCAGAACCTGTACTTCGCTGAAGGCATCATCGCGGGAAGATAAGAACTTCGCGCGCATGCAGCCGTCGTTCCGCCGCGCTTGCCTGCTGCTTGCCTGCGTGCTCGTTTCATGTGCCGGTCTGACAGCCTGTCAACAGCATAGCAATTCGCCGGTCGTCGACATCGCCATCATGGGAAGTCACGGCGACAACTCGTTTCGGCCGGGAGACATCTCGGTCAATCTGGGGACAGTGGTCACATGGACGAACAACGATACGCAGCCGCATTCGGTGACGTCGCCGGGCGCCTTCGACTCGGGCATGATCGCGCCCAACGGCGGCAAGTGGCGTTGGGTCGCCGCGATGCAGGGAACGTTTCCGTATCACAGCATCACCGATCCGACGATGAAGGGCACGATCACCGTCGTCGTGCAAGCGCCGGCCGCCGGCATCGGTCAGACACCCTAATCCGCTTCGCATTCGCCTGCGCGCTCGCCGCCGCGCTGGTGACGAGCGCATGCTCGAAGGTATCGCAGAGCACGACTGCGCCCGAGAACAACGGCGCGATCCCGGGAACGCTGCGCTACGCCGACCTCTCCGAACCGGTGTCGTTGAATCCGCTGCTGCGCCTGGAAGCGATCAGCACGGACATGGACATGTTCGTCTACGGCTTTTTCTTCAACCTCGACGACAAAGAGCGGCTCGTGCCCGAGCTTGCGCTCACCGTGCCCAGCTACGAGAACGGCGGCATCAGCAAAGACGGGCTGACCATCACCTATCACCTGCGCCACGGCGTCAAATGGCACGACGGGGCGCCGTTCACCGCGCACGATTGCGTGTTCTCGTTCCATGCGATCATGAATCCCGCCAACAACGTGCAGTCGCGCGCCGGTTGGGATCACGTCGCCAGCGTCGCCGAGCCGGATCCGTACACGTTCGTCGTGCACCTCGCCAAGATCTATCCTGCGGCGCTCACGACGTTCTTCGTGCCCAGCGGCAACTACCCGGTGTTGCCCGCGCATCTGCTCGAGAAATATCCGAACCTCAATCAAGTGCCGTTCAACACGCACCCGATCGGCACCGGTCCGTTCAAGTTCGTCAAATGGGTGCACGGCGATCACATCGAGTGGGAAGCAAATCCCGATTACTGGCGCGGCGCCCCCAAGCTCAAGCGCATCGTGTACAAGATCATTCCGGACGACAACACGATCCTCACCGAGCTGCAGACGGGCGAACTCGACGCCTGGTTCCGCGCGCCGTCTAGCCTGTACCCCGAACTGCAGAAGCTGAAGAACTACCGCATCCAGCTCGAGCCGTCGAACTTGTTCGCGCACACCGACCTCAACATGAAGAACCCGATCTTCGACGACATCCGCGTACGCCAAGCGATCAATTATGCGATCGACAAAAAAGGCATCATCCACAACGTCACGCACGACGTCCACCTGCCGGCGTACGCGGACCAGCCGTCGTTCTCGTGGGCGTACGAACCGGACGTCATGCATTTCGACTATAACCCGGAGAAGGCGAAGCAACTGCTGGACGAGGCGGGCTGGACCGTCGGGCCCGACGGCATTCGCGTCAACAAGCAAGGTGAGAAGCTCACTTTCGCGCTCTCGACGGTGAGCGGCGGCACGACGGGCATTTTGGCCGAGACGTATATCCAACGCAACTTGCGCGACGTCGGCATCGATGCGACCGTCAAGAATTATCCGACGCAGCTCTTCTTCGGCGGCTATCAGCAAGGCGGGATCTTGCAGGCGGGCAAGTACGACGTCGCGCTGTTCTCGTGGGTCGCCGGCGTCGATCCCAGCGACGACGAGATGATCTACGCCTGCTACGGCATCCCGCCCAAGGGTCAGAACAGCATGTACTGGTGCGATCCTCGCATGGATGCCGCGCAAAAAGGAGCGCTGTCGACCTACGACCGCGCGACGCGCAAGAAGTACTACTCCATCATCCAAAAGCTGCTCGCATCTGAATCGGTCACGATCTTCCAATGGTTCGCGCGCCAGATCTACGTCACGTCGCCCGACTTCAAGAACTTCAAGCCGGCGCCCGCGGTGACCAGCAATTGGAACACGTGGGAATGGGAGATGAAATAGCAGGCGTTCGTCCACGGCGGCGTCGCGACGGCTCCGCTTCTCGGGCCGTCGACTTGTCACGTGCGTTCGCCCTCGCGTGCGCGATCGTGGCGCTTGCGTCGTGCAGCAAGGTGACGCAAAGCACGGTCGCGACCAATCAGGCGGGCACGATTCCGGGCACGCTGCGCTACGCAGATATCGAAGAGCCGATCTCCATGAACCCGCTGCTGCGTCTGACCGCGGTCGGCACCGACATGGACATGTTCATCTTCAGCTTCTTATTCAATCTCGACGACAAGATGCGCTTGGTGCCCGAGCTCGCGACGGTCGTGCCGAGCTACGCGAACGGCGGCATCAGCAAGGATGGCCTGACGCTGACCTATCATCTGCGCCGCGGCGTGAAATGGCAGGACGGCGCTCCCTTCACGAGCCGCGACGTCGTCTTCACGACGCACGCGATCCTCAGTCCCGACAACAACCTGGTCGCGCGCAACGGCTGGGACCGTATCGCCTCGGTCGACGCGCCGGACGGCTACACCGTGCGTTTTCACCTCAAGAAGATCTATGCGCCGGCGCTGACGACGTATTTCTGTGAGAGCGGCCTGTACCCGGTGCTGCCGGCGCATCTGCTTGAGAAGTACGCGAACCTCAACCAGGTGCCGTTCAACGCGAATCCGGTCGGCACCGGTCCGTTCAAATTCGTGCGCTGGGTGCACGGCGACCACGTGGAGCTCGTGGCCAACGCGCTGTATTGGCGCGGGCCGCCCAAGCTCAAGCGCATCATCTATAAGATCATCCCCTCCGAGACGACCATCATGACCCAGCTGCAGACGCACGAGATCGACGCGTGGTTTCGCGCGCCCTCCGATCTGTATCCGCAGCTGCAGAAGCTGTCGAGCGCGGGGTTCCGCGTGCAGCTCGCGCCTTCGCTGGTCTATTCGCACATCGACCTCAACCAGAAGGATCCGACATTCAAAGATCCGAGCGTGCGGCGAGCGATCGCGCTGGCGATCGACCGCCAGCGCATCATCCACGACGTCACGCACGACGTATACGTCGTCGCGTATGCCGATCAGCCGACGTTTGCGTGGGCGTACGAGCCGAACATCGTCCATTACGATTACGATCCCGCGGCCGCAAGCCGCTTGCTCGACCAAGCCGGCTGGAAGGTCGCTCCTGACGGCATGCGCGAGAAGAACGGGCAAAAGCTCGCGTTCAATCTCAGCGCCGCGACGGGCGCGAAGACGCCCGAGGCGGTCGAGCAGATCGTGCAGTCGGACCTTCGCAAGATCGGCGTCGACGTGTCGATCAAGAATTACCCGACGGCGTTGTTCTTCGACAGCTACCAGCGCGGCGGCATCGTCGAAGCGGGCAAGTACGATGCCGCGCTCTACTCCTGGGTGACCGGCGCCGATCCGGGTTTCGACGAAGCGCTCTACACGAGTTACAACATCCCGCCGGCGGGCGAGAACTCGCTGTGGTGGTCGGACCCTGTGATCGATCGCGCCGAGACCGGCGCGCTGACGACGTACGACGAGAGCGCGCGCAAGAAGTATTACTCCGTGATCCAAAAGGAGATCGCGTCGCAAGCGGTCACCATCGTCTTGTATTTCCAGCGGCAGATCTTCGTGACGGCCGATGGCTTTGAGAACTTCGTGCCGGCGCCGGCCACGACGAGCAACTGGAACACGTGGGAATGGGAGATGAAATGATGCGTTCGACAACGCGCTGGGCCTATGCAGCCGGCGCGATCCTGCTCGTCTCATGCGCGCTCGCAGGCTGTACGAAGATCTCGCAAAGCACGACGGCGCCCGGCGGCGCGGGCGGCGGTTCGATTCCCGGCGTACTGCGCTATGCGGACATCTCGGAACCAGACTCGCTCAATCCGCTGCTCAGCACGCAGATCGTGACGGCCGATCTGGAGTACCTCGCGTTCAGTTTTTTCTTCAACGTCGACGACAAGCTGAACTTCGTGCCTGAGGTCGCGCTCGAGGTCCCGACGCAGGCCAATGGCGGCATCAGCAAAGACGGTTTGACGATCACCTATCACTTGCGCCGCGGCATCAAATGGCAAGACGGCGAGCCGCTCACCGCCAAAGACGTCGTCTTCACGTTCCACGCCATCATGAATCCGGCCAACAACGTGCAGGTACGCACGGGCTACGATCAGATCGCCTCGGTCGATGCGCCGAACGACGATACGGTCGTCGTCCACATGAAGCGCGTGTATGCGCCGATCGTCGCCTACTTCATGGGCCAGCAGGGCCAGGAGCCCGTGCTGCCTGCCCACTTGCTCGCCCAATACCCCAACATCAACCAGATCCCGTACAACACGTTGCCGATCGGTTCTGGTCCGTTCAAGATCACCGAATGGCAGCACGGCGATCACATCACGCTTGTCGCGAATCCCGGTTATTGGCGCGGGCCGCCGAAACTCTCGAAAATCGTATTCCGCTTCGTGTCCAGCACGAACACGATCAAAGTGCTGCTGCAAACGCACGAGATCGACGCGTGGTTCCGAGCGGACCCAAACCAGTATGACCAACTCGACAAGATCGCGGGCTACAAGGTGATGATCTCCGATCAAAACGTCTTCGCGCACATCGACTTCAATTTCAAGGATCCGCTGCTCACAGACTTGCGCGTGCGTAAAGCGATCGAATATGCGCTCGACCGCAAAGCGATGGCACACGATCTCACCTACGACGTCTATCAACCGGCGAACAGCGACATCGCACCATACAGCTGGGCCTATCCCCACGATCTTCCGTATTACGACAACAACCCAGCGGCGGCGCGTGCGCTGCTGGACGAAGCCGGTTGGAAGGTGGGGCCGGACGGCGTGCGCGAGAAGAACGGGCAAAAACTCGAGCTGCAGTTCTCGTACATCAGCGGCAACGTGCTGGGCGCCAAAGTAGGCACGGTCGCCGCCGCGCGTTTGCGCGACATCGGCGTCATCCTCAATCAGAAGGTCTATCCCGCGCCGCTGTATTTCGGTTCGCAGCAGGCCGGCGGGATCGTCAACTCCGGCAAGTATCAGCTCGGCTATTTCGGCTGGGTCTCAGGCGTCGATCCAGACAACTCATCGCTCTATGCCTGCGACCAGTTCCCGCCCGATGGGCAGAACAATCTGTTCTGGTGCGATAAGAAGCTCGACGATGCGGAGAAGGCCGCGCTCGCGACATTCGATCAAACGCAGCGGGCGCAGCAATACTCGATCATCGAGCACGAGCTGGTCGAGCAGGTGCCGACCATCTTCTTGTTCCACGACCGGCGTCTCGACATCGTGAGGAACGGTTTCGGCAACTACATCCCGTCACCGGCGACGTCGTCGTTCTGGAATTCGTGGCAATGGACGATGCAATAGCCTAAAGCGCTGGCGGCACCGGCACGAGCACGCGCGCGCCGCGCTTGACGATCTCAAGATGGGCTTGTTGCACCGGCATGAGCTCGCCATCGACGTGCATCGCGACGGGGCGTTCGAACGAGACGTCGATCCATTGCGTGCGCATCTCGATCACGTTCGGCTCGCTCGCATGCATGCCCGCGCGGATGCGCCGCATGAGCGCCAGTCGCGCTCGCAGGCCTTTGACGTCGCGGATCGCGTAGCAGTCGAACAGGCCGTCGTCGATCGCCGCGCGCGGCGCGCCGAGAAAGCCGCCGCCGTACCACGAGCCGTTGCCCACGGTCAGCATGACGAGATCCGGCAGTTCGACTTGGTACTCAGAGGTGCGAATCGCCGCCGCCAGCGGCTTGACCATGAGCAGTCCGCGCAACGCTGCAAGATAATAGGAGAATCCTTTGGCCCATCCGCTCTTGCGGATGCGCGCCGCCATCGCCGCAACCTCGGCGTCGAGGCCTATGCCGACGCAGTTTATAAAACGGCGTTGTTCGACGACACCGTAATCGATCGGCCGCTCGATCCCCGAACGCAGCGCATCGAGCGCCTGCGCGACGCTGCGCATTCCCAACATCCACGCGAGGTCGTTCGCCGAGCCGCACGGCACGAGCGCGAGCGTTGCGGCTGCCGGCACTCCCAGCGCATCGAAGGTGAGCGACGCGGTCCCGTCGCCTCCCGCGCAAACGACGAGCGGCGCTGCGCCTGCTTCGGCGATCGCGTCATTGAGCCGCGTGGCAAACGTGGGCGAAAGCTCGCATTCAACGATCGCGTGCGCGGGACCGCCGAGCGCTGCGGCGATGCGAGCGAGCAATCCGTGCGCGCGGCCGCGACCGGCAAAACGATTCACGACGACGATGTACGATCGTCGCGATCCAGCACTTGGCGGAGCTGGCGCGGACACCGAGTCGGCTTCATCCCGACTCTAGGGTTGTCCCGCAAAAAGACATGGAGGAAGCGTGAGCAACTTCCTCCTGCACCATCTGACCAGGCCACCACGGGTTTCGTTACAGCCGCGCCGAAGCGCGCGAAACCGCCCATGATGACCCTCGGCCGCATCGCCGGCATCGAAGTCCGCGCCCATTACTCGACCCTGATCGTCTTTGGCGCCCTGACCAGCGTCCTCGCTTACGGCTACCTGCCGGCCGTCACTCCCGCCGCCGGCACGGCCGAGCGCCTCGCGGTGGCGATCATAGTTTCCGGACTCCTGGTTCTGTCGATTCTTGCGCACGAGATGGGGCATGCCGTCGTTGCGCGCAGGCGCGGACTGATCGTCTCGAGCGTCACGCTCTATCTGTTCGGCGGCTTGGCGCATGTCGGCGGCGTGCGCAGCGAGCCGGACGACGACATCGCCATCGGACTTGCCGGTCCGGCGGTAAGCGCGCTGCTCGCCGGCATCTTCTTCGCAGCCGGCGCAGCCATCTGGGCCGCCAACGCACAGGCCGCGCTGCTGCTGCTCAAT
>JAFAKE010000001.1 GCA_019235715.1 Vulcanimicrobiota bacterium
AGGCGATTGTCTTGGACGCCGGCGATGACGCGCACCACGCCCCCGCGTACGCCATACGCATGCTCGATCGCGTTCATGATCGCCTCGCCCACGGCGACCTGCATGCTCGAGCTTTTTTCCTCCGCAAGACCGACGGCCGCGTAGAGCCTTTGCAGCGCCTGACGGAAAAGGCGCGCGCTGGCCGGGCGCGCCGGCAGCGTGAGGTCCAACTCGTGCAAGGGCTCGGCCTCCATCGTGACGGTCAGCACGGCCAAGTCGTCGCTCGGCGCTCCTTTGACCATCGTCTCGGCGATGAAGCGCGCGGCGTTTTGTTCTCCGCGTGCAAGTGCCTCACGCGCGGTCTGCGCGAGCTTTGACTCGCCGTCGTCGATGCGCCGCTCCGACTCGACCAGACCGTCGGTGTAAAGGACCAACAACGAACCCGACTCGAGCGCAAGCTCTTGCTCGGGATACGCGCTTTCTTGGAAGACGCCGAGCGGCGGCGACATCGGCTGCGCCCATTCCGTCTCGCCGGAGGGCCTGATCATGACCGGCATAGGATGCCCGGCGATCGAGAAATTGAAACGTTGCTTGATCGGATCGAGCACGCCGAAAATGGCGGTGACCATCGTCGGCCGGTCGTTGAGCAGGAAGTGATTGGTGCGCGCCATGACGGCCGGCGGTGATAATCCCTCGAAGGCGGCTGCGCGCAGCGCCAGGCGTACGGAACTCATCGTCGCAGCTGCCTGAAGTCCCTTGCCGGCGACATCGCCGATCGACAGCGCGAGCCTGCCATCGGGCAACTGAAACGCGTCGTACCAGTCCCCGCCGATCTCCGCTTCTTGCGCGCCCGGCGAATAATGCGAGCGCACCTGCATTCCAGGCACGTTGGGCAACGAATCCGGCAGGGACGCTCGTTGCAGAAAATCGGCGACCTCGTGTTCGCGCGCGTAGAGCCGGGCGTTGTCGTATGCGATGGCGACGCGCCGCGAGATCAGATAGGCGAACAGCAAATCGCTCGCGTCGAAGTGCCGGCTGCCGTCGCACGAGATGAAGCTCAGCGCACCAATCGTGCGCTCGCGCGCGACGAGCGGCACGACGATCGCGGCGCACAGCCCAAAGCCTTCCACGAGACCCTTGCGCGAATCGCCGCCCGCGAGCTGCGCGACGGCATCGAGTGGGATCTTCTCGTAGACCTCAGGTCTTCCGCTCGCGATCACGCGCGGCGCACCCGCAGGAAACGAAGGATCTGCGGGCGCGAAGGGCAGCAGCTCGCGCATCTTATCGGTAAGCGCAGGATCGGAGTGGACCATAAGAACGCGCTTGACGCTCCCGGCGTCGGTCATCAGATCGACCGCGTACCAATCGGCGACCCGCGGCACCATCAAGGCAGCCGTGCGTTCGAGGGTCGTATCGGGGTCAAGCGAAAGCGACATCACGCGGCTAAGCTCGGCGAGGAACTCTACCTGTTCGGCGGCTCGACGCCGCTCCGTCACATCTAAGGCGAAGCCGATCCACCCGCGCGGCCGATCGGCGTCGTCGCGCATCGCGACCCCACGTGACAGAATCGAGTACATCTTGCCGTCTGCGCCGCGCACGTGATAGTCTGCCTCGAACAGCTGGTCGGGCGTGCGTGCTCTCCACGCTTCCGTAAAGCGGCGCGCATCGTCGGCGGGCATTCCCGCCAAGAATCCGCCCTGTTGCATCTCCTCGAACGACAAGCCGAGCATGTCGAGGTACGAGCGGCTCATGTACACCAGACGATCCTCTTCGTCGACCTGCCAGATGCCGAACGGCAACGATTCGCTCAGCTCGCGGTAGCGGGCCTCACTGCGCCGCGCTGCTTGCTGCGCGACGTGAAGCGCCTTGAGGTGGTCATGTTCGGCGCGCGCGGTCTTCAGGTCGCGGGAAACGGCATCGCCGTGCTCGATGCGCCGGCGTATGATCTCCACCAGTGCCACAACCGCCGCCAGGGCCACGAAAAGGATGATGCTGTTGGTCACGAGCGCGAGCGGATCGCCGGAATTGTGCGTATCGACGAACGCGAACAGCGGCGCCGCGATGACCGCGCAACCCACTCCCCATGCGAGTCCGCCGACGGCGCCGGCCGCGATGACGAATATAAAGGAGAGTGGCGCCAGACTGAAGGCGGGCAGGTAGCGGTCCAGAACGGCGACCGCCAGCATCGCGACGATGATGGCGCCGAGTGCCAACCCTTTGTGTTTCAAAGCCAAGTCTGACCCACGTCTTCCACCTTATGGTACCCAGGTTTGACGGTGCGCGGCGCATGCCCGCAGAGCCCGCAAACTCGGATGCCAGCAGCCTGTAGGTGACCCAGTTTTACGAAAGGGAATGCAGCGCCCTAGAAACGGGAACGGGCGGACGGCTCCCTAGGAATGGCTTTGGGGTGCGTCGTCCTTTAGATCGTCCGGCGAGCTCCCGCTGCGCTCCCTAAGCTCGCCGATACGTCCTGCGCGCAGGCATTGTTCGCAAAGCTTACCGGCGCCCTCGACCTCGAACAATTTGCGCCCCCGATTTCCGCATACGTCGCACTCTTGCATCAGTCCGATCACTTCTTATTTCTTTTTCTGTCCGATCATAAGGTCTTGGCAAGCGGCTTCCCGTTCGCTTGGCCGTCGAGGTGACGGCGTGCCCCAGCGCCATGTTTGCGCATGACGGATATGACGTTGTCGTGACTCATCATCTCGCGCAGCGCTACTTCGACGAACGCCGAAAACGATACGCGATGTCCGCTGCGGCGCATCTTGAGGGTGAGCTCCTGGACGTCGAGCACCAGAGGCTCCGGTAGACTCATCGAGAGCCGCCGCAAGTAGCCATTTGGTTGTTGCCCCATAGAAAATGTCGCCTCTTTAATCCCCAGTGTTAACAAAACGATAAGGCCCGGCTGTTTCGATTCATGCGTAAGGACGAATCGCCTCCAGCCGAATGGATTGTCCACTCGGATATCGTTATGCCGTCCCGCATTTATGCTCGTCCTCCCAAGTGCTTGAGCGCTTATGGGTGAGAACGGCCTTCGGGCGGGGGCGGAGAGTCAGTGGCTTTCTTGGCCGGTTCGCGCGCTTTTGCCGAACAGTTCGAGCATGCGCTCGTTGAAGACCGGGATGTCGTCGGGCTTGCGCGATGTGACCCAGTTGCCGTCGACCACGCAGGCCTCATCGACCCAGTGCCCGCCGGCGTTGCGGACGTCGTCCTGAATCGTATGATAGCTGGTGATCTTGCGCCCCTCGACGACGCCGGCCGAGATCAGCTCCCAGGGCGCGTGGCAGATGGCCGCGATCGGTTTGCCTTTTGCATCGTGTTGGCGGATCGCACCCGTCACCCGGTCATCGGCGCGCATACGATCGGCATTGACGGCACCGCCGGGCAACAACAGCGCATCGTAGTCGCCGACGTCGAGGCCGTCTATCGAGCGATCGACCGGAATCCGTGACGCTTTGTCTATGTGGCGCAAGGCTTGCACCGGATTCTCGTCAAGCCCGATCAGCTCGACGTCTGCTCCGGCCTCGCGCAACGCCTTGACGGGCTCCGTCAGTTCTGCCTCTTCGACGCCGTCTGTGACAAGCGCGGCTACTTTGAGATGTCCAAGCTCTGCCATCGTGTCTGCTCCTCCGCATCGCTCGCGTACCCGTTTGGGGCGCTGACGGCTCGGGAAAAACCTGGCAAATGATGAATTTCACCATCGCGTTTGCCGCCCGTGGCCCGGCAGTGCTGCTCGAGCTCCACGGCGAGTTCGACTTGGAGGCCGTGCCCGTTTTCGAAAGCGTCATGCGCGATCAGCTAGGGCGCGGCTGCCGGCTGCTCGTGCTCGACTTCGACGCGCTGCAATTCATCGATTCGGGCGGCATCTACGCGGTCATCGAAATGCTGCGTGCCGCACGTTCCGAGCGCAGCGACGTGCGCTTCGTCCTCACGAATCAGCGCATCGCGCGCGTCTTCGAACTGAGCGGCATCGATCGTGCTCTGCGCTTTTTCCCAAACCGCGCGGCCGCGCTCGCGGCGTCTTAGCGAGCGGCGCTCGCGTGCGCCGTCGTCGGCGCGACCTCGGTCGGCAACCCACGCACGTTCTTCTGCTGCCACGGGTGCCACACGAGAATCACCGCGAATGCGGCGATGAACAGCCCGACGATCATCAAGTATTGGAGTGCGGGACCTCGTAGCTCGGGCGAACTACGTTTGACTTGGTGCACATCTGAGTATATACCCTACAGGCTGGTCGCCTAAAAGGAGCTTGCAGCAACGTGGACATCATCGCTTGGATTGTGGTCGGCATCATCGCCGGCTTCCTCGCTAAAGCCGTCGTACCGGGCGAGGGACCCGGCGGCGTGCTCGGAGACATGATCATCGGCATCGTCGGCGCCATCATCGGCGGATGGCTGTTCAACACGTTCGGACACATCGGCGCGACGGGTCTGAACTTGTGGAGCATCCTCGTCGCATTCATCGGCGGCGTGGTGCTGCTGCTCATCATCCGCGCGCTGACAGGCCGGCGCTTGCCGGCCGCCTGACGGAGCCGCGGCAGCGCCAGGATCGTTCGACGAACCGCGGCATTGCCGGCTCTTTGCGAGCGGCCGAGTTTCTCGGCCGCTTCCTTTTTGCGCACCAGGGGCGCGCGCACGCAGCGCCAATCGCTTGACTATGATCGCGGTTGTCGCAGCCGTCACGTTGACATTTGTGCCGTATTCCTGGGTGGCCGCTCAGGGCGCCGGCGCGGCGCTGGCGGATCCGCAGGTCTTCGTCAAAGACGCGACCGCGCAGCCGGGAGTCGGCCAGGAAGGCATCGACCACGACGCAGGCTTGCGGCCCGCACAGGTCTCGGCAGATCCGCCGACCATGCCGTTGTTCAACGCGCGCGGCGCACCGCTGGGCGTCACGATCGGGCAATGGATGAGCGCGGGTGGAACGTTGGTGATCGAGCCGATCAACGCATCGGCGCAACAAGTCAGTATTTCGCTGCATGGATTGTCGCGCTACGGCGTCTATAGCGTCTTCGTCAACCGCACTCCGGATTCGCCTGGCTCCGACCTGCCGCTTGACGGCGCAGGTACGGGTAACTCAGTCGTCGCCGATGCCGGAGGAACCGCGCGTGTGATGCTGCTCGTCACACCGCCGCTGACCACAGGAAGCCTCATCACCGTCGTCTTCCACAGCGACGGTGCGTCGCATGCGATGTCGCCCGGAGCGCCGGGCGTGACGGCGCATGTACAGCTCGCCGCCACCGTCAAGCTCTAGCGACGCGCTGATTTTCCCGCTCACATCGAAGGCGCGGCGACGATCGACAGGCGCAGCTCGATCTGTCCGATCGCAGCCAAGCAGTGTTTCGTCGCGATGTTCTCGACGGTGCCGTCGAACGCGAGACCGTTGGTCTTGATCTCATCAAGGCGCGTTTTCAACAACGGCGTGACGTCGATCGGCGGACCTTTGAGATTGGTGCGCGGCGCGTGCAGCGATTCGTCCTGTGACAGGATCGGCGTGATCGACTTCTCCTCCGAGCTCCAGCTCTGCTTGAGCGTGCCGATCGAGCCGATGCACAGCGCGCGGTTGCGATCGGGCGCGCCGTCGGCGAAATAATCCTGTTTTGCTTGGTAGAACAGACGCGCGCTCACGATCGAGGCGGCGTCCAAGCCGTCAAGATCGAAGCGGATCAATCCCTGGTAGAGCGAGCAGACATTCCCGTTCTTGATGATCCCGCCGACGAAAACGGTGTTCGCAGGATGCGCGGCCGGCGGCTGCGGCGAGCCGCACGCGGTGCTAAAGGCGTTTGCGTATTCGACCGGCGTCAGCGTGACCGTGCGCACGGGAACAGACGTCGCTGCAGGCGACGCTGCGAGCAGCGCAGCCAGCGCGCTAAGCGCCCCTGTCACGCCTATCGTCACGCTCGGGCGCTCAAAGACCGAATTGCAGACGCCATTGCTCGATCTCGTCACGGCCCACATTGGAGCCGCATAGAATGACGACGGTGCTGCCGCTCGCCGGTTGCGGGATCAAGCCCGCGCTCAGCGCTGCATGCGTGCACGATGACGCCGGCTCGACGTCGACGCCGAGCTCTGCGCGCAGCTGCAGCAGCGATCGAACCGCCTGCGCATCGCTCACGACCACCACCTCATCGACGAGCGCGCGCGTCGCGGCGAGCGTTCGTTCGCTCACCGCCGGCGCGCCCAGCGTGCGTGCGATCGAGGTGATGGCCGCGAGCTGCACGGGATGCCCGGCGTCGAGCGCCCGGCGCATCGCATCGGCGCCCTGGGTCTCAACGCCATAGACGCGCACGCCGGGCCGCAGCGCCTTGATCACCGCCGCGATGCCGCCGATCAAACCGCCGCCGCCGATGGAGACGACGACCTGCGCGAGGTCGGGGACGTCTTCATCAAGCTCGAGCGCGATCGTTCCCTGACCCGCCATGACGCGCGCGTCATCGAAGGGGTGCAACGGCGTTTGCCCGGCGGATGTGCGCGCCTCCATCTCCGCAAATGCCAAGCCGATCGAATCGAAGAGCAATACTTCTGCGTCATCCGCTTTTGCGCGATCGACCATCCACGCCGGCGTGCTCTTCGGCATGAGAACCGTGGCGCGGATGCCGAGCCTGCGACCGACATGGGCGACCGCCAATCCATGATTGCCGCCGCTGACCGCGACCAGGCCGCGCGCGCGCGCATCCTCGGAGAGCTGCAGCGCCGCGTTGAACGCGCCGCGCGGCTTGAACGAACCCGTCACTTGCTGGAATTCAGCTTTGTACGTGAGGCCGCCGTGCGCGATGAGCGGCGTACGTCTGACGTATGGAGCGATGCGCGCGGCGGCGGCGCGCGCATCTTGGACGGTGGGCGGTGCGAGCGTCGTGCTCATCCGGCCTTGAGCCGGCGCTCGACCGCGCGTAACGTCCTGCGCATCGCGGGATCGAGACGCGGATAAGTGAGGTGCAGCGCTTGCAGCCTGCGCACAAGCGTGTCGGCCACGACCGCATGCGCGAACCATTTGTGATCCGCGGGGATGATATACCACGGTGCCCACGCCGTGCTCGTCGCGTTGAGCATGTCCTCGTAGGCCTTCATGTACCGGTCCCACGAGGCCCGCTGCGAAACGTCGGAGGACGAGAACTTCCAGTGCTTGTCCGGACGTTTGAGGCGGTCGAGCAAGCGCTCTGCCTGCTCGGCTTTCGAGATGTGCATGAAGAACTTGATGACCTGGATGCGGTTCTCGGCCAAGTAACGCTCGAAGTCGTTGATCTCGCGGTAGCGCCGGCGCCAGAACGCGGCATTGGCGTGCCGGGCCAGCGGCTGTCCCAAGAGCTCGGGATGCACGCGCACGATAAGGACCTCTTCGAAATACGAGCGGTTGAAGATCCCGATGCGCCCGCGCTCCGGCAGTCGGCGCACGCAACGCCACAGGTAGTCGTGCTTTCGCTCCTCCTCAGTCGGCTCGCGAAAGCCGTGCACCTCGACGCCCTGTGGGTTCACGCCGGTCATGACGTGTTTGATGGCGCTGTCTTTGCCTGCAGAATCCATCCCCTGCAGAATGATGAGGATGCCGTGCGCGCCGGATGCGGCGAGGACGTCTTGCAACGCGGCGAGCTTCTTGATATCCGCTTTGAGCTTGTGCTTGGCCGCGTCTTTGTCCGCATATCCGCCGGTGTCGCCCGGATCGAAGCGCTTGAGCGCCGCGCGCGTTCCCACCGGCCAGCGATAAGACGTGGCATCCATACGTGTGGAAGTGTGTTGCGTCCGCCAGGCGCTCCTGCAACAAAGAAAAAGCCCGAAGGCGCCTTGCCTTCGGGCTGTGTGCGTCGCGGCTGCGGTTAACCGTTCGATACCGGAGCTGCGGCGAAGTCGTATGTTCTCGCCCCGATAGTGCCGGCGATCGTGACAAAGCCCGGCAGCTCTGTCGCGGTTCCGGTCAGCGCACCGCCGTTCTCGACCGCCGCGTTGACGTGCAATTCGCCGTTGTCGCCGATGTCGAGCCACATCGCTCCGTTGCTCAGTCCGCCGGTGACCGCCAGCGGCGTGCCGCTATCCTGCGGTGTGTACCACCCGCTGACGATACCATCGGGCGAGGTGGTCAGCTGCAGAGTCCCTTCGTATGCGCCGGGCGCGGCGAGCACGCCGGTCTGCACGAGGGAGGTGTGGTACGTCGCGGTCGTCGCTCGCGCGTCGGCCAGCGATGGCGCAGCTGAAAGCGCCGCGAGGGCCGCTGCCGCTGCGATGCTTGCAATGAGTTTGTCCATGCTATCATTTCTCCCACGCATAGTGTACCGCGCCATGCTGAGATGCACGGGAAAACGCTGATGAGAATACGTTAAGAGTTAAGGCAACGCAAGCACGGAATCGTACCAGCGCTCGAGATCGTTATGGAACACCGCGAGCGCGCTGGGGTTGACATAGACCATGTGCCCCGACTGGTAGAAACCAAATGTGATGTGGTTGTGCAGCGCCTGGTCGATGCCCATGTGATCCAAGAGATATTCGGTCTGGAAGAATGGCGTCGCCATATCGAAGTATCCGTTGGCCGAGAACACACGCAGTCGCGGATTTTCGGTCAGCGTGCGCCCGAGGTCGGGCAACACGTCGCCAAAGGAGCCGCTCTTGCGCCGGAAGTCCCAGTCCAACCCCCCGCGCAACGGCATGTACTGCGCGTCGGTGCGATAGCCTAAGTCTTTGCGCACGTAGTCGTTGAACGTCGAGATGTAAGCGGATGCGACGTCGCTGTACGACGGGTCATATTCCGGGACCTGAGCGGTGCGGTCCCACGCGGTGCCCGTGTAGCGGCCGTCGTAGCGGCCGATCACTTCGGCATTGCCGCCGAGCAGCTGCTTTTCGAATTGTTCAGGGCCGATGCGCAGATCGGTGCGCGCCAGATACGCCTCGCTTATCCCCGTCAATTCGTGCAGCCGGCGTACGATCTGTGCACGCCGTGCGCTCGGAAGATTCGAGCCTTGCGCCAGCGCCGACGCATAGTCACCGAGCGCGAACGACTCGGAGCTGCGGATCACGGCTGCAAGGTCGCCGCTTTGCGGCAGCTTGTGCTGATACCAGGCGACGGCTGTCTCGGTCGGCAGATAGGTGAAATAGGTCGCGTCGATGCCGTCACCGGCACCGAAGAGCACGGGGAGATTCAGCGCGGAGGACAGCAGCACGATCCCATTCACATCGATTCCGCGATCGTGCAGATATGAAGCCACGACGCACGAGCGCGTCGTGCCATAGCTTTCGCCGAACAGGAACTTTGGCGAGTTCCAACGGCCATATTGCGAAAGATAGCGCTGGATGAACTGCCCGAACGCGGCTGCGTCTTGGTCGATGCCATAGAAATCTTTCGGATCGCTCTTGCCGAGAAGCCGGGAAAAGCCCGTACCGGGCGCGTCGATGAAGACCAGGTCGGTGCGATCGAGCAAGCTGTATTGGTTGGTCGTGAAGTCATACGGGGCGCCGCGCGACGGTGCCGCATTTCCCGCTGCGACGCGGCGCGGCCCGAAGGAGCCCAGGTGCAGCCAGATCGTCGACGAGCCGGGGCCGCCGTTGTACAAGAACGTCACGGGGCGGCGCGCCGGTGCCCCGTCCATGCTGTATGCGACGTAGAAGATCGACGCTGACGGCTCGTCCTGCGCGTTGCGCAACGCGATCGTGCCGGCAACGGCGGTATACGCGATGGTTTTGCCGCCCAATTGCAGCGTGTGATGGGTGATCGAGTCCGGCGGAGCCGTCCACGCCGAGCTTGGCGCCGCGGTCTGCAGCGCAGTGGGCGATGCCGATGCCGGTACGACCGTGCCCGCCGGCGAGGGCGGCGGCGGAGGCGGCGTCTCTGCCGGCCGCGCCGGCCCGACCGCAACGACGATCGACGCCGCCGCCGCGAGCGCTGCGAAACACATCTTCATACGCTTGTACTTGCCCGGCTTGGACCCCATCGCCTTGCCAGGAGGAGCGCTCTCATCGCAAACGCCAAGGCTCGACAGGATGAGCCTCCAGAGCTGCGTTCTCGATCTGCGCCTGAAGCCCGATCTGTCCGCCGGCGCGGGCGGCAAATACGGCCGTATGTTCCCGGACCTTGCGCCGCTGCACTGTGAAGAAAAGGATCTGCTCGCGTTGGGACGTGCGGGCTCCGCGCTCGACGTCACCGTCGACGATCCATCATCCGACAACCCCAAAATTCCAGCCGGGCACACGATGTTCGGACATATGCTCGCCCACGACCTCACCGCCGATCGCAGCCTGCTGGCCGCGCATGCGAGTCTGCGCCGGATCCACAACTTCCGCACACCCGCGCTCAATTTTGAATCGTTGTACGGCCTTGGACCGTCAGGAGCGCCGTACATGTACGATGCGGACGATCCCGACAAGTTCTTGCTCGGCGTCGACGAGACCGGCGCGCGCAGCGACGTGCCGCGGAACAGCCAAGGACGCGCGCTCATCGGCGATCCGCGAAACGATGTCCACCATATCATCGTGCAGCTCCACCTCATCATGCTCAAACTGCACAACCGCTTCGTCGAACGCGTGCGCGACGAAGGCGCCGCGGCACACGACGTCTTCGGACAGGCGCAGCGCAACCTGCGCTGGCACCTGCAGTGGATCGTGCTCAATGAGTTCTTGCCGCTCACCGTCGGCGACGATCTGATGCGTGACATCGTGCGCAACGGCCGGCGGTTCTTCCGGCCGGCACATTCGTACATCCCGGTCGAATTCGCCGATGCGGCCTACCGTTTCGGGCACGCACAAGTGCGCGTCACATACCGGCTCAACGAGCGCACCCGAGCTGCGGTGTACCCCGATCTTGCCGGTGGGCGTTCCCTGCCAAGCGCGCATGTCGTCGACTGGCGGCGCTTCTTCGCGCTCGATGCCGGATCCCAGCCGCAGGCGAGCAAACGGATCGAGCCGCGCGTCGCGCACACGCTCATCGACCTGCCTGAGAGCGTCGTCGGGCAGACGCCCCTGCCCGAGTTCCACTCGCTCGCATGCCGCGATCTGACGCGCGCCCGCGCGCTGAATCTCCCATCAGGAGAAACTATCGCCCGGCACATCGGCGCCCAGCCGCTCACGCCTGCTGAGGTGGGATTGGGCGACTACGGCTGGCGCTCCGAGACGCCTCTGTGGTACTACATCTTAAAGGAAGCATCGGTGCGCCACAACGGCGAGCGCTTGGGCGAGGTCGGGGGCACGATCGTCGCAGAGGTGCTCAGCGGCGTCATCGACGCCGACCCGACGTCATACCGCTCTGCCGATCCGGCGTGGGTACCGGTGCTGCCCTCACGCCAAGGCGGGCGATTCACACTCGCGGATGCGGTCGCGTCTGCGACGGCTTGACGAATCGCCGCTGATCTAGCCCCGGCTAAGTCCTTCCGCAGGGTGCTCCCGGCGCGGCCGCACGGACGGGACTCCATTGGAAGCTGAAGATCGCCTGCGTTTCCGCAAGCGCGCCGTCGAGCGTCTCGCCGGCGCGGATGCACCGCGACTGCGGCTGACTGTTGAACGACCAGCCGGGCGGTACGCTGGAAAGTCCCACGCGCACGATCGCATCCGCCGGCGAAGCGCTCATGGGCACGGCGAAAATGCACAAACCATCGACGCTTTGACTTGCAAGGACGCCGTGCACGGGACCTTTGCCATAGTCGGCCTGCACTTCGAAGCCTGCGCAGCCGACCGTCACGGTCTGACGCATGAGCGGCGCAGCGTTGACGGGTTTCGATTCCGGGGAGCCGCCGGCGATCGCGCTCGAGAGCGCGCCTGAGTTCTTGGGCTCCTTCGTAATAGTGATTTCGCCGAACTTCACTTTGCCAGTCCCTGCACCGCCCGTCGCGCTGCCGATCGTCAGATCGTTCTCAAACGCGATCGCCGCCCCGCCGCCGCGGCCGGTCAGCGCCGGAACGCGTACCGGTTTCGGCCCCTGAATGCGGATGTAGAACTCAGACGCTGCAGCGGCCGGAACAGCCATGCACCAAGCGAGCGCGCATGCCGTCAGCAACGCGACGAAACCGAGCCGTTTCATAGGTCGCAGCCTCCTGCCTGAACAACGCGGTCCGCAAACGCATTGGTTCCCGTTTGCTCACTCATCTTCACCGGCTTCCAGGTCGCTTCTGCCCCCGGCACTCCCCAACAGCTGAACCTCCTCGGTCTCGAGATCGAGCAGACGCTGTATCCTGCGCATGACGGTGTTGTCGATCTTGCCGCGATCGCGCAAATCGATGAGCGCCTTGCGCTGGGCATCGAGCAGCGCGCATGCCGTTTTGCGATAGAGCTCGTTGGTCCTCGCGGCCTTGCGCGCATCGCCGTCCAGCGCGCCAAATTCCCACATGCGTGCCTTGAACCGCCGGCGCAGCTGCTCGACGACGCCGTCCGGCAGATCGCCGGTCTTCGCAAGGCGGTCGAGTTCGGCCACCGCCGCGCTCGCGGTTTGCGCCAGCGCCGTGCGCTCCTCGCGCGCGTCGACGTCATCCGCGGTGACATGCAGCCAGCGGATGAGCAGCGGCATGGTCCCGCCCTGACCCACCAGCGTCGCAAGCAGCACGCAGAACGTCAAATAGATGATGAGGTCGCGCCCGGGAAACGGCCCGCCCGCTGCGGTCAGCGGAATAGCCAGAGCCGCCGCAATGGTGATGCCGCCGCGCATTCCCGACCACGCCAGCAGCGCGACGTGCGACCAGTCCGCCTTGCCTTCGACGTGCTCGGGTTCGTTCGTGATCGGCAACAGGCCCTGAGCGAAGACCCAGGCGAGGCGCAGGACGATCACCGTCGCGCTGACTGCGACGCCGTACCAGATGAGCGCGCCGACCGTGTAATGTCCAAGGCGTGTGACGATCGCATGGAACTGCATGCCGACGAGCACGAAGATCACCGCGTTGGTCACGAACACCGCCGTGACCCAGAAGCCGCTCGCGCGCTCGCGCGCGGACGGGGTAAGCACGCGCGGGGTGAAACGGTTCACGAACAGTCCGGTCACGACAACCGCGAGCACGCCCGATGCGCCGATGAGATGGGCGGGCAAATATGCCAGGTAAGGCACGGAGATCGAGATGACCGCCTGCAACGCGGGGTCCGGCGTGAAACGCCATGCTTGCACCGCGATGAAACCGGCAGCGACGCCCAAGGCGACGCCGCCGGCGACCGAGAGCGCGAGCGCGCCGACTGTCTGCATGAGCGAAAACGCGCCGCTCACCGCCGCGCCGATCGCAACCGCATAGAGCACGAGTGAGGTCGCGTCGTTGACGAGGCTCTCGCCCTCGATGGTGGCGACGACGTGACGGGGCAGGGGCAGGCGGTCGACGATCGGCGCAAATGCGACCTCGTCCGTGGACGACACCGCAGCGCCGAGCACGAACGCAGCCGCCCATCCGATGGCGGGCACGAGCGCATGCGTCACCGCCGCCACCACGACCGTGGTGACGATCACCAACCCGAACGCGAGCTGGAAGATCCACCATGCGCTGGCGCGGAACTCGCTTTCCGGCGCGGTGACGCTCTCCCAATACAGCAGCGGCGGCAAGAAGATGACGAGCACGAGCTCGGGCGGCAGCGCGATGGCGGGAAAGCCCGGGATGAAGCCGACCGCCATGCCGGCGAGCAGCAAGAGGATCGGATACGCGACGCCGATGCGGTTGCTGATGCTGACGACGATGACGATGAGGCCGAGGACGGCGAGCAGCACGAACGGCATCGTTCTTACTTCGGGCGGAAGGCGACGGCGGCGACGTTGCTCGGCAGCATATAGAAGATCGCGAGCAGCGCGAACAAGCCGATGCCGGCGTATGGTGCGAAATAGGCGATGATCGTCGCCAGCGGATACACCGATACGCCGACGACGTTCCACAGCAGCGGGCGGCGCGGCAGCTGTGGATGCGCCGCGAGGATCTGCCAGTAGACGAGATTGTAGCCGAGCGTGCAGCCGAGCAGCACAATACCGTAATAGACGACTGTGACGTTGTTGATGCCGAACTTCGCGAGCACCTCGGTTGCAAACGGTATCAAACACACGAACAGCAGCAGCGCGAGACTCGCGACGACCATGCCGTACGTGATCCGTTCGAGGTGCCGGAATTGCGCGTGATGGTTGAGCCACATGATGCCGATGGTGGCGAAGCTCGCGAAATAGACGAGGTACTGCGGCCAGATGCCGGCGAGCGCGTGCAGTTCATCCGTTCGGGTCGGAGCGCTTTCAAACGCGGGCAGATGAAACTCCAAGACGAGCAGCGTGATCGCGATGGCGAAAACGCCGTCCGAGAACGCCTCGAAGCGCGACTTGCTCAACGTGAAGTCCTTGGCCATGTCGGCGCGCTTCGGCAACGCGCGAGATGCTACTTGCCGTGTGTCCACCGCCTCTTCTTCTAGGACTCGGAAAACTGTGCGCGAAGGCCTCCGGACCTACGTGCACCGTCGTTCAGACGGTGCATCGGCCAACGTTGAGGAGCTCGACATGAGTGACGCCACCGCGTCCGGCGCAGCGCCGCAGATCGCGGCCGCCGCACAGAAGGTCTCGGTCAAAGATCTCTTCGTCGCGTTCCTTATCATCGGAGCCACAAGTTTTGGCGGCGGCGCGGTCGCATACTTGCGCTCCACGTTGGTCGCCAAAACGAAGTGGCTCGACGACAAGAGCTTCCTCGAATTGTTCTCGATCAGTCAATCGCTGCCGGGCTTGAACACGACCAACATGGCTATTCTGGCGGGTGACCGCCTGTGCGGCTGGATTGGCGCGCTCGCTGCAGTCGTCGGCGTCATCTTACCCGGCGCGATCTTGATGACCGTGGCCGGCGTCTTGTACGGCATGCACCACGAACGACCGTTGGTCGATGCGGCGCTGAAGGGCGTCGCTGCGGGCGCGACCGGCCTCATCTTCGCGACGTTCTTCCAACTCGCAGGCAAGACGATGCGCGGATGGTGGGATCTGCTGTTCTTGGCCGCCGCCGTGCTGCTGGTGAACCGGCTCCACGTCTCGGTGCTGTATGCATTGATCGCGCTTGGCATCGCGGCGACGATCATCTATCGTCCTGGTGGCGCCGCCGAGCGATCGAGGGCCCAATGAACCAGATACCGTCTCTTATCGCCGTCTTCGCGTATATCTCGCTGCTCACCGTCGGCGGCGGTATGGCGGCGTACCCCGAAATGCAAACGCTGACCGTGCACGTGCACAATTGGCTGACCGACGCGCAGCTCGTGCACTTCTATTCGATCGGACAGATGGCGCCGGGTCCGAACATGAACATGGTCGCGGCTGTCGGCGAGTTCGTTGCCGGACCGCTCGGCGCACTCGCGGTGCTGCTCGCGTTCTATGCACCGACCGGATTGCTGACGTTGGGCGTGGGCCGCCTATGGACGCGGCTTGCGAACTGGCCGTGGCGTGATTCGATTCAGCATGGCTTGGCGCCGGTGGCGCTCGGGCTCATGCTCGCGGGCGCGATAACGTTCGGCAAGACGTCGCTTGACTTTGGCAAAGTGGCCGGCGAACTCGTCCAATTCAACATCATCGCAGCCGTGATCGCGGCGGCGATGCTCGCGCTCGTGCTGCGTACGAAGATCAATCCGGCGTTGTTGATTCTCGCCTGCGGTATTGTGGGTGCGATCGCGTTCCGCTCGCCCTAAACGCCTCAAAATCGCTAGCCCAAAGCACGCGACCTTGTGCCGGAAATCTGCGCCGTCGCCGCGAAACGCTTGCGTTCGATGATCTTGGAACAAAACACAGGGACGCACGCCGCTTTCGATCCGCTCGTCGAAGAGTGGTTTGCCGGACGCTTCGCTGGCCCCACCGCGCCGCAGATCGCCGGCTGGCCCCGCATCCAGTCTGGAAGCGATGTGCTTATCAGCGCCCCCACCGGATCCGGCAAGACGCTGGCTGCGTTCTTAGTCGCCGTCGATCGTCTGCTGCGTGCGGCGCGCACCGGACTGGCGGCGCAAACGCAGATCCTCTACGTCTCGCCCCTCAAAGCGCTCGTCAACGACGTGCACACGAATCTGGAGCGGCCGCTCGCAGAGATCACCGCTCTTGCCCAACTGCATGGCGTCGCGCTCGAGCCGATCCGTGTGGCGTTGCGCACGGGCGACACGACCATGCGCGACCGCGCGCGCATGCTCACAAGTCTCCCGCACATCCTCGTGACGACCCCCGAATCGCTGTTCATCCTTTTGACCGCCGCGCGCTCGCGTGAGGCGCTGCGCACGATTTCGACGGTGATCCTCGACGAGATCCACGCGCTGGTGCCGAACAAGCGGGGACCTCATCTCGCGCTGTCGCTCGCGCGCCTCGATCAGCTCGTCATGGAAAACGGCGGCTCCAAGCCCCAGCGCATCGGCCTGTCGGCGACGGTGAAGCCGGTGGAAGAAATCGCGCGGTTTCTCAGTCCGGCGGCCGAGGTCATCAACATCGGGCACCGCCGCGAAATGGACCTTTCGGTCGAAGTTCCGCGCGACGAACTCGGACCCGTCGCAAGCAACGAGATGTGGGCCGAGATCTACGACCGCCTCGCGCAGCTCATCAGCGAACACCGCACCTCGCTGATCTTCGTCAGCACGCGCAGGCTGTCCGAACGCGTCGCGCACAACTTGGTCGAGCGCTTGGGCGCGGGCACCGTGATGCCGCATCACGGCAGTTTGGCGCGCCACATACGGCTCGAAACCGAGCGACGCCTCAAGCAGGGCGAGTTGCGCGCCGTCGTCGCGACCGCATCGCTCGAGCTTGGCATCGATATCGGCTCGGTCGACTTGGTCATACAGATCGGGTCGCCGCGTTCGATCGCCGTCGCCTTGCAGCGCATCGGGCGCTCGGGGCACTGGGTCGGCGCCCGCCCCAAAGGAATTTTGTTCCCAACAACGCGTGACGACCTCATGGAGTGCGCGGCGATCGTCAAAGCGATCCGCACGGGCGCGCTGGACCGCCTCGAGCCCGTGACCAACGCGCTCGACGTCTTGGCGCAACAGATCGTCGCGGCGTGCGCCGCGGCCGACTGGAAAGAGGACGACCTTTACGAGTTGATGCGCGGCGCGCACCCGTATCGTTCGTTGTCGCGCGCAGCCTTCGATGCGGTGCTCGCGATGCTCGCCGACGGCATCGCGACCTCGCGCGGACGCGCGAGCGCTTTGCTGCATCGCGATCTCGTGCACGGCAGAGTGCGGGGCCGGCGCGGCGCGCGCCTGGCCGCGATCACGTCGGGCGGCGCGATTCCCGATACGAGCGCCTACGCGGTCGTGGCTGAGCCCGAGGGGACGGTCGTCGGTACGGTGGACGAAGACTTCGCCGTCGAAAGTCTGGCGGGCGACATCTTCCTACTTGGCATGAACTCGTGGCGCATCAGGCGCGTCGAGCAAGGACGCGTGCGCGTCGACGATGCGCACGGCGCCCCGCCGACCATACCGTTCTGGCGCGGCGAGGCGCCGGGACGGACGCGCGAACTATCGCAGGAGCTGTCGCGGCTGCGCGAGCGCATCGCAGAGCTCGCGCAGGCGCCGGCGGCGGCTGTCGAGTACCTCGAGCGCGAGTGCGGTCTCGACCGCCTCGGAGCCGAGCAGGCCGTGCAGTATATAATGGAAGGGAAGGCTGCGCTCGGAGCCGTTCCCGCGACCGCGTGCGTTATCGCCGAACGCTTCTTCGACGAGTCGGGCGGCATGCAGTTGGTGATCCACGCTCCGCTCGGCGCGCGCATCAACCGGGCGTGGGGATTGGCGCTGCGCAAGCGTTTTTGCCGCTCGTTCAACATCGAGTTGCAGTCGGCGGCGACGGACAACGGCATCGTCATCTCGCTGAGCGAACAGCACGCATTTCCCCTCGCATCCGTCTTCGGCTTCCTCAAGGAGCCGAGCGTTGAGGATGTGCTCATCCAGGCTATGCTGCCCTCGCCGATGTTCACCGCGCGCTGGCGCTGGGACGCGCAGCGCTTCTTAGCCCTGCCGCGCTTCCGCGGAGGCCGCAAGGTGCCGGCCAACATCCAGCGCATGCGCGCCGACGATCTGCTCGCCGCCGTCTTTCCCGACCAGGCCGCGTGTCCTGAAAACCTAGGCGGGGAAGCAGTGCGCATACCGGACCACCCGCTCGTCGCCGAAGCGATCCACGATTGCCTGCACGAGGCGATGGACATCGACGGCCTCAAAGAGGTCTTGCGCGGCATCCGCGACGGCTCGGTCCGGGCGCTGGCCGTCGAGACCGCGGAACCCTCGAAGTTCGCGCATGAGATCCTGAACGCGAATCCGTTCGCGTATCTCGACGACGCGCCGCTCGAAGAGCGGCGCGCACGCGCGGTGCAACTGCGCAACAGCGTGCGCGCAGACCTCACGATGGGCGCCGGTGCGCTCGACGCCGACGCGATCGCGGCCGTCGCCGACGAATCGTGGCCGGTCGTTCGTGACGCCGATGAGCTGCACGACGCGCTGCTGACGCTCGTGCAGCTGCCGAGCCCGCAGGCCGGCGAATCCCGCGACGTGTCGGCATGGCAGGGTTACTTCGAGGTGCTCGCCGGCGCACAGCGCGCGTCCGTGCAGCATGTCGCCAGCGCGGCGTATTGGGTGCCGGCCGAGCGTCTGGCGATTTTCAACGCTGCCCATGGACGGGCTCAAGAGCCCGCGATCGAGGACGCCGTCACGCACATCGTGCGCGGCTGGATGGAGTCGATCGGTCCGATCACGGCTGCGCGGCTTGCGCAGATCTTGGAACTGGAACAGCATCTCGTGGAAGCGGCGCTCGTGCGTCTCGAGACCGAAGGTCAAGTGCTGCGCGGTTCGTTCCATCAGGGCACCGAACACGAATGGTGCAACCGGCGCGTGCTCGCGCGAATACACCGCCGCACGCTTGGCGCCCTGCGCCGCGAGATCGAACCGGTCAGCACGCTTCGCTATCAGCAGTTCCTGGAAACCTGGCAGCACCTCGCACCCGGCACGCAGCTGCACGGCGTCGACGGCACGCTGCAGGTCATCAAACAACTGCAAGGACTGGAATTCGCGGCCTCAGCCTGGGAACGAGAGATCTTGCCGGCTCGTGTCGCGCACTACGATCCGGAATATCTCGACCGCTTGTGCGCATCGGGCGAAGTGATGTGGGGCCGCCTCTCGCCGCATCCCGCTTTTGACGAGCCGGCGAACGAACGCACGCGCCGCGTACGGCCGTCGCGCATCGCGCCCGTCTCACTGTTCCTGCGCCAGGATGCGGACTGGCTTCTTTCACGCGCGCGCAGGTCGCGCGCGACGGCGGGCGACGCGTCCTTGTCCGCGGCCGCGTTGGATGTGCGCGACGCCATCGCGCAGAACGGCGCTTCATTCTTCGCGGACATCGTGCGTTTGTCGGGCAGGCTCGCGAGCGAAGTCGAAGACGGTCTGTGGGAGCTTGTGGCCGCCGGCGAAGTCACCGCCGACGGCTTCGATAACCTGCGCGCGCTCATCGATCCGCGACGACGCCTCGCCTTAGGGCGTCTCAACCCGGCGCGACCGCGCAACGCAGCAGGGCGCTGGGCGCTGTTGCGCCCGCCCGCGGCGCGTGCCGCGAGCGCGACGGCGCTCGCCGAGCACGACGCGCAGCTCGAGGCTTTTGTGCACCAACTGCTGGCGCGGCGAGGCATCCTGTTCCGCGACGCGATCAAGGAGGAGACGCTGGCGCCTGCCTGGCGCGACTGCCTCATCACCTTACGCCGCTTGGAGCTGCAGGGAACCATTCGCGGCGGACGATTTGTCGCGACCTACGTCGGCGAGCAGTTCTGCCTGCCTGAGGCGCTCGAGCTGCTGCGTTCGCTACGCCAACCTGAACAGATGAAAACCGGCCTTTCAGCCTAGACTCAGTCAACGCTCCCAAATCTCGGGTATAACGGACGGGTGGAACAGGCCGCGCCAGCCGTCAACACGCCGTCAGCCGCCGTAAAGCTGCCGTCCCTCGCGGCCATCGCGATCGGCGCGGCTCTCGCGCTGCTCGCGCTATTTTTCCTCGTCGTCTTGCTGTCGATGAACGCCAAACTCGCCACACTCGACCGCATGAACGCGACGCTCGTCCACATGGACCGCGGCTTGGCGGAGACGAACCATCAGCTCCTGCTCGCGAACCGGGCGCTCTCCTTCACCGATCAGCAACTGGGCGCGTCGTTGCACGTAGCCCAGAGTGGAAACCAAAGTTTGAGCCTCACCAACGGGGAGCTCAAGAAGACTCAGGCCGGCATCGACGACATGCGCGCGACGTTGCGCGATCTGACTGCGCAGATCTCGCAGCTCAACCATACCGTGGGCAAGTCACACCTGCTGCATATCTAAGGCGTCAGCGTCCAGAACTTGTTGGTCTTATAGCACGCGCTCGCTCGGCACAGGTCCCCGCCTGTCGCATAGATCGTTCCGCTCACCGCAACCGCGCTTTCGAGCGGTCGCGAGGCCGGCATCCCGCCGATGGTCTTCCAATGATCGGCCGCAATCGTGTACGCGTCGACGTTTGAATACATCGCGGTGGTGGTGCTGCCGCCGAGGATGTAGATGACGCCATTCACAAGCGCAGAACCTGACGTAAAACGCGGCGTCGGCATCTGCGCGCCTTGCGACCACGCTTTGGTCTTAAGGCTGTAGATCTCGGTTTTGCCAGACGGGTTGCGAGTCTGCTCGTTGAAGCCGCCGATCGCGAACAGGCGGCTGCCCGACTGGTCCGCCACAAGCGCAAGCCCGTCCCGCGAGGTCGGCATCGGCGTCGAGCTGTGCCACGCATTCGTCACCGGATCGTAGACGAGGTGGTCGTTGACGTCGACGAGCGTCGCGCCTTGATACGCTCGCCCTCCGACCAAGTGGATCTTCCCAGCCAGGACCGCGGCCGCGCCCGCGCCCCGCGCCGACGGCAGCGGCGCGATGCTCGACCACTTGTCGGTCGCCGGGTCGTAGACGACGCAATTTGCCGTGATCTTGGGACCGGTCACGCCGCCGAGCAGGTATATCTTGCCATTCATCGTCACCGCCGGCCCATACTGGTTAAGTGGCGGCGCCGTGCCTTTGCTCCACGAGTTGCCCGCGATGTTGTAGATGTGCAGGTTGTCGCGGTCCCCGATGAGATAAATGGCCGGTCCATCGTGCACGGCTATCATCGCTGCATGCGTCCAGTCCATGGTCGCGGTTTCGCCCCAGCTGAGCGAAGCCGGCGACGCGGGGGCGCCCGCCAGCACGGCAAACATCGTAAACGCGGCTGCGAGAATTCTCATCGCGCAAGACCTCCTGTGAGCGCGCCGCGTTTCGGCGAACCGCTCTAGGCATCCCGCGTTCGTGCGAGATATGACGAAGGCCGCTGCATACTGCACAGCGGCCCTCGGCGTTTGGCGCACGCGTTGGTCAGCGGTTCGGTTCCGTGCGCGGCTGTTGCGGTGTATCGTTCTGCGGACTGACGTTGTCCGAGCTGTGGTGCGTCACGCCGAATATGAGCAGCGCTCCGGCGAGGATCGGAAGGAGCAGGCGGGCGTGATGCGCAGGGGGGTCGTTGACCGCGACCCACGTGCCCGACGCCGGATCCCAGCGATCGTGCTCTTTCGTCGTCTTGCTGCCGTCGAAGTTCGAGCGGGTTGAGTCGCCGCCAAGCACATCACCCTGACCGTTGGGCGCGGAGAAGTGCTGATTGGTGTCGACCGAACCGGAGGTGTTGCCGTTGACCGTCTGATCGTTCGCGATCACATCCGACGTGCCGTCGGCGTTGTTGATGGTCGTCGCCTCGGCGGATGCCAACTTGAGCACCTGTTTCGCCTTCTTGGTGACGCAGCGTTTGCGCACGGTCGTCTTGACGACTTGGCCGGTCTTGAGGCTCGTCCATGTCGTCGTGCTCTGCGTGCAGGTCGTGACACTGCCGTCGGGGTTCACAGTATCCGTCGACGTGCCTTCAGCGGAGACGGAGTTGCCGTTGCCGTCGTCCGGCGTCGACGCCGTCCAATTGCCGGCAGACGCCGGCGCTGCGATGACGACATCGAGCATGGGTGCGCCTAGCAGCAATGCGAGCACGAGCGCGCTGAGTTTGTGTGCCTTATTCATCTGATGCCATTCCTCTCTTGCGATGGGGCGGTCGAAGTGGCTTCGACCGGTGCCCGAGCGTGCGGGCTTGGCTCAGATAGTACTCAAGTGAGAGTGCGCGCGAATCGGGAGAGGTACGGATTTAAATGGCCGGCGTCCCATCCCGCGCCATATAGGCGATAAGCTCGGCCCGCGATGCGAGGCCAAGCTTATTGAGCAAGGACGAGGCGTGGGACTCCACGGTACGCTCTCCGATCGCCAGGCTCTCGCTGATCGCTCGGTTGGACTTGCCGAGCGCGATAAGCGCCCCGACCTCCAGCTCGCGCGGACTCATCCCACCCGGGCCGGCCGACCGCGGACGGCCTCGCTTGCGGGCCGTCTCCATGCGCCGCACATCGCGCGCATCGCCGATGCGACGGTAGATCGCGAGCGCCCGGTCGCGCTCGCCCGCGACCTCGCGCGCCAAGGCCTCGTAATAGTCCCAGCCGAGCTGACTGAACTGCTGCGCCGCCCTCGCTGCGAGCGAGCGCGCCTGTGACGCGTGGTTCTCGCGCAGCGCGACGCGCGCATCGAAAAGCGTCAGGTAGGCGCGCGTGTCGTGTTCGCGCGCGAGCTGCGCTTCGTCCAACCCGGCGAGCAGCGTGCGCGCACGCGCGACGTGCGCTGGATCGCCGTGCACCGCGATATGCACGAAGACCACGTTCTCGGTTTGTTTGCCGCGCAGGACCTCGAGGGCGTTGAGCGTGCGGTCGATGATGCCGCGCGCATCGTCGAAACGCCCGCGCGCCACGCTATAGTCGATATACGCGCAGGCGGCGTATGGCACCGCGCTCTCGTCGAGGCCCTCGATGATCTCAAAGAAGTCACGAGCGGCGCTGCGCTCGACCAGCTCGTCATCCAGCAACAGCAGCCCGATCGCGATGCCGATGCGCGCGGCGACGATTTCGAATTTGCGCAGCTCAATTCCCATAGCGCAGGCGTGCGCGACCAGTTCGCGCGCGCACTCGAGCAGGCCGAAACGATGGCAGGTGACCGCGTACTGCATGAGGCAAAATCCTGCCGACACGCTGTGCGAGCCGCTCTCGCCGACGAGTCTGCGCGCTCGCTCGAAAAGCTGCAGCGTCTCGTCACGCGCGCCGAGTTTGGCGAGATTGACCGCGATGTTGCCCAGCGCGCGCACCGCACCGTCCGGGTCTCCACTGGCTGACGCGATCGCGGCCGCCTGCTCGCAGGCGCGCACCGCGTCGTGCGCATCACCGGCTGCGACGCATGCGAGCGCGCGGAATTGATGCAGCCGCGAGTCCTCCGCGGGTGGGCGCGGCCCGCGATAACGTTCGGCCTGCTCGATGTGTTCGCGCGCGTGCGGCGCGTCGTCCACAAATGCGTGCAGTCCGGCGAGACTGACGTGCGCGGTGAACCACAAGACGTCGTCCACCCCGTTCGCGGCGGCGAGCGCGCGATCGAACAACACATGGGCGCGCGTGACGTCGCCGGTGTTGAACGCGAGATGGCCGGCCTCGAGGCACACGGCTCCCGCCGCCGGCAGGTCGCCCGCTCGCTCTAGCAATGCGAGCGAGCGCTCAAATGCGTCGCGCGATTCGTCCGCATGGCCGCCGTGATGCAGCTCGAGCGCGAGCTCGCGCAGCATCTGCGCGCGCGCCGGATCGTCCAACGACATCGCGCCGAGCCTACGGGGCGCGGAGCTTCACGACCGCGCTTTCCGCGCTGCGCGTGCCGTCGGTCGTGATGACCTTGATCCAGAGCGACGTCTGATGGAGGTACACCGGCGCGTGACCGGCCGTCTCGGTCACTTCGTGTTCGCTGGTCAGCCAGTTCGCGCCGTGATCGGACGAATACAACACGCTTGAGAACAGCACGCGGTCTTTTTGGCCGCTCGCCTTCCAAGCAACGTGCACGGCGGCAGGGCCGATCGGCATAACGGACCCATCCGCGGGCTCGCTGATCGTAACCGCCGGTGCGTGCGCCGAGAAGCGCATGGTCTCGATCATGCCGCGCGGACCGTCCAGCTCTACGCTCGCCATTCCGGGGTTCGAACGCACGCGATAGGCGAAGTGCAGCATATCCCGGACGATATCGGTATCTTGGAACTTCCACTGCGGTTCGAATCGATATGTTGCAAGCGCGCCGCCATGGGCGTCGCGCAGCACGATAGCCCAACTGCCGCGGCTGCGCTGGTCCAGATCAACGCTGCTCGAATACGTGTACAGCGGGCCCATGAAGGCCGCAAACGACGGCGGCCGATTGAATAGGAACCCGCGCACGAGCAGTATGTCTGGGTCCTGCGGCGGCTGCAAATTCTTGAGCAGATGCCAGTACGTGCACTGATCGCTCCAGTCGAGATTCTCGGGCGCCAATCCCGTCGCCGATGCACCGAAATAGAAAAGATCGTGGTCCATCCGCGTACGCCCGGTCCGCTCGCTGTTCGTGCGCAGCCGCTCGCCATTGCCGATGCTCGCATATACGGTTGTGCCGCGCGCGCTCTTGGTCGTCGGCTGAAGGTTGTGGTAGGTCTTCTGACACTCGGCGTTTGCTGCACCACCATCCCACCCCGGCAACGGGATGCTGTGCGCGACCTCGTGCGCGACTTCCCAATGCTCGGTGTTTTGCGGCACGAGAATGACTTTTTGACCGCTATATTTGCCGAGCATACTCGCCGGCATCAGCGAGGACCACATCGAATTCGGCAGCACGACGATCGCGCGGCCCGCTTTCTCGGTAAATGCCTTCGTGTCGGCGTCGTCGATGATGATCTCTCGCAGCAGATCCTCGCGCGCTTCGTTGATCAAAAACGTCGCACCGTTCATCGCTCCATACCCTGTCCACCAGCCCCCGAGCTCGCCTTTAAGGATGCGGTATGTCGTCGACGGCATAGACGGTTTTGTCCGATCGTATTCGATCTTCTTTATCTCGGCGACCGCCACCGGCATGTCGTCGTTCTGAACGGGATAATAATCTGGGATCGCAAGGTGGGATGACTGGGCCAGCGCATCCGTGTCCGATTTGAGCTTGGTTTCGAGCGCGCCGTAGTCTTTGGTATCGCCCTTCCACACCCACTCGACCGGTATGAAGTGCAGCGTCGGCGCATGCGTTTCGACCGCCTCGTCGTAGACGATCACGCGCAGACTCGACGGATTTTGACGCGACGACGAGTTGTCGTCGTACGATTTGATCTCGGCCACAAAGCTGTAGCCGCCCTTGTCCAAGAGGAACGGCGTCGTGCCTTCGGGCGGGATGCCGCCAGGCACGGCGATCTTCAGCTGGTAGGTCTTGTACGCGCCGTTCGGATTCGGCGGTCCGACGATGTAGGCTTGCAGCTTCGTCTTGTCGGCGTACACGGTCGTGTTCGTCTGCTCGAGGGTGAAGACGAAATGCACGTCGCGCGTCTTGCTGCAATTGCTCTTATAGTCTATCTCGATGACGTCGCGGCCGGGAGCGTTGTGTTGGCTGCCGCCCTCGACATAGTAATCCTGGCCGAACAGCACCGTGTCGCGGTTAGAAACCATCTTAAGCTCGGCGTCGTAGGACGGCACGGGCGCGAACTTGCTGCTCTTGGTGATTTGTTTTGTCTTCTGATCGGGGAAATCACGATCGTCCTGCCACACAGCTTGCGTCGGTTCGAACCATCCATCGAGCGGCTCGACCTTGCAGGCGACGTTGGGCTCGTGCCCATAGATGACAGGTGACTCGAGCGGGCTGGGATACGCGCTCGGCTCTGAGCTTGGGGCGGAGCCGCCGGGCGTGGCTGTGGCTTCGCGCGTCACGCCGCCTGGGGCCGGCGTCGTCTGTCCGATGTTCTCCGCAGCATGCTCGGCAAGTCCCGGGATGAAGTCTGCGAGCGCGACGTCGAGCACCGTTTTGATGATCAGCTCTCCGGGATGCTCGGCGCGGATCTCGCAACTGGCCTTTCCGTCGCGCACGGGCACCTGCTGCGTCGGCGCGCCGTCGGCCAGCTGCGCGGCGCCGCCGACGTTGAAGATGACGATCGCTGCATCTTGCGGGCGCAAGCCGGAGATGTGCAGCGTAACGGGTTGCGTGCTGCCCGGCTTCATCGGCGCGAGCGCATCGAAGCGCTGCGCGACGAACACGGACGAGAACGAATTAGTCTGTTTGTCCCCGGAAGCGACCGCGACGCGATGCGCGCCCAACGGCGCGGTATCTGCAAGTTTGGCGACGATGCTGCGATCGGAGGCGGCGAGCGTTTCAACGCCCTTCGCTGAGCCGTCGACGAGGACGCGCGCATTGCCCGGGTCGAGGCCGCGGATCTGCATCTGCATCAAGCCTTGGCCCTGACCGCCGATCTCGTATGCGGAGTTTGCTTCAGTGACAGCCGCTCCGCTGCTCGGCACGTGCGCAAGCGCTTGGGCGTCCTCGAGGTGCGTCGGCGCGTCGCTCACGCGACAAGTCGAACCGCTGTCGGGCGCACCGTCTTTGCCGAAGTGCCGGAAGAGCAGCAGCGCCGCGACGCCGCCGGCGATCTCCGGCAGTTTGAGCTTGAAGTGCCCGCTCTGATCCGTCAGCCCTTTGAAAAAAGTCTTATGGCCTGCTTGATCGACGGTCGCGACATAAAATGCTTTTGGACCGGGCTCGTCCTGCGCGACGACGGAGCCGGTGATGACTGAGGTCGGACCCGCCAACGGCGGCAGATAGACACCGCTGTCGGTGCCCGTTCCGTCACCCGGCGCCGGCCGGGCGGCCTGATACGCGGGATCGGAGCCGAGCGCAGGCGTTGACGAGGCTGCGATGCCGGACGACTGGTTCACCGCAGCGGCAGCGGCAAGCGCGCACAGCGCGGCCAGGATCGCGGAAAGGCGTGCGAGATGCATGGTCAAGCCCTATCACAAAAAGCCACGACGTGATATGACTCGCGCGGTCGGCTCGCGTGTTCGCACGTCGCACGCGGGATTCCCGCGAACGCTTCAGGCGCGGACGAACGCGATAGATCTAGCGGTTAGCCGTTTTTGCGCAACGCGCTCGATGTGGTCTGCGAGCGATCGATCGTCGTTGCCTATGAGGTTACCTCCGGGAAAGAGGCGCTGAGGGCGTGGCACTTTCAACCGGCGGTCAGGCGCCCTCCCGGCCCGCCTAAGACGGCCAAGCGGCGGCTCGTGAGTGGAACCTGGGATTTGGCGGAGAAAGCACAAGCTGAAAATAGCCGGCAGGCAGGGCACGCGCAAGAACGAAATTCTATAGCGCACGGGGCAGGGGGCTTCGAAATCTTGAGCGATCAAATCCCCGATAAAACTGATTCGATCAGCGAATACAAGCGCGATCTTCCGTTCGGCTTTAGCACGTCGTTTGCGGTGCACATCACCGCGGCCATTTTGCTGTTCACAGTCGTCGCTTCCGCGATCGCCGTCAGCGACGCGAAGTATCCCATCAAAGAACAGAAGAGCACGATCATCACGATTGAGACCTTGGTGCGCACGCCGACGACGGCCGCCCATCAGACGCAGCCCTCCGAGCAGCGCGTCGCGCGCAGCGCAACCTCGTCCTCGAGTTCCGCGTCGAGCGCGTCGTCGTCGCCCGCGCATGGCGCGCGGTCGACCGCCGATTCGTCGGCTTCGACGTCTGGCGGCGTCCGGACTGAGATCTCCAAACTTGCGAGCAGCTTGCCGCGCATCAAACCGGCGATGTCCGCCGTCGCGCACGCATTCACCGGTGCGGCGTCTGAAGGCAGCGCGTCTGCATCAGGCAGCAATGGCAGCGGCGGTGCGACGAACGGGCAGAGCACGGTGAACGGGCCTGGCCCAAGCGATGTCGACAACGGCGGCCGCGGGCATACCGGACCGGTGTGGGGCGAAGAGCAAGCGGATGGTCCGTTCGGTCACGCCCACGGCGACAGCTGCACTCCTTCGCGCGGAGGCTGGTTCCACTAGCGCAGAGCGCGCGCCACGCCGGCGCGTTCCGTCAAGGATAGAAAGCGCGTTCGCAAGAACGCGCTTTTCGTTCATGCGTTGGCTCGTGCGCGCCGTTCTCGTCGTGATCGTGCTGCTCGTGGTCGCGACAGTCGCCGTCTATGCGATCAGTACGGCCGACCTCAACCGCTCGTACGACATCCCGGCACAGGCGCTTACGCTGAGCGTTCCGACCGATGCCGCGAGCGTCGAGCGCGGCAGGCATTTCGCGACGGCAATCGCCAAGTGCAGCGACTGCCACAGCGCCGATCTTGGCGGCAAGGTTTTCCTCGACGTGCCGCCGTTCTTGATCACCGCACCCAATCTCACCCGTGGACAGGGCGGTCTGGGTAGTTCTCTGACCGACGCGGATATCGTGCGCGCGGTGCGCGACGGCGTGGCCCCGAACGGACACGCGTTGCTGATCATGCCGTCGAGCGCGTTCCAGTATTTGAGCGATGAAGACCTCGGGGATATCATCGCATTCGTGCGCGCGCGGCCGCCGGTCGACCGGACGCTGCCCGCCAACGACGTGCGGCCGTTGGGGCGCGTTCTGCTCGTCATCGGCGCGCTGCCGCCGCCGGATGCGGCGACCATCGACCACTCGGCGCATCCGCCCGCGACCATGCCGGCGGCGATCACACCCGAGTACGGCCGATACATGGCGATCACGGGCGGCTGCACGGGCTGCCATCGCGCGAATCTTGCCGGCGGCCCGATCCCCGGCTTGCCGCCGGACGCACCGCACGCGCAAAACCTCACGCCGGCGAACATCGGATCGTGGACCGAGGACGATTTCGCGCGTGCATTGCGCACCGGAAAACGCCCGGACGGCACAACGATCAACACGCTCATGCCGTGGCCCTATACCGCACAGATGACGGACACGGAGATCAAAGCGCTCTGGCTTTACGTGCGCTCCGTGCCGCCCGTGCAAACGCCCGCGAAGTAGTAGCTTCTAGGCCGCCTTCACCCGTTTGAGCTGGTGCAGGACAAAGCCGTTGCCCTCGCTGTCCTGGCAGATGGCCATAAGGCAGTGGTCGTTTTCAATGACGTCGCCGACGACGCTCCCCCCACGCTTGCGGTAACCCGCCAGAGTCCGGCGCATGTCTTCGACGGCGAACATCACGCCGCGGCTCTCGTGCCATGACCCGTCCTCCATGCGCCACAGGCCGAACGTCGAGCCATCGGGCAGCTCGAATTCAGCGCCGCTGCTGCCGAGTTCCCGGGTGAGCTGCAAGCCCACGACGTCACGATAGAACCTGATGGCGCGGCGTGGATCCTTGACGAGGTAGCAGTGGACGTCGATTCCCGTGATCTCACCCGCTATGGCGATAGGCATGGTGCGCATGGCATCCTTTCTTTTCAGTGTTTGACACCACCATAGTAGCGTGGCATACTTGACATCTGATGTCATATTGGGTGTGAGATGCTATCTTCGTGAAATCGGGACGGCTGCTCAATCTTCTTCTCTTGCTGCAGGCACACGGCGCGCTGACGGCGTCGGCTCTGGCCGAGCGGCTCGAGGTTTCCGAACGCACCATTCATCGGGACGTCGACGCGCTGAGCTCTGCCGGCATCCCGGTGTACGCCGAGCGCGGTTCTAGTGGCGGAATCCGGCTTTCCGATGGCTACCGGCGCGCCCTCACACAATTCGGCGAAGACGAGATCCGCGCGCTTTTCATCGCCTCTGCGAATCCGCTGGCCGACATCGGGCTCGGCGAAGGGCTTGTCAAGGCGCTGGAAAAGCTCGCCGGCGCGTTGCCTCCGCCGCAGCGCCGCGCAGCGGAGCGAAGCCGCAGTCTGATCTTCTTCGATCCGCGCCGCTGGCGCCAAGCGTTGGCGCCGGTGGAGCATCTGGCGGTGTTGCGACGTGCGGTCTGGGACGATCGCCGCGCGCACCTCGAGTACCGCGACCGCAACGGCAAGATCACCGAGCGGGTCGTCGATCCGCTGGGCCTCATCGCGAAGGCCGGCGTCTGGTACGTCGCTGCCCTCTATAGAGATGAAATGCGCGTGTTCCGCTGCGACCGCATCCGGCGCGCCGCCGTCCTGCATGAAACCTTCGAGCGTCCGGCGGGTTTCAATCTCGCCGAGTTTTGGCAATCGTGGAGCGAGCGCTTTGAGGCGAGCCTGCCGAAGTATCCGGTTCGGTTGCGCGTCGCGCCGCAAGCCATTGACGACGTGACTTCGTACTGGGAAGCCGAATATCTGGATGAAGGCGCGGGCGCCGATGGCTGGACCGAGGTACGCGTCGTGTTTCCGTCGCTCGAGACTGCGGTGCCGCATCTAGTGGCCTGGGCGCATATGACGCGCGTCGTCGAGCCGGCGGAAGTGCACGAGCGGATGATCGCGTGCGCGCGCGCGCTCTTGGAGCGGGAGACGGGCCTCGAACCCGCGACCTATAGCTTGGGAAGCTATCGCTCTACCAACTGAGCTACTCCCGCGCGCGACTGCGCTTTCGGCGCTCGCACCGCCCGCTCCCGCGCTTCCCGCTGTAGCGGCTCGCGCGCGTAGGACAGGGCAGGCTTAGCGCTCACCAGAAAAACTTGCGCTCAATGTTTTTCCGGCGGCTGGCGTGATCACGCGTCGAGAAGCGATCAAGCTTGCGAGCGCAGGAGCGTTCGCGCTCGCTGCGTCGCGTGCGCATGCCGCGATGGCTGGCGCGACGCAGCCGAACGCAACCGCAATCGCTTCCGCTGCATCTTCGGATACGGCACTCGATCTGCGCAGATTGACGACTGCAGACTTGCGCGCGCTGCCGAGATTAGAATCTCCGAGCGAGATCAAAAGAACGGGGCGTACGCGCTCGTTTTCGCTCGTCCTCGCGGCCGGCGCCGTTGAGCCGCTTCCGGGGCACCGCGTGCAGACGCGCACCGTCAATGGCGCATCGCCGGGCCCCATCTTGCGCATGACCGAAGGCGACGACGTCGAGATCACGATCGTCAACCGATTGAACAAAGGCACGTCGATCCACTGGCACGGGGTACCGGTGCCGTTTTTGATGGACGGCGTCGCGACATTCTCGCAAGCGCCAATCGCACCAGGCTCGCACTACGTCTATCGCTGGGTGGCGCCTCAAGCCGGAACGTACATGTACCACTCACACTACAGCGAGATGGAGGAAGACAGCGTCTCCGGCATGATGATCGTCGATCCGCAAGACGCATCTCGCCAGCCCCGCTACGATGTCGATGTCGCGATCTCCGTGACGTCGCTGCAGTGGGAGCCGTCGCGGCGTGCCGAAGCGCAAGCGATTCTGGCCGATGCGATGCTCATGCGCGGCATGGGCGGCGAGTCGAAAGCCGATCCGAACCCGGGCATGGGCGATGCCATGGAACGCATGGACATGGTCGAGTACTGGTGTTTCAACGGCAAGACGTTTCCGGCCACCGATCCGATCCGCGTGAAGCAAGGCGACCTCGTCCGCGTGCGCTTTGCCAACGTCACGCATATGTCGCACCCGATGCATCTTCATGGGCACTGGTTCCGTTGGATCGCCCAAGACGGCGCGCCGCTGTCCGATCCACACGTGATGAACACGATCGCCGTCGACCCTGGGCAAACGATCGACATCGACTTCATCGCCAACAATCCTGGGGTATGGCCGTTACACTGCCACATCGTATCCCATATGGTGGATAACAAAGATGTGATGAGCGGTCTGGTGACCGCCGTCGTGTACGAGGGCTTCTCGCTGCCTTCGATGATGCAGCAGTATCTGAGGTAGGACCCAACGGCCTTTAAGCGTCGCGCGCTAGCATCACACTATGAAGAAGTTCATCGGAGCGGCGCTCGTCGCCGCATTCACCTTCGTTCCGTTCGCGGCGTTCGCGGATTCAACGCAGCCGCAGCCCGGTCCGGTCGAACCAAGCGGCATGACGCAGATGCGCCAGCAAATGGACCGCCTGCGCGCCCAGGCGCGCACGAGCGCGCTCAACTCGCTGACGCCGTCGAATCGCGCGAAACTCGCGCAAGTCGCGGGCGCGCTTGCGGTCGCGGAGACTCCCGATATCGCCGCGGCTGCGAAGACGCTTGACGCATCGCTTTCGCAGCGAGAATCCAAGGCGATCCTCGATGCGCAGACGTCATTCGAGACGCAGATGCGCCAAGCTATGGAGCAAATGCGCGATGCGGACGGCGGCGGTCCGGCTATGGGCGGCGGCCCCAATGTCGGCGGCAACGGGCCGAATGGCACCGGTCCGCGCGGGGATATGCAGTTTGTGAACGATCCGCTGCACAACGACGCGGGTGCGGCGCTGTTGCGTCTCGCGCTGCCGCCAATGGGTCCGCCGGTGTTCTTCCGGCGGGAGATCCAGCGCACGGAGTAGACCGGCTATCCGTCAGCGCGGAAAATCGTAGAAAAACGTATTCGCCGCGCGTTGGTCGCGACCGCCGAGCAGATCGCGCGCCAGCGCGAAGTGCTTGAGGACGAACCAGTCGCCGAAATGGTCGAACTTGCGGCACGACGTCGTGATGGGCGCGTTCCACAGCGTAGCGAAGCGCTTGCGGCGCGCGCGGCCGTAGCGCCGCAGGCGCACCGCGAAGTCGATGTCTTCCACCGATACGAGCGACTCGTCAAATCCGCCGAGCGCTTCAAAGACGTCGCGCGGCAGCCAAAACATGCCCGCCGACACTTGGTAGCGCAGCGCGAGATATGCGAGCAACACACCGGTCGCGGCGATGCCTAACGACATGCGCTCGGGATGGATCATCGCGCCTCCGCCGATGACGTCGCCGCGTTCGAAGTGGCGCTGCATTTCGGCGAATGTGTTAGGCGCCATCACCGAGTCCGCGTCGATGGTCACGATCGTCCGTCCGGTCGCCAGGCGCGCACCGGCATTGCGCACCACGGACAGGTTTTTCGCATCGCACTCGTGCGTTCGCGCGCCGAAGTCGCGCGCGATCTGGCCCGTGCGGTCGGTGCAGCGATTGAGCACGACGACCGTTTCGGTCGCATAACCGGGAGAGCCCACGTCTTGCTGAAATTCCGTCGCTGCGCGGATGGAAGCGAGGCAGGCCCCGATGCGGCGTTCTTCGTCGCGCGCGGGGACGATTATCGAGAACTGATGCGCTTCAGCCGGCGGCGGTGTTGGCGGCGTTCGACTCGTACTTGACACCGAATGTCGTTTCGATCGCGCGGACGATCGCGTCGTATAGCTCCTTGTTGTGCACTTCAATCGTCGGATCGCCGATCTTCAGCGAGTGGATGTTGTCGGCGAGCACCAACTCGCGCGGCACGCGCCGGAAGACGCGATAGACGGCCAACTGCGCCGCGATTTTCGGCAGATTTTTGCCGCCGGCCTGGTCGATGATGAAATCGAGCAACGGCTTGAGCTTGTAGCCGCTGATGCCGACCGCGACGCGCGGCATCATCGGCGCGGACGTCGGCTTGACCGAGAACGACAGGCGCGGCGGCTGCGGTTTGATCGTCGCGCGCAGTTTCGGCTCGACGGCGGGCGATGGAAGCGTTGCCGCTGCAAGCGCCGCCGCAGCTCCGTTGGTCGCCGTGGGCGCAGCGGGTTGCACGTCTGCGGACCTTGCGGCCGTCGTTTCGCGCTCGCGCATGAATTCGCCATACGTGACGACGCACTGGTCCATCAATCCTTTGCCGGTCAGTTCGTCTGCCACCTCATCGGCATCGAGCTCGTCCAAACCCATGCGCCGCAGCAGCTGCACGAACGGCGTGCGTCCATCCAGCGCGAGCAGCACTTCCCACTCGTACGGGCGCAGGCTCACGCCCAGCGCGCGGTCGTCAAAGTCGCGCGGCCGTTTGAAGACGTCGCGGCCGGCGCTCATGACGCTTTCACCGCTTCGACGCTGGAAAAGACGCCGATCCCCAGATGCGCGGTGCGCCCATCCCAGCGGATCGGCAAGACGAAACGCGTGCCCGGCACGGAGAACGGCGGCTGCTGTCCGCCCACCAGCGTGCGCGGCACCGATATCTTGAACTGGCCGCCGAAGCGTTCGCGCGCGTTGCTGGCGATCGTGCTCGCCATCTCGCCGACGAAGTCGCTGAGCAGCGCGTCGTCGCTCGCCATTTCGCCCGTGCGGCGCAAGAACGAAACCGCGAAATCGCGCGGCATCGTGATGTACACGCAGCCGTCGTCGCTGCCCGAGATCTGAATGAAACCGCTGTAGTCGAGCAGCTTGGGCGGCGTGAACTCGATCACCGGCTCATCGAGCAGCGGCGCCTCATCGACCACCTTCGCGAAATAATTCGAGACGATGTCGACGAACATCTTGAGATCGTTGTCGGTCATTGCGCAGCCGCCATGCGCCGGCTATGCGGCTGATCGGAAAGGCAGATGATCAAGGTCGAGCGGTGCCCAGTCCAGCTGATCGGAATGACGAACGCAGGAGCATCGTCTGGGAAATGCACGTCCTCAGCGCGCCCGCGGATCACCACCGGCACGGAGATCAAAAAGCCGGGTCCGAGCTCAAGGCGCGCATTGCCGGATATCGTGTTGGCGATCTCGCCGACGAAGTCGGCGCAGATATCGTCGGACAGATCCGACTCGCCGAAGATCTCGGCAAGGGCCTGCACCATGTCGCGCGGGGCCGTGTAGTAGACGCAGCCGCGCTGGTTGCCTGAAATACCGATGACCGCGGAAAAATCGGACATGACGCGGTCGGACTCGTCGCGCAAAAACGGGGTCCCGACCTCGGCCGGCGTGGGCGAGATCTTGCTGAAGAACCGAGCTGCACCGTGGACGAACACCTTGAGGTCGTCCTCAGACATGCCTACTCCGCGAGGAGTTCGGCCAATTCTGTGTGCAGCATCTCCGCTGTGAACGGCTTGAGTAAGAATCCCTGTGCTCCCCGTTTGATGGCCTCGACCGCAGTCGCTTTATCGGCGAGCGCGGAGATGACCAATATCTTCGTATCCGGTCTCCGGTTGAGAATCGCGTCGACGCACGACAGCCCATCCAACTCGGGCATCGTGATATCCATGGTGACGATTTCGGGCGCGAACTCGTCGAAGACCGCGAGGGCCTCCGTGCCGTTGCCCGCAGAGCGTATCTCGTAGCGCGACGATCCGATCTCGCGCGCGATCGCGCGCCTGATCACGTTCGAGTCGTCGACGATGAGCAGCTTCATCGCCGGGGCCTCCGCGCCGATCACGCGACGCCTGCCGGCGCTGCCGTCGTCGCGATCGGCAGCGAGAAGGTGAATTCGCAATATTGGCCAGGATCGGAGCTGACCCCGATCTCGCCGCCCCATTCGTCGACGATGACGTGCTTGACGACGTCCATGCCGACGCCGCGGCCTGCATCCGTCGTCGCGCCGTTGCTGGTCGTGAAGCCAGGCGCGAAGATGTAGCGCGCGACCTGGCTCTCGTCGGCTTTTACCGCCTCGTCGCCGGCGAGCAGCCCCAGCTCAAGCGCCCGTTTGCGGATAGCGGCTGGATCCAGACCGCGCCCGTCGTCGCGGAAGGAGAACGCAAAGGCGTTCGGCGCGCTGGCCAGCCCGCGGATCAAGATCGTCGCCTGCGCCGGCTTGCCGGCCGTTTCGCGCAGCTGCGCCGTTTCGACGCCGTGCGCCAGGCTGTTGCGCGTCAGTTGCACGAGCACGTCGCGGACGGCGCGCCGCATCTCAGGACCGAGCGCGCGCGTGTCAAAACCGTCGTCGACGACCCGTACGTCTTTCTCGAGCTTGATCGCAAGCGATTGGGCGAGCGCACGAATGGCGACCACGACCTCATCGGGCATGCGCGCGCCGCTTTCGCGCGCGCCAGCTCCGTCGGCCGCGCGCACGTGCGCGCCGAACGCCGATATCGCGCCAGGCGACACGCGCTGGATGCCGGTCAGCTTCTCGCGCAGGTCTTGCAGCTCGGCGATGTCCGCGCGCAGATCGGATTCTGCGATGACGATCGACAAGAAGTCGTCCCCGCCCAGTATCGGCCGGTTGCGCAGCTCGACGATCTTCTGCTCGAACGTATCGCAGGTCTTTTGGAAATACTCGAGGTTGAGCAGGGCGGCGTTGCCCTTGATATTGTGCACGCAACGGAACACGATATCCAGCCGCTGGCGCAGCTTTTCGATCTGCCCTGCGGACGCCGCGGCGAAATCCTGCGCCTTGAGCGCGTCGTTCATCTCGCGCGTGCGCGTCTGCGCACCGGCGATGAATTCGTCAAGCATGCGAGGATCGACGTGCAGGATGCCGAGCAGCAGCTCGAACTGGCGCTCCTTCTTGTGCTCCGACTCGCGCAGCTGGCGCTCCAGCTGGACGCGTCCGGTCACATCGGTCACCGCGATGAACACGCGCGTGATCTCGCCGCTTTGCACGATGCGCCGGAACGAGAACCCGAGGTACTTCGAGATGAAGCCGCCTTCAGGGTTCGGGAAATTGACCTCGACCTCGTCCAGCGGGTTGACGCGCAGGACGGCGCGCTCTTTCTTCTTCGCATCGAACAACAGCCCGAGATAGTCGCGCGAGGTGTTGTACATGCGCTCTGTGAGGATGCGCTGTAAGATGTTGAGCAGGTTGTGCCCCGCGAGATCTTTCATCCTGAAGATCTCCTCGAGCTCGCGCGAGTACTGCGCTTCGATGCGGTAATCGGGACGGATGAGCAGCAATCCTTGACGCACGGTCTCCATGATGAGATCCGTGCCGCGTTTGGCGTGCGCCAGCGCCGTCGTGCTTTCCGCCAGTTCGTCGTTGCGCAATTCGAGGGAGCTGGCGTAGACGCGGATCTGGTTTTGACCCTCGGTGACGCGCGTGAACAGGATGCCGACGATCGCGACGACGCACAACACCGCAAGCCCGATGAGCAGGTTGCGGATGAACGTCAGGTCCTTCGCGCCTTGCGTCGCGGTCCGCTCGATCGAGAGCGCGATGTCGCTCATCATGTTCGAGATCTGTGCGCCGTTCGCGACGGCATAGGATGCGGCGTCGTCCACGGTCGCGACCGGCGGTGCTACCAGAGTAAAGGAAGCGATTTTTTGGCGCAGCGGCGACCAGGCGTTCTGCGCCTGCGCGAGCGCAGCGACCTGCGCATCGCCCTTGAGGGGCGCGACCGTCAACGCCGCGCCGGCGAGATCGGTTGTCGACCCGCCGTTCATGAACGCCTTGAGGGTTTGATCGAACGTCGCGGCCGCGTCGCTCACATCGCCCAAGGTCGACGGCAGCGGCGCTTGGTTCGTGTGCTCGGCGAGCTGGATCTGCAGCAGGTCCTTGGAGATGCGCTGCACGAGCTCGCTCTGCCGCGCCGCCACGCTGACGAGACGGATGTTCGCTTGCGAGCGCACGGTGATGGCCGCATTGACCAAGACGGTTCCGAACAGGGCGCCCGTGAAAAGCAATACGCACGCGACCAAGCCTATCGTCAGCCAGACCTGCGACGACGGCGCCTCTCGCGGTGCTTGCGATACGTATCTCATCCCTTATGGTAGTCATCGGCGTCCCCCGTAAGCGGCTTGCGTTGCGCGGCGTGTGACCGCTCACACAAAGCGCGGGCGCAAGTCGCGCCCGGCTCGGTCCGATAGTCCGAATAGTATGAGTCAGCGATGGTGGATCGCGCTGGCGGGCATCATGGTGATGCTCGGCCCTGGCGCGGTCTACGCGTACAGCCTGTTCACACAGCCGCTCGAGGCCAGCTTCAATTGGACCACGACCCAAGCGACCTGGGCGTTCGCCTTGGCCAACTTCTTCTTGGGCCTGGGCGCGGTCGCCGGCGGCATCCTCGCGTACCGCGTCGGCGTGCGCAGCGTCGCGGTGATCGGCATCGCGCTCTGGGGTCTTGGCAACGTGCTGGCGGGCTACGGCACGGCGGCGTTCGGCGCGCAGTGGCTGTGGTGGACGTACGGCGTTGTCGGCGGCCTGGGCTGCGGCATGGCATACATCGCCTGCGTCACGAGCGTGATCAAGTGGTTTCCGGAGAAGCGCGGGTTCGGCGGCGGCCTCATCATCATGGGGTTCGGCCTCGGTGCGCCCGTCTACAGCTTGATTGTGCGCAATCTTCCCGGCTTTGGCGCGCTTGCGAAAAGCGCGGCCGCCTTCGTCGCCGCACGCGCGCTCGCGGAGACGACGCAAACGGCATTCAACGCCGCCGCGTATGTCCTCAAGCCGGACGTCGTCGCGAACCTGATGAACCTCTTCAGCTATTCTGGCATCGCGTTCGTCGCGTTCGGCTGCGTGTTCGCGTTCGCGCTGCGCGAGCCGCCGCGCGGGTTCACTGCGAATGGCTTCCCTTCAAACGACGACGAGCTTTCGTACACGACCACCGAGATGCTCGGGACTCCGCAATTCTATCTGTTATGGGTGATGCTGTTCTTGAACGTCACCGCCGGCATCATCGTCATCAGCAACGCGACCGGCATCATGCAAGAGCTGACCGGCGTCGCCGCGCCCGCGGTCGTCGCGATCTATGCGTACCTGTCGTTCTTCAACGGCTTCGGCCGCTTGTTCTGGGGCTGGCTCTCGGATCGCATCGGCCGGCGTCTCGCCTACACGCTGATTTTCGGCATCCAA
>JAFAKE010000021.1 GCA_019235715.1 Vulcanimicrobiota bacterium
CGGAAGGGAGCGTGGAGAGCGTCGAATTCCTGTTCCGCCTCACGCACTTTTTCCCAATCCACCTTGTGGCTTGGGTAACATGCGAATCTCATGTGGGGTGTCGGGGCCACTATATGCAACACACCGTCCTCAGTTTGAAAGCCCATCGCGACCCACGGAGCGGAGGGATCGTCCGGAACTGGCTCGCCCAAGAGCGAGATTAGCTCCTCACGTGAGTATCGTTTCCAATTTCTGACAGACGGTCTCCCGGCTCACGCTCACCTTCGAAAAGTATCGGCGCAGGCGAGCGCTGATTGGACCTTGGATCGATCACACTTAGGTGCCGGGTGCGACCAGCGCGCGATCTAGCAGTCAAGGTGAGGTAGTTAAGGTACAGTAGACACGAAAAAGGGTCCGCTGTAGCAGCGAACCCTTACGTTACTTGGCTCCCGGGCAAGGTCTCGAACCTCGAGTCTCCTGGTTCAGAGCCAGGCGTGTTGCCAATTACACCACCCGGGACCGCGCGTGAGTTTCGATTATACTATGCGTGTTTTCCCAGTGTCAACGCACGCGGGACAAGGCGACGCGCGCACGCGCCGCAAACGTCTCTGTTGATGGCAGTCAATCTTGACCGCGAACAACTCGCGGCGACTATGCATGCCGCTTACGAGGATCGCGCGCTCATCACGACGGCGCCCGTGCGCAAAGCGATCGAGCGCACCGTCGGCGCACTCGACAACGGCTGGCTGCGCGCGGCCGAGCCTACCGATAATGGTTGGGTCGTCAACGACTGGATCAAGCAGGCGATCGAGCTGTATTTCCTGATCCGCAATGCAGAGCCGTCCGAAGCGGGCCCTCTGCGCTTTTACGATAAGGTTCCGCTCAAGTCGATGTGGGAAAACCGCACGAGCATCCGCATCGTCGCACCGGCAGCCGTACGTTTCGGTGCGTATCTGGCGGCCAATACTGTACTTATGCCATGCTTCATCAATATCGGCGCCTACATCAGCGAAGGCACGATGGTCGACACGTGGGCGACCGTCGGCAGCTGCGCGCAGATCGGCGCGAACGTCCATCTTTCCGGCGGGGTCGGGATCGGCGGCGTGCTCGAGCCGCCCACTGCGCGGCCGGTGATCATCGATGACGGCGCATTCATCGGCTCGCGCTGCGTCGTGGTCGAAGGCGTCTACGTCGGCAAGGAAGCCGTGCTCGGCGCAGGCACCGTCTTGACCGCCTCGACGCCGATCGTCGACGTCATGCAGCAACCCGCGAAGGTCTACAAGGGCGAGGTCCCCGAGCGTGCGGTTGTCATTCCCGGAATGCAATCGAAGACGTTTCCCGGCGGGCTGTTCGGCACGCCTTGCGCCCTTATCATCGGCGAACGGACCGAATCCACCGACAAGAAGACCTCGCTCAACGACGCGTTGCGCGCCTTCAGCGTCGGCGTCTGACGCAAGGCCCTCGATGACGCCGCTTGTCATTTCGATCTGCATCACCGTATTGTGCGTGGTCGGGCTGTATGTGTCCAGCCACATGTACGCCAAATCGCTGCGCTACGAGTACGGCGCCGGCGAAGGGCCGAGCGTCGTCGAATCGCCGCGCGCTCGCATCCTTGGCGGCATCCCGAACTCCGCCTATGGTCTCGCGTATTATGGGGCGATGCTCATCGCCTCGTGGGCGCTCCACATCCCGTTCATCTGGATCGGCGCGCTTGTCGCTGCGAGCGCTGCCGCGCTCATGTCAGCGTATCTCGCCTATAGCCTGCTGTTCAAGACAAAGCGGCAATGCCCGTACTGCTGGACGAGCCATGCGCTGAATTGGAGCATCCTCGTCCTTTTGGTCGCTGACGGTTTCGCGCTTGGCCACATGTAGAACCGCTGTGCGAAGAAACGCCAGCGGCTCGCCCGAAGGCCCGCGACATGATTGACGAGCAAGACAGGACTTTTCTCAACGCGCTCGAGCACGGCGCAATCGCGAACCACGCATTTCGCCATCGCGACCATTTGCGCGCCGCCTGGCTTTACATCCATGAGCGTGGTCCAATCGCCGCCGAGCGCGCGATGCTGGAGACCATTGCCCGGTTTGCGTCTGCACACGGCCATAGCGCCAAGTTTCACCATACGCTGACCGCTGCGTGGGTTCGGTTGGTCGCGGCACACGTCGCATGTCACCGCGAAGCGCGGTTCGATGAGCTTATCGCCCTGGATGACCGCCTCCTCGATAAGGATCTGCCGCTGCGCTTCTATTCGCGCGAGCTGCTCTTCTCAGAGATGGCACGCGCGCGCTGGATGGAGCCGGATTTGCAGGCGCTGCCCACGTCCTGAGGACGACCCCGTCAGTTAGAGTCGAGCCGGTTCTCTTCCGGGCGAAATCCACTGCACAGCAGGTCCATCGCTGCGATCTTGCCCGCCTCGAGCGCGTAGAACACATCCTGGCCGATGATATACCAGCGCCCATTCTCATGCACGCGCAGGCGGTACGCAATGCCGGCGCGGTCGGCCGCGTGCGATATCGACGACGCGACGACGTCGACGGTATCGCACCCGCGATACCAACCTTCGATCATCGCGATCGTCTCTTCCACGCCGTTCGCCTCGCGTAAACCGCCGGGCACGAGTGCGCGAAAGCGGATATGCGGTGCGAATATCGATCGCAGCGTTCCAAACTCTCGCGTGCTTAGAGCGCTGAGGTAACGTTCGTCGAGCCTTGCTCTATCGGTGTCAAGCATCGCTGGCCTCCGGACCTACAGACGCCTTCGGCACGCGGTGTGATTACTCCGGCACGTGCGGTCGTCGCGCGCGACGCCGTTCGGTCGCTGCGAGGCCCGTCATGAAGAGCCGTTCGATAAGGGCGAACATGCGGGGATCGCGCAGGTACAAATCCTGCCGTGTGACCGGCAGCCACGCGCAGCGCTCGTCGTTCACTTCGACGTACGCGCGCATGCTTTCGGCGAAATATTCGTCAAGCGAGCTCGCGGCGTACTCATTGATGAAGCCGGTGCTCGTCGCGAAATAATAGCGCAGCTCTTCGCTCTCATAGGAGAAATACGAACGTCGTTTGCGCGCGAGCACGGCGTCGAGCGCGTGCGCGAATTCATGCGCGGCGGTCATACGCAGCGAGCGAGCTCGAAGCAAGATGCGCTTTTCGTCGACGATGAACAAGCCGGAAGGCGGCGATGGCCACTGATCGATCGCCGGTGCGCAGCGCGCTACCGCCGATGAAAAGGTCGAGAATGCCTGACCTTCAGGCACCGTCGCGATGCGCACGCCGGCTGCAGCGGCCGCCGCGAGCGCCGCCTGACCGTAGTGGGAAAGCGCGTCGACGATCTCGGACTGCGCGTCGCCGTCGGCGAGCAATCCGACGAGCTTAGCCGCCTGTCTTTTGTCGACCCGCTGCGCGACGCCCGCGACGCCGTTGAATGGTTCCGAAAGGACGAGGTCGCCGCCGCGATGGTACGCGCTTAACTGCGGGTTTTGCAGGCGCCGCAAGCGCGCGATCGCGAGATCGACGCGCGCGCGATCGCCCGCGTGGAGCCAGCGGCGGCGCTGGCGCAGCAGGCGCATGCGCACGCGCTCGACGGCGTCAGCGGTTTCGCTCTCATCGCACGGCGGCAGCGATGCGGTATCCGGCGGATCCGAAAGATCCGCGAGGAACACGCGCGGGGCGGCCATTGCGGCAGTGTGAAAGACCTGTGTGAGCGCGACGTGTCCAAGACATGTTCAAACGACACCGCTCGCGGCAGGAGAATGCTACTTGACCAGTGACTCCGCCGGCACGAATTCAATGCCGGCCGCGCGCATCGCAGGGATTTCTTTGGCGAGCGCGTCGGCGGTTTGCGGGAACGGGTGGCCGATCGCGATCGCCTGTCCGTGCTCGAAGGCGAGCTTTTCGGTCTCGCGCAGCTGCGCTTCGATCGCGGCCTGGTCGACTTCGTTGTCGAGAAAGACATCGCGCGCGGCGGTTTCGACGCCGGCTTCGTGCGCCATCTGTTCGCCCACGCTCGCGTTGCTCGTCTCTGAGTCGATGAAGAACAAGCCCTTCGATTTGAACACCGCGAGCACGTCGTGCATGACGCGCGGGTCGCTCGTCCCTTTGCTGCCCATGTGGTTGTTCGCGCCGGGCACAGGCGGGAGAGATTCGATGTCCTGTTCGACCTGCATCATGATCTGCTCGTCGGACATGCCGGTCGTGATGGCGCCCGGACCGGGATTGAATTGCGCGGATTGCGGCTGCATCGGCAGATGGAGGATGAACGATTTGCCCGCCGCCTGTGCTTCTTGCGCCAACTCTCGACCGTGTGCGGATAACGGCAGGATAGCCAGCGTCAGCGGCACCGGGAGCGGCAAGAAGCGTTCGTCCTTGGGCAGATTATTGCCGCAGTCATCGATGATGATCGCGATGCGCGGCCCGTGCAGGCCTGCGAGCGGCGAGCGGCCGTTCGCGGCCGGTCGCAATGCCGTCAGCGGAGCGGTCGCAGCGTGCTGCGTCGCTCCTGATGGCGGCTTCGTCTCGGCTGCGCGCTGCTTCGTGCGATGCGCCTGTGGCCCGCTCTCAAAGTATCCGGCGATCTGGCGTTTGAGCGCCCCTACGCTCCACCATATGCAGGCGACGACAAGCGCACCGGCGATGACGGGAAGCCAGGGAAACGGGCGTGGCCGCGGACGACGCCTCGGTCTCCGGCGTCGAACTGACATACCGTACGGACGTTCGCACCGCGCGCGAGCGCGACCTGGTGCGCGCCCTTATGGATGGGGCGTTTGCGGCGATGCCGTCTGTGGCGCCGGTGCTTGCGGCGCTGGTGTCTGCGAGCTGGGCGTCGTGTCCTTCGGCAGCAGCACGCCGGGCACGCTCAAGCCCTTGAGCGCGTGGATGGTCACGTCGAGCCTGCGCGCCGCCAGCTCTTTACCGCTCGGATCGAAGATACGAACTTCGATGTACTTGGTTCCTGACAACGCGATCGCCGCGCCATTGATAGGGAATGTGTAATCGCGGTCGAGCGTCGTCGTACGCCCGCTGGCGTCGATCTTTTCGTTTTGACTCAACAGCAGTGAGTTGGCCGCGTTGTAGACCGCGAACTGCACGTTGTCGAATGGCACTGTGCCGATGCCGTGCGCGACGACGTGCGCATGGATGGTCGCCGAGGTGTCAAACAGGCCGACGACCACAGGATTCGGTGTCAAGTCGAGCTGCACCGATTGGAACGGATTGCAACCGGCGAGCAGCGATGAGAGGGCGACGAGCCCCGGCAGCGCGACGTATTTCCTCATGACAGATAAACGCAGCGAGCGCCGGCTCCGTGACGGGGCAATGCTGAGAAATGCCCGAGAGTCCTACACGCTGTCGGGCGCTCGCTCTCTGCTGAACAGCCATAGGAAGTTCAACATGATGAGATTGGCCACGATGCTCGAGCCGCCGTATGAGAAGAACGGAAGCGTGATGCCCGTCAAGGGAAGCAGGCCCACGACGCCGCCGATGATGACGAAGACCTGGATGCCGAGCGTCGCGGCGAAGCCCGTCGCGAGCAGCATCGTAAAACGGTCGGCCGCGTAAAACGCGATGCCGAAACCGCGCACGATCAAGACGCCGTACAGCGCGATCAACGCGAGTCCTCCGATGAGCCCGAACTCTTCCGCCCACGCCGCAAACGTGTAGTCGGTCGCAGCATCGGGGATGAAACCCGGATGGCCTTGGTGGTATCCGGTGCCTAACACGCCGCCGGCAGCAAGCGAGAAATACGCCTGCTCGGCTTGATAGCCGCGCCCAAGCGGGTCGTTCCAGGGATCGAGCCATACGCCGATGCGCGTCTGCACGTATGGAAAGCTGTGCACCGCCACCCATGCGCCGGCGATCGACACGACAAGAAAGACGAAAACGATGTCGAGCCTGCGCGATGCGACGTAGAGCATCACGAGCAATATGCCGAGGAACAAGCCCGCCATGCCGACGTCGTGCTGCAGCACGAGCGTCAGGATCGAAACGCCCCAGCCTAACACGAGCGGCACGATCAGCCGTGCATAGGTACCAAGCTCCCGCCAGCGCACGGCCGCGATCGCCTGTCCTTTGTCAGCAAGATAGGCCGCCATGAAAAAGACCATGAACAGCTTGATCGCTTCGACCGGCTGCGCGTTGAACGGCCCGATGTGGAACCACAGGCGCGCGCCGTTGACTTCCTGGCCGAAATAATGCAGCGCGATGAACAACGCGAGCGAGATGAGCACCCACGGATACGTCACGTGTGCAAGCCGCCGGAACTGCACGAACAGGCGCTGGCCGAGCACGACGATGAGCAAGCCTGCGATCAGCGAACCGGTTTGATGCCGCCCGAGGTACGGGTCGATGCGGCTGATCTCAAGGATGCCGAGGCTGCAGATGGCGGCGACGATCGGGATCAGCGTGCGATCGTGCGCTAACCCGTCCGGCGGAAACGCCTGCCACGCGATGAACAAGGCGGCCACGATGGCCAGCTCCCACCACGGGAACCAGCCGTTGAGCGGCAGCAACAGCGTTAGTCCAAGCCCGGCGATCGCGAGCACGACGAGCAGCGGCGCGAGCGAACGGAAGCGCGATGCGCGCGGCGCATCCGAGGCGAGTGTCGAGACGGTCACTTCGTGTTGGATTGCGTGCGCAGGAAATCGTCCGCTGCGGCTTGGCTCGAGACTTGCAGGCCGTGCTCGAGCCCACGCTGCACGTCTGAAGGGAGCGAATCAGCTGCGACGCCGTATGTCTTGCGCATCGCGTGCAGCGGGATGCCGTAGAAATTCGCCGGCGCGCCGGCGTACAAGGCGACTTTCCCTGACTCATCGGTGCCCAGATACAGATGCGTGTCGCTAAGCCACCAGGCGATGATGCCGGCCGTCGTCACGATGAAAAGCAGGAATGCGATCAGGAGCATCACGCGATTCGGGCGCGCGCGCTTTGGAGCACGCGTATGTTCGGCCGGAGAGCCGTGCACCGTTGCGTCGCGCGCGAGCAGCACCGTCGCATTGTCGGCGCCGCCACCGATGCGGGCGAGCGCGACGACGCGCTGCGCGCTTGCATCTGCCGTCTCGCCCTTGGTCAGCGCAGGCTGAAGATCCGCGAGCGGCACCGCCCGGTGCGCGCCGTCGGTGAGCAGTGCGATCGCATCGCGCGCGTGCAGCGTGTAATGCGAAACCTTGGGAGCGACTGCGACCGCGTCCTCGATACCAAGCGCGCGCATAAGCAAGGGACGCGACGGGCGCTGTTTGCCCAGACGCAGCGTGCGGCCGCCGCTGCGCACTAATTCCGGCACGATCGACTCGTCGTTGGTCAGCGCGACTAATTCGTTGCGGCGCAAGAGATAGGCGCGCGAGTCGCCGACGTGCGCGATGAATGCCTGATCGTTGATGATGAGGACCGCGGTGCACGTCGAGGCTGCCGTCACGCAGTCGTCATTGCCGCCGCCGATCCGGAACAACCGGTCGTTGGCTTCGGCGAACGAGCTTACGAGGAGCTGGCGGACATCGGTCGGGCTCAGCGTGCGCGATGGAAACGTCGCGCGGCGCAACTCGCGGCGCACGGCATCGCGTACGGTCTCAAGGATGAGATTTGCTGCGGGCACGCCGCCGGGGCGGCCGAATCCGTCCGCAACCGCCAGCAACGTGACGTTCTTGTGGAGCTGTTCAGCGCTCCACGCGTCTTCGTTCGATCTTTGACCCGCGCCGACGTCGGTGGCTACGCCGACCTCCATCGAACCCGCCTTCTATTGGGAGCGCTAGGCGTCGTCGGATGACGGCGCTCCAAGATACACTATTTGGTTGGTTCCTAAACCAATCCTGTCCCCGCGGCGCAGCGGCACCATGCCGTCGAGCCGCTTTCCATTCAGCAACGTGCCGTTCGTGGAGTCCAAGTCCTCAATCGTAGCTATGCCATCCGCGAGATGCAGGCGCGCATGCATTTTTGAGACCGCGGCATCGTCGAATGCGATGTCACAATCGCGGCCGCGTCCCAGCAAGAACCCGTCACGCGCCTCGATCGTGTCAGTGGCGTAACCCGACCGGTGGACTTCCAAAAGCACGCTGCGGAGCGCCGGCTTTTCTTCCAGCGGCTGCGGACCGGCAGCCGAGCGAATCGCCCACAGCGCCAACGCGAGTGCACCGATCGCCAATAGCAGCGATTCCCATCGAACGGCCAACGTGTCTGCGATCATCACGTCGCGCGTTCGAGCAGCGCGTAAAAGAATCCGTCGCCGCCGTTGATGCCTGGCTCACTAAGAAGCGCGTCGCCGACGCGTGTGATGCCGGACGCATCGGCCGGCGGCGAAAGCGGGCGCGCGCGCCATGCGGGATTGGCGACGAGGAATCCCTCCACGACGGACTCGTCCTCGAGCGGCGCCGTCGAACAGGTGACGTAGAGCAGGCGGCCGCCCGGCTTGACGTGGTGCGCTGCCGACGCCAAGATGCCGGCCTGCACGCGCGCGAAGCGCGCGGGGTCGCCCGGCTGTTTACGCCAGCGTGCATCCGCGCGGCGTCCGAGTATCCCGAGCCCAGAGCACGGTGCGTCGACCAGTGCGGCGTCCGCGCGGGTCGCCGCACCGACGTCATAGCTCGACCTGGCGTCGGCGTGAACGATCGACGTCGGCGTCGCCAGTCGTTCGCTTGCCTTTGCCAGCGTCTTCAGTTTAGCATGATCGTCGTCCACTGCGATAATCCGGCCATCGCCGTGCATGCGCGCGGCGATCGCGCCCGTCTTGACGCCGCGCCCCGCGCACACGTCGAGAATCATTTCACCTGCAGCCGGAGCGAGCAGGTGCACCGCATATTGGCTCTCTTCGCTTTGGACGGTAAGCCGGCCGTCGTCAATCGCTGCGTTGAGCGCGCGCCGGTCGCCGTGCGACGAGTCCTCGAGCACGATGCATTCCGGCACGCCCAGCGCACCGTACGCGGTCTCAAATCCGGCTTGTTCGAGCGCGTTGCGCGCTTGGGCATCTGACCAGCGCGAGATGTCGGCGCGCAGCGCTCGCCGCGGCGCGGCGTTGATCGCCGCTCCGATCTTGCTCGCCTCCTCAAAGCCGAAACGATCGATGTACGACTGTGCGATCCAATCGGGAAGCGACGCGTACAACCCGAGCGCTGCTGCGCCGCCTTCACGCGTAGGAGCCGGCGGCTGCGGGCGCTCACGGCTGATGCGCCGCAACACGGCGTTGGCTGTCGCGGCGAGACCCGCGTGACCGAGCGTGCGCGCAAGCGTCACGCTTTCGTCGACCGCGCTGTGCGCGGGCACGCGTTCAAGATAGAGGAGCTGATAGGCGCCGATCAGCAGGATCCACTGCAGCAGCGTGTCGAGTTTCTCGAAGGGTTGCCGCAACGCCGACTGCAGCGCCCATATCAACGTGCGCCGCCGTTTGAGCGTGCCGTGCGCGAGCTCGGTCGCAAATGCACGATCCCTGCTGTCCAAATGCGCTTCTTTGAGCACGCGGTCGAGCGCTGCGGCCGAGTCGCCGCCGAGCATCAGCGCACGCAGTGCGGCAGCGCGCGCGCTCGTCGCCGGGCCGCGCGTTTTCACGCCAGCGAGCGCGCGAAATCGGCGCCGCTCGTGGCTGCTTTTCCTTCGGGAACGACTTGCAACAAGCGCAGCGCGCCGCGCGTGCACGCGATGAGCGGTCCATCGCCGCTCAGCGACACGATCGAGCCCGCATCGGATTGAGTCGCGCCGTCCTCGGCTCGCGCACGCAACACTTTGACTCTTTTTCCGCGCAGCTCCAGCCACGCGCCGGGCTTTGGGCTGAGCGAACGAATCACGTTGACCGCGGATCGCGCGTCGCCGAGCGGGATGCGCAGATCCTCTTTGCGCAATGGGCGGGTGTACGTCGCTTGGGAGTCGTCTTGCCGCTCGCGCGTAAGCCTGCCCGTTGCGAGATCGATCAGCGCTCGCGACACGAGCTGCGCGCCGATGACCGCCAGCCGGTCGTGCAGCGAACCGTAATCCTCTTCGGGCGCGATCGGAACCGTTTCTGCGATTGCGATGTCGCCCGCATCCATTTTATCGTTCATCCAGATCACGCTGACACCGGTGGTGTGGCGCCCATCGCGCAGCGCAGCCTGGATAGGCGTCGCACCACGGTACTCCGGCAGCAAGCTCGGATGGATGTTGAGCGCTCCGAGAGCGGGCAGCTCGAGCAACGCGCGCGGCAAGATCTTGCCGTACGAGGCGGTCACGAGCGCCTCGGGTTTCAATGCCGCGGCGGCGTCGCAAAAATCGGCATCGAGGCGCTCGGGTGTGAAAACCGCGAGCTTCTGCGCGGCCCCATCGGCTCTGACCGGTGTCGGCGTGAGCTTCATGCCCCGTCCTGCCGGCCGGTCGGGTTGCGTGTAGACCGCGACGACATCGTGGTCGCGCGCGATCGCGCGTAGACTTGGAACCGCGAATTCGGAACTGCCGAAAAAGATCACGCGCAAGCGGCGCGATCCTTCAGATAGCGGCGTTACGAAGAGATTCTTCTTTCTCGGTCGCGTCGGACGACTGCACGGGCACAGCTTCGCGGATGTTCGACGCTTTGTCGAGTATCAGAATGCCGTCCAGATGGTCGACTTCGTGTTGGAAGCAGCGTGCGAGCATGCCCTCCGCGCGCAGTTTGAACTTCTTGCCGTCGCGATCGAGACCGGTGACGGTACACGCCGCGGCGCGCTTGACGTCACCGATCTTGCCGGGAATCGACAAGCAGCCTTCGACGCCTTCCTCTTCTCCCTCGAACTCGCCGAGCACCGGATTGACGACGGCGTACGGCGTCTCTTCCTCGCCGCCTACGTGCACGACGATGATGCGCTTGGAGACGCCGACCTGTGGCGCTGCCAAGCCGATGCCCGGCGCGGCGTGCATGGTGGCGAACATGTCGTCGATCAGCTGCTGCGTCAGCGGCAGCTTGAGCTCGAGATTGGTGACCTTTTTGGCCACTCTATGGAGGACGGGATCGGGCTCGATGACGATGCGTCTTACGTAGGCCATATCCCCTACAAAATATATTGCGAGAGGTCTTGGTCTTTCACAATGTCGGCGAGACGCTCCTCTACATATGCGGCGTCGACGACGACCGCGCCGCCGTGCTCGGGTGCATCGTAGCTGACGCCTTCGAGAACTTTTTCTAGCATCGTATGTAAGCGGCGCGCGCCGATGTTCTCAGTCTGCTCGTTGACGAGCGTCGCCAGACGCGCGATCGCATCGATGCCGTCGTCAGTGAATGACAACGTGACGCGATCGGTCGCCAGCAGTTGCCGGTATTGCTCGATCAACGCATTCTTGGGCGTGGTGAGAATCGTCTTAAAATCGTCTTTGGTCAGGCTCGCGAGCTCGACGCGAATCGGAAAACGGCCTTGCAGTTCGGGAATCAAATCGCTCGGCTTGCTGACGTGAAAGGCGCCGGCGCCGATGAAAAGCACGTGATCGGTCTTCACGGGTCCGTATTTGGTGACGACCGTCGAGCCTTCGACGATGGGCAAGATGTCGCGCTGCACGCCTTCGCGCGAGACGACGGGTCCGCCCATCTGCCGGCCGGGTCCGGCGATCTTATCCATCTCATCGATGAAGATGATGCCGTCTTCTTCGGCGCGGCGCACCGCTTCGCGCTTGAGCGAATCGTTATCGATCAACTTGCCCGCTTCTTCTTGCGTGAAGATCTGCTTCGCCTCGGCGACCGTGACGCGCCGCTTCGATCGCTTCTTGGGCAGCATCGAGCCCAGCAAATCGCTCATGTTGCCGCCCATGTCTTCCATCTGCGGCCCGCCGAAGGAGATGACGGTTTGCGGTTCTTCAACGTCGATCTCGATGACGCGCACGTCGTAGAAACCGGCGCGCAGCTCGCTCTTCACCCGCTCGCGCCGCTCTTCCAGCTCGGCGCTGCGCGTGGGCGGCGGCGCTTGTGGCACGGCGCGCGCCCCGCCGCCTTGCCCGCTCAACATCGCCGACAACGCGGAGAACGCGGTCGAACCGTCGCCGGCGATGCGCGTCGATGGATCGATGATGTCGGCGAGACGCTCGATCGCCGCATCCTCTGCGGCGGTGCGCGTCTCTTCGATGCGCTCCGCGCGCACGGTGCGAATCGAAGATTCGACGAGATCGCGCACCATCGACTCGACGTCGCGGCCGACATAGCCGACCTCGGTGTACTTGGTCGCCTCGACCTTGATGAACGGCGCGCCGACCAACGTCGCCAAACGGCGTGCGATTTCGGTTTTGCCGACGCCGGTCGGGCCGATCATGAGGATGTTCTTGGGAATGACTTCATCGCGCATCTCGCCGGTGAGGCGCATGCGACGATAGCGGTTGCGCAGCGCGATGGCGACGGCGCGTTTGGCATCGGCCTGGCCCACGATGTAGCGGTCCAACTCGGCGACGATGCGGGTTGGTGTGAGAGCTTCGGAATCCATAGAAATGATGGAATTCGCGAAGCGCTCATAGCGCCCCTAGCTTACATGGCGCCGGGATGCTCTTCGCTTGCCCAGACCTTCGACGGGTCCGTTTCAAACGGCCACACGTGCACCATCCAATTGTAGATGATGGGTTTGAACGTTCCGCCGGCGGCCTCGCAGGCTGACGCGGTCGTGATCGAGCCCGCGAGGCCGAATTGCGCGTTCGGTCCGGTCCAGGAGACATGCTGGCCGGCCGGCGGCAGGCACAAATTCGTGTGCAAATGCCAGGTTGCGACCGAAAGCGGCACGCGCGCATTGAGCTGATCGTCGGTCGCGCGTTCGGGCGCGGTGTACATGGCGCCGACCAATTCGTAACCGCCGGGAACGCGCTTGTACATCAGCGACGTCGGCCGGGCCGGATCGAACGAAAAGACGTTGGCCGCGGCGTTAGCCCAATTGGTGAAGTGATACATCGGCAAAGGCAGCTCGGGATGGAAGGGCACGTAACCCGCGGCTTCGGCGGCGCGATAATCTTTGTACGGCGCGATAGCTTGGCGCAGCGTCGCGAGAATCTGGTCGGCGCGAGCTTGATCGGCGGCATCCGACGGCCGTTTCATCGTCATCGTCATATGGCCGCCGTGCGACATCCGTTCGTCGCCGGGTGCGGGCGTCGCCGCGCTGCTGGCGTTCGACATCTGCATGCCGGGCATGTCGCTCATCGCGACGGTTTGTTGCGACGAATGAGTGTGGTCGGGGATGTTGCACGAGTCAGCACATGGGCCCGGCGCGCTCGTTCCCGCATGCGTGAGTGCAAGGCACGCAGCTACGGCAGCTGCGGCTGCGAGGGCGATCGCCGGCTTGATCATCGCGCTGACCTCCGCATCTATCGTACAGCGCACGACCAAACGCGCAAAAGCAGAATGTCTGTGAACGCGGTGAGAACAGGGTGAGACCCCCGGCCGCTTGAAGGTAGGCGTAGTAGTCTCAGCGCGTCTTGCAGCGCGCTTTTTTTAGGCGCGTACGAACTCCGAGAAAGGCAACCTTGAATATCGCGGTACCAAAGGAGATCGCGCCGGGCGAGCGCCGCGTTGCGCTCACACCCGACGTGGCTGGGCGCCTTGTGAAAGCCGGCACGAGCGTGGTCGTCGAGCGCGGCGCCGGTGAAGCGGCAGGTTTTCGCGACCAGGATTATACCGCTGCCGGCGCCACGATCGCGCCCACGGCCGCCGAAGCGTATCGCGCAGCCGGCATCGTCGTCAAAGTGCAGCGCCCGCTCGCGGAAGGCACCGATGAGCTTGCGCTGATCCCCGAAGGTGCGGCGCTTGTCGCCTTTTTACAACCGCTGTCAGATCCGCAATATGCGACGAACCTCGCGCAACACAAGATCACCGGCCTGGCGATGGAGCTGATCCCGCGGATCTCGCGCGCGCAAAGCATGGATGCGCTGTCGTCGCAAGCCACCGTCGCCGGCTATAAGGCCGTGCTGATCGCCGCCGACGCGTTGCCGAAGTTCTTCCCGATGTTGATGACCGCGGCAGGGACTATTCCGCCTGCAAAAGTGCTCGTGCTCGGTGCGGGCGTCGCGGGATTGCAAGCGATCGCCACCGCGCGCCGGCTCGGCGCAGTGGTCACCGGTTTTGACGTGCGCGCCGTGGTCAAAGAACAAGTCGAAAGCTTGGGCGCAACGTTTCTCGGTTCGCCGCCGCAAGATGCCGAAGGCTCAGGCGGCTACGCGAAAGAGCTGGCCGCGGATCAGCAACGTCGCGATCAGGAGCTGATCGCGACGACTGCAGCGGGCATGGACGTCATCATCACGACTGCGCTTATCCCGGGCCGCCCTGCACCGCGGCTTATCACGGCCGCCGCCGTGCAGAACATGCGACCGGGTTCGGTCATCGTCGACTTGGCCGCGGAGGCCGGCGGCAATTGCGAGTTGAGCGAACCGGGCTCGACCGTCGTGAAACAGGGTGTGACGATCGCAGCGCCGCTCAACCTCGCCAGCGCGATGCCGCAACACGCCAGCATGCTGTACGCCAAGAACCTGCTCGCGCTCTTGACGCCGATGATCAAAGACGGCGCGCTGACGCTCGACATGAACGACGAAATCACACGCGGCGTCTGCGTGACGCGCGACGGCGAGGTCGTCAACGAAGCGGTGCGCTCGCGTCTCCAAGGAGTCAGCGCATGACCGAGCACTTGCTCATGCTGATCACAATCTTCGTGTTGGCGATCTTCGTCGGCTTCGAAGTGATCTCGAAGGTGCCATCGATGCTGCACACGCCGTTGATGTCGGCGACGAATGCCATACACGGCATCGTCGTCGTCGGCGCGATGCTCATCGCGGGCGCGGCGATCGGCGGCACAGTCGGCCACATCATCGGCATCGCGGCGATGATCTTGGGCGCCATCAACGTCGTCGGCGGCTTTGCCGTCACCGAGCGCATGCTCGAGATGTTCAAAGGCAGGACGGAGAAGCGCCCGTGATGACCGCGACGCAGACTATTCTGGCTTTCGCGTATCTCGTCACGGCCGTTCTCTTCATACTCGGCCTCAAGTTCTTGAGTTCGCCGCGCAGTGCGCGCACCGGCAACATCCTCGCGATGATCGGCATGGTCATCGCCGTCGTCGCGACATGTTTCGACGCCAGCATCATCAGTTGGACCGACATCATCATCGGCGCGCTCATCGGCGCGCCCATCGGTTTTGTCTCCGCGCGCCTCGTCAAGATGACGGCGATGCCGCAGATGGTCGCGCTGTTCAACGGCGCGGGAGGCGGTGCGGCGGCGCTCGTATCGACGGGCGAGTTCTTGCGGCTGTTCGAGGGCAGCGCGCTGCCGACATGGGATCAGCTCTTGCCGATCGTCCTCAGCTCTATCATCGGTTCGGTCAGCTTCGCCGGCAGCATCGTCGCCTTCGCCAAGCTGCAAGAACTCATGACCGGACGGCCGATCACGTATGCCGGCCAGCAGATCGTCAACGCGATCGTGCTGCTGGCGCTGCTCGGCCTGTCGGGTTGGCTGCTCGCCGGGAACGTGTCGGTGCCCGTCTTCGCGGGCATCGTCGGCGCCGCGCTCTTGCTCGGCGTGCTCGGCGTGTTGCCGATCGGCGGCGCCGATATGCCGGTCGTCATCTCGCTGCTCAACTCATTCACCGGCGTCGCCGTCGCCGTCACCGGCTTCGCGCTTAACAGCACGGTGCTGATCATCAGCGGCACGCTCGTCGGCGCCTCAGGCACGTTGCTCACGATGCTCATGGCCACGGCGATGAACCGTTCGCTGGCCAACGTGCTCTTCGGTGCATTCGGCGCTGCGCCGAAAGCCGGCGAAGCGACGGCCGCCGCCGCGGCGGGCGGGGGCGCAGTGCGCTCGGCGAGCGCCGAGGACGTCGCGACGATGCTGGCATACTCGCGCAGCGTCATCATCGCGCCGGGATACGGCATGGCGGTCGCGCAGGCGCAGCACGCCGTGCGCGAACTCGCTGCTAATCTCGAAAAGCGCGGCGTCGACGTGAAATTCGCGATCCATCCGGTCGCTGGACGCATGCCGGGGCACATGAACGTGCTGCTTGCCGAGGCGAACGTGCCGTACGATCAGCTGCACGAGATGGATGAGATCAATCCGCAGTTCGAAGCGGCTGACGTCGCGCTCGTCATCGGCGCCAATGACGTGACGAACCCCGCAGCGCGCAACGTGCAGAACAGCCCGATCTACGGCATGCCGATCCTCGACGTCGATAAGGCGAAGAACGTCGTCGTGCTCAAGCGCAGCATGGCGACCGGCTTTGCCGGCATCGACAACCCGCTGTTCGAAAACCCGAAGACGATGATGCTCTTCGGCGACGCGAAAGACTCGGTGCAGAAACTCGCTGCGGACGTCGCCGCTGCGTAGTTAAGGTCCCGCCAACCTCTTCTCGTACACGTGGTCCGTGCGGCCGGGAAGATCGTCGCTTGCGCCGGTCCAGGTGCGCTCGAACCCGAGCGACTCAAGCAACCTGACCGACGCGACGTTTTCGACGTCGACCACCGCGCGCACGAGCGAGACGCGCCACGAGCGCGCCAGATAATCGAGCATCGCCTGGGCCGCTTCACGCGCGTAACCGTTGCGCCAGAACGGCACGAAGATATCGTAACCGATGAGCGCGTGGTCCGACCGAAGCGTCGCCTGCATCCGGCCGACCGGTGTTCCGTCGTGCAAGCGCACGACCCAGTTGAACCAGCGCTCATCGCGTTTGGGTGAGCGTGCAGACTCGAGCGTGGCAAAACGCACGGCAAGCTCCTCCACGCTCACCGGCGCCGCGCCGGCGTAGTAGCGATAAAGCCGCTCGTCACGCAAGGGCTCGAACAGCTCCCGTGCGTGCCTGGTTCTGAGCGGCTCGAGGGTCAGGCGCGTCGTCCTTAGCGTAGCAAACGCAGCCTTAGCCTTCGTCAAGCGGTCGCCGGCGTCTGCGCCAAGGCCGACTGCGCGAGTTCGGCCTCTTGCATCGCTTTGAGCGCGCGGTACCAATGCATCCCGGCGATCCACTCGGCCTGTACTGCATACATATACGCCACGGATGCCAGCCCGGTCGCAATACCGGTCGCGGTTTCCATGCTGACGGGAAGCACGTGCAGGGTTACGAGCGCTCCTGCGAAGCCACCGAGCAGAAAACTCGGGATGACCGTCGTCGCGGTGCTTGCGATTGTGAGAACGACGAAAAAGCCAAGGAAGGGCCAAAAGCGTTCGCGGGTCATTTCCCAGGACCGGCGCATGGCAAGCTCCGCCGGCAAGCCGTCCATGACCGCAGCTGCCTGTGCGACCGAAAGCTTCGTGGCCAGATAGATGCCCGGCCATATGAGCGCGAGAAATCCGAGAATGAAGATGATGCCGGTCGCGAAAGCGGTCAAGAACATGCGCGCGCCGGTCCCGCCATCCATGCGGTACTCCGGTCGGATCGTGCGCATCGCGTTTGCCGCTGCGACAAAGGCCCAGGCGAGCAGTCCGAGATTCACAATGGCCTGGGTGAGCCCCGCGAACGCGCCGGCGATGCCGGCGCCCACGATGGCCACGACCCACGGCCACGATCGCAGCGTGGCCCCGACGGCTTTATCGAACGCAAACGCCAGCAACAATCCTGTGCGCGGGTATTGCACCGGCGCCGCGATCACAGCGTTTCGATGGCGATGTCGTCGTTCGTGTAGATGTCGATGCGCCCCGCCACTTTGAGCGCCTCTTGCACGATATCGGCCGAGCCAAGCGGCGTGTTCTTGATCAACGCGAGCGCGGCCGCTTGCGCGTACGGGCCGCCGCTGCCGATAGCGGCGATGCTGTCGTCCGGTTCGACGACGTCTCCCGTTCCCGAAAGCACGAAGAGATGTTCGGTATCGCCGACGATGAGCAACGCCTCTAGGCGGCGCAGATAGCGGTCTTGGCGCCAATCCTTCGCTAGTTCCACGGCGGCGCGCGTGATGTTGCCGCGGAACTCTTGCAGTTTCGCTTCGAACTTGTCGAGCAGCGTGATGCCGTCCGCCGCCGAGCCGGCGAACCCGGCAAGCACCTTGCCGTTGCCGACCTTGCGCACTTTGCGCGCGTGATGCTTCATCACGATCCGGTCGAGCGTGACTTGACCGTCGCCGCCGACGGCGAGGTGGCCGTCGCGCAGCACGGCGACGATCGTCGTTGAACGGATCATGCTACCTCTATCGGGCGTAGTTCGGATGCGATGCGATCGATATCGCGAAGGGCGCGTTCGGCGAGCGCGCGGCGCCGAGCCTGCTTTTCAATGCGCGCGGCGCCCAGTGGCTCGAAGTATGCGAACGTGACGTTTTGCGGCTGGAAGTCATGACTCGTCCCGTCGCGCAGATACGCGAGCAACGCGCCGACGGCCGTCGTGGCCGGCGGAACGAACGGACGGTCGTCGTCACGCGCGCGGCGCGACGCGTTGACCGCCGCGACGATCCCGCTCGCAGCAGCTTCGACATAGCCTTCGCACCCGGTGATTTGCCCGGCCAAGAAAACATACGGCGTGCCGCGCACGCTTAGATCGGGCGCAAGCACGCGCGGTGCGTCGACGAACGTGTTGCGGTGCATGACGCCTAGGCGCAGCCACTCCGCATCGTGCAATCCGGGCAGCTTGCCGAACGCGTTCTTTTGTGCCGGCCAGGTCAGGCGCGTCTGAAAACCGACGAGATTGTACGCCGTGCCGGTTTGGTTCTCGCGCCGCAATTGGACGACTGCGTGCGGGCGTTTCCCCGTGCGCGGGTCTATCAACCCCACCGGCTTGAGCGGACCGTAACGCAATGTGTCCTCGCCGCGGCGCGCCATCTCTTCGATCGGCAGGCAGGCCTCGAAATACGGAACCTTGCCGGCGGCGGCGTCGAGTTCGAACCCATGCGGTTCGTGCTTGTCGCCCTCGATCAAGTCACGCACGAATTGCGCGTATCGGTCGCGATCGAGCGGAACGTTGAGGTAGTCGGCGCCGTCTCCTTTGCCGTAACGCGACGCTTCGTACATTTGCGTGCGATCGATCGAATCGGCGGCGACGATCGGCGAGGCGGCATCGAAATAATGGAGGCGCGGTCCACAGAGGCGTTCGAGCGCGCCGGCCAGTGCGTCCGACGCCAGCGGACCACAGGCGATCACGCTAAGGCCATTCGGAATCGCTCGAACTTCTTCACGGCGCAGATCGATCAGCGGATGAGCGCATATCTTGTCTTCCACGTAGGCGCTGAAACGCTGGCGATCGACGGCTAGCGCGCCGCCTGCGGGCACCGCCGTCGCGCGCGCCGCTTCGATGATGAGCGATCCGAGCCGGGCCATCTCTTCCTTGAGCAAGCCGACGGCGTTTTCGAGTGAAGCCGCGCGCAATGAGTTGCTGCACACGAGTTCGGCGAGACCGCCCCCCGCATGCGCTCCGGTCTGCACGCGCGGACGCATCTCGTACAGCGTCACAGGAATGCCGGCCTGAGCGATCTGCCAGGCCGCCTCCGAGCCGGCAAGGCCGGCGCCGACGACCGTGACTCTTTTGACCATCGTTGTGTGAGTTCGTTCGCGTGCGGCGTGCGCCCCGCAATGAAAACGCCGGGCTCAAAAGCCCGGCGCTGGAAACGCAACACCAATGAGCTTTAGGCGGAGCGCTTCTCCTCTTCGTGTTCGAGCACGTGGCCAGACGATACGCCGTTGGTCGAAGCGCGCTCCGGCTCGACATAGCCATGCTGATGATGCGCATCGTTCGCGCACACGACGCGGCCGCCGTTGCGCGCCCACTTGCGCACGAGGAACGAGCCGCACTCCGCACAGGCGGATCCGACGATCGGTTGATCCCAGGCGACGAAATCGCACGCCGGGTACTTCTCGCAGCCGTAGAAGATACGGCCCTTCTTGCTCTTGCGCTCGAGGATGCGCCCGCCATCTCGCGGGCACAGCACGCCCGAATCTTTGACGATCGGCTTGGTCGTCTTGCACTCCGGATATCCGGTGCAGGCGATGAACTTGCCGAAACGGCCGTTCTTGATCTTCATCGGGCGCCCGCACGCCGGACACGCTTCGTCGATCTCTTCTTCTTCGATCTCGACCTTGGGGAAGAACTCCTCGGCGCGCGCGAGGTCCTTCGCGAACGGCGAGTAGAAGTCGCGCAACAGCGATACCCAGTCGGCGTGCTGTTCCTCTACGCGGTCGAGCCGTTGTTCCATCTCCGAGGTGAACGTCTCGTTGAAGATGTCGGGGAAGAACTCGACGAGCACGTCGTTGACGATGATGCCGATCGGCGTCGGCCGGAAGCGGCGCTGCTCCAACTTCGTGTAGTGCCGCTGGATCGTGTCGACGATCGTCGCATAGGTGCTGGGCCTGCCGACACCCTTCTCCTCGAGCGTCTTGACCAGCGTCGCTTCGGTGTAGCGCGGCGGCGGTTCGGTCCAATGCTGCGCCTTGAGGATACCGCGCAGATCCAGCGCCTGGCCTTCGTCGACCGGCGGCAGATGTTTCTTACGCTCGTCCTCTTCCGTCTCGTCTTCATCGGGGGACTCTTCGTAGATCTTGGTGTAACCCGCGAACTTCAAAACGGTGCCAGTCGCGCGCAGACCGCAATTGTCCGCTTCGATCTCAACCGTCGTCTGATCGTACACCGCCGGCGCCATCTGGCTTGCGACGAAGCGCTCCCAGATCAGACGGTAGACGCGCAACTGCCCCGCATCGAGGAAGGGCTTGAGCCGCTCCGGCGTGCGGCGGACATCCGTCGGACGAATGGCTTCATGCGCATCCTGCGCGTCTGCGGAGACCTTGAACTGCTTGCCGTTATGGAATTCGGCGCCATAGGTTTCAGTGATATACTCGCGTGCTTGATCCATCGCGAGCGTCGACAGCCGCGTGGAGTCCGTGCGCATATAGGTGATGAGGCCCGTCGTGCCTTCCTCACCGATATCGACGCCCTCGTACAGCCCCTGGGCGATCTGCATCGTGCGGCGCACGCGCATCTTGAGGCGGCGCGACGACTCCTGTTGCAGCGTGCTGGTCGTGAATGGCGCTGCTGGTGAGCGGCGGACCTCGCGCGTCTTGACGCTTGCGACGCGGTACGACGCTTTCGCCAAGCGGGCTTCCAAGCGGGTCGCGTCGGCCTCAGTCGGGATGTCGAACTTCTCGAGCTTCTTGCCGTCGACGCTGACGAGATCGGCGATAAGCGTATGCTCGGCGTCGTGATGGCCGCGCGGCCACAAGCGCGCGGAAACGCTCCAGTATTCGCGCGGCGTGAAGGCCTCGATCTCGCGCTCGCGGTCGACGATGAGCTTGACGGCGACCGACTGCACGCGTCCAGCGGACAGACCGCCTTGGATCTTGCGCCACAGCATCGGCGAGATCTTGTAACCGACCAGCCGGTCGAGGATGCGGCGCGCTTGTTGCGCGTCGACGCGATCCATGTTGATCGGGCCGGAGTGCTTGAGCGCGTCTTGAACGGCCGGTTTGGTGATTTCGTGCAGCTCGATGCGCCGTGGCTCCGGCAGCTTGAGCACCTCAGAGAGATGCCAGGCGATCGCTTCGCCTTCCCGATCTGGATCGGTCGCAAGGTAGACGTGCGCGGCCTTTTTGACGGCCGTGCGCAGGTCTTTGATGATCGGACCCTTGCCTTTGATGGTCACGTAGGTCGGCGCGAAATTGCTGTCGACGTCTACGCCGAGACGGCTCTTCGGTAGGTCACGAACGTGACCGACCGAGGGCAAAACCTGATAGCGAGAACCGAGGAACTTCTTAAGGGTGCGTGCCTTGGCCGGCGATTCGACGATGATGAGGGACTTTGACAATAGCTCTCCGTTGCGGTTGCCCCAGGCGTCTTACATTTCGGGACGAGCCGGAGGACCGCTCAAACGTTCCCTACTATACACTACGCCGTCAAGAGCCGTCAAATACGGGACAGTTCAAGCCTCACCTGCCGCACCGGCTGCCGCGAAGCCGCCGAACGCCAGAAGCACGCCCGAGATGATGTGGAGCCACGGATCGTTACCGCCCAGCGGCACCAAACCGAAACCGGACGGCACGAAAAATCCAAGCAATCCGATCGCGAGCAACACGATGCCGACGATCTGGCAATAGCCGGTCGCGCGCGCGATATCGCTAGCCGCCCACAGGCCCCACAATCCGATCGCGAGATGGATGACGTTATGCGCGAGATTGATCTCGGCGATGCCGAGCAGCGGGTGCGGCTCGATGCCGGCGGTGCCGCCGATACCGGGGACGAATCCGGCGATGCCGACGATCGTATAGACGATCCCGAAGAAAAGCGCGAGCGCCCTGGCCATCTTAGGCCGTCGGCACGACCGGCGCGGCGGTGCGCTTGGAGATATCCGGCTGCTCGCCGTTGAGCTCTTCTACTTTGTGACACGCGACCCAGTGCTTGCCGTAGGGCTTCAAGAGCGGCTCTTCGATGAAGCAGCGTTCGTACGCGATCGGGCAGCGCGTATTGAAACGGCATGCCTTCGGCGGATTCACCGGTGAGGGAATGTCGCCGGTCAAGATGATGCGCTCGCGGCGCGCTTCCACGCGCGGATCGGGAATCGGAATCGCAGACAGCAGCGATTGCGTGTACGGGTGCAGCGGGCGTTTGTACAACTCGTCGCGCTCGGCTAGCTCGACGAGCTTGCCGACGTACATCACCGCGACGCGGTCGGAGATGTGGCGCACGACCGAAAGATCGTGCGCGATGAACAAATAGGTGAGACCGAGCTGCGCCTGCAGGTCCTGCAACAGGTTGACGACCTGGGCTTGGATCGAGACGTCGAGCGCGGAGACCGGCTCGTCGGCGACGATGAACTTCGGATTCACCGCGAGCGCGCGCGCGATGCCGATGCGCTGGCGCTGCCCGCCCGAGAACTCGTGCGGATAGCGGTTGGCATGATAGGGCGCGAGGCGCACGGTGCGCAGCAGCTCGTTCACGCGTTTTTCGATCTGGACTTTGCCCGGCCGGCGCACGCCGTCAATGCCATGGATCTGCAGCGGCTCGGCGATGATGTCGCCGACCGTCATGCGCGGGTTCAAGCTCGCATAGGGGTCTTGGAAGATGATCTGCATGCGCCCGCGCAGCACGCGCATGCTTGGCGCCGAGCGATCCCAGAGCGGCGGGCTCTGCGGCAGCGTCGTGATGTCCTTGCCTTCGAAATAGATGTTGCCGCCGGTCGGATCGAGCAGCCGCAAGATGCAGCGCCCGACCGTGGTCTTGCCGGAGCCTGATTCGCCGACGAGGCCGAGCGTCTCGCCGGCTTTGATCGAGAACGAGACGTCGTCAACGGCTTTGACGTCGGCGACATGGCGCGAGAACACGCCGGCGGTTATCGGGAAGTATTTCTTGATGTGGCGGACGTCGATAATGGCATCGGGCTGCGCATCGACGGCGATGCCGCGGGACTGCTCTTGCGCAGCCTCAGCCACGCGCGGTCTCCTTGGCGGCCGCGCTGGCGAGTTTCAGCCGGTCGGCCTCAAGGCGGATATCCAATCCGGGCGCTTCATTATATAGGGTGCACCGGGCGACGTGGCCGTCGCCGAAGTCGATGGTCGGCGGCGGGATGACCGCGTGGTCGGGGAGCGCATAGGGACAGCGCGGCGCGAACGCACAGCCGGCCGGCAAACGCAACAGGTTCGGCGGCTGGCCTTCGATCGGCACGAGCCGGCGGCGGCCGCCCTCATCGAGCCGCGGCAGCGAATCGAGAAGGCCGAGCGTGTACGGATGCTTCGGCGCTGCGAAGATCTGCGCGGCGGTGCCGTACTCGACCATGTTGCCGCCGTACATCACGAGCACTTTCTCGCAGACCTCAGCGACGACGCCCAGGTCGTGCGTGATCAAGATGATGGCCGAGTTGAGGCGCTTCTGCAAGTCGTTCATGAGATCGAGGATCTGCGCCTGAATGGTGACGTCGAGCGCCGTCGTCGGCTCGTCGGCGATGAGCAGCGCCGGGTCGCACGAGAGCGCCATCGCGATCATCACCCGCTGGCGCATGCCACCTGAGAACTGATGCGGATACGAGCCCATGCGCTTCTTCGGCTCGGGAATGCGCACCAATTCGAGCATCTCGACGGCGCGCTTGTAGGCCTCCGACTTGCTCTTGTGCTGGTGCTGTACGATCGTCTCCATGATCTGCTCGCCGACGGTGAGCACGGGATTGAGGCTCGTCATCGGGTCTTGGAAGATCATGGCGATCTTGTTGCCACGGATGTTGCGCATCTGCTGCTCGCCGAGCTTGAGCAGGTCTTGACCGTTGAACAATATCTCGCCGCGCTCGATGCGCCCCGGCGGCATCGATATCAGGCGCATGATCGAGAGCGCCGTCACGCTCTTGCCCGATCCAGACTCGCCGACGATGCCGAGCGTCTTCCCAGGCTCGATGTCGAACGACAGCCCGTTGACGGCGCGCACGATGCCGTCGTCCGTCGTGAATGTGACTGCGAGATCTTTGACGGAAAGCAGCGGCATATGGGGCGCTGCTACCGCGTCACCCAGAAGAAGACGACGGCGAGCACGAACCAGGAGTAGGCCGCGAACTGCGTGACCCGCGTGATCTGTTGATCGAGACCCAAGCGGCCTTTGTATGCCAGTTCAGTACGCCCGCCGATCGTGCCCGAAAGCCCCTCGGTCTTGGTCGTCTGCACGGACATGAGCGCGATCAGCGCGACCGTCGCGACGAGGAAAAGGATCTGCACCAAAGTGAGCACCCACGGGTAATTGTCCGCGATGGTCGCTTGATGGAACGTATATCCGGCCGGCGCCGGCGCGAGTGTCGAGAGCGGCAAAGGAGTCGGTACGGCTGCTGCCGGCGTCGCCGCGAGCAGCGCGAAGATGATGACTGACAAAGGGTTTGGTGGCTCCTCTTATGCGTGGATGATGAAACGGATCTTCACACAGATCTTGCTACGCTCCGTTTCGGCTGTCCCGCGCATGGCCCCTGTCCATGCGTGCGAGAAACTCGACGATGTATGGTTCGATGACGTCAAGCCAGCGACCGACCGTCATCAAGTGCTGTCCTTCCTCGAGCACCACGACATCGCGATGGCTGCTCGCGACCGACTCATCGATGAGCGCCGCGTTGCTGAACGGCACCGTCAAATCGCGCGCGCTATGCAAGACGAGCAGCGGCGCGTGCACGTCGCCAAGCCCATCGCGCACGCGCTCGACGACGTCGAGGAACGTGCGCACGGCGTGCGCGGGCACCGTCGGGTAGCCGATAGTCCCGAGATACGCGTTGGGATTGACCGGCAAGTGCACGCTCGCCTGATGGCGCGCGACCAGGTGCACGCCGCCGTAGACGTGCGACGGCATGCGCACGGGAGCGTTGATCGTCACGACGGCGTCGGGCCGGCGGCGTTGCGCGATGTGCAGCGCGAGCGCGCCTCCCATCGAGAAGCCGACCGCATACGCGCGCTCGCTTGCCGACTCGACCCGGTCGAATTCGCCTAAGGCTGCATTAAGATATTCATCCGCGCTGACGCGGTCGAGCTCACGCACGTCGCCGTTGTGGCCCGGGAGCGCGGGCGCGCGCACGCTGTATCCGCGCGCATGCAAACGCGCGCCCAACTCGCGCACCTCATCTGGACTGCCTGAAAACCCGTGCATCAAGAGGATGCCGGCCGGAGCAGTACCGGTGAGCTCAAAGCCTTCCCACGCGCGCATGCCGGATGTCACTTTACAGCGCGCTTCCCGCACCGATATAATGGGTGTCATGCAGCGCCAACGGCCCGCCGCCGTTCATGGTAGTGAAGCTATCGTCGTCGGCATGCGCGGCCATCGAGCGGCCGTCGAGTTCGCCAAGGCGCTCTCCACGATCTTCAATCCGTTCATCTGCGCGTCTGCGCTCTTCATCATCGTCTCGCACGCGTTTTCGACTTCGACGAAAGAGTTTTGGGTCTTGTCGGCGGTTTCCGTCACTTTGTTCACGGTCGCGCCGCTGCTGTGTCTGCTCTTGCTCTATGTCACCGGCCGCATCTCAGATTTCGACATGTCAGACCGCTTCGAGCGCGAGAAGATCTTTCTCGTCATCGTCGTGATCGATCTGCTCACCGCCATCGCCTTCACCGTCGCCAAAGTGCCGGTGCAGATCGTGGCGATCGCGTGGGGCTACTGGGCGACGGCGCTGGTCATCATGATCATCACGCGCTACTGGAAGATCAGCACCCATGCCTTCGGCATCGCCGGACCTTTTGCCGTGATGTTCGTCCTATTCAAGCTGCAGCCGCTGCCGTACGTACCGCTGGTGCCGCTGGTCTGCTGGGCGCGGGTCTACCTACGCGCGCACACGCTCGCTCAAGTCGTCGCCGGAGCGTTAGTCGCGGTGGCCTCGACCCTGGTCTTCTTCCGCCTCTTCCATCTCATCTAGACTGCGCTGGCTGAGTTCGCGAATCGTCACGCGCGCGCTTGAAGATCGAGCGGCACGTGCGTCAGTTCATCGATGCGCGTGACGCCGAGCGCTTTCGCGCGCTGCGCGAAGACGCGTTCGTCGCCGCTCACCTCAATCGCCAGCGTGCCGCTTCCGGCCGGCCCCTGCGGCAACAGCCCAGCGGTCAACGCCGCACAGGCATCCGCCGGATCGACCAAGCGAACCGACGGTCCGAGCGCGGCCGCGAACCACGTGCGCAGATGCGGAAAGTGCGTGCAGCCCAAGACGACCGCGTCGCAGCCGGCGTCGACGAACGGGCGGCAGACCGCGGCCACTGCGCTCTGCGCGCGCTCGCTGGCCGATTCGCCCGCTTCGACGATCGGCACGAGCGCGGGAGCAGAGACGTTCGTGACCTGCACGCCGCGGTCAAGCGCGCGCAACGCGCGCGCGAAGGATCCGCTCTCGATCGTCGCACGCGTGGCCACGACGCCGATGGATTTCGTCGTGCTTGCAGACAGCGCCGCGCGCGCGCCGGGCTCGATCATCCCCGTGAATGGAACCTTCGCCTGTGGCCAGCCGCACGCGTCGAAGGCGGCGCACGTCGTGCCAGATGCGACGGCGATGACGGCGGGATTGTGGTGCACGAGGCGTTCGACGATGCGCGCGCCTAACGCGGCGACTTCCGCAAGGCTGCGATCGCCGTAC
>JAFAKE010000056.1 GCA_019235715.1 Vulcanimicrobiota bacterium
CGCACCCAGCAATCCGTCCGAGGATGTCGGCGTGAACGCGCCGCTGGGTTGCAAGACGATTTCCGTGAACACGCGCTGTACCGAGAACTTGCCAAGCTCGATGCGCGCGATGTATGCGGTCTTGACTTGAATCGATCCGCCCGCGCCCGATGCCTGCGTGAGATCGCCGAAGAAGCGCGACGGGTCGGGATCTGAGATCGGCGACGACACCGAGTTGTGCGTGAGCGTCACGTGCTCTTCGGCGGTGAGATCGCCCGGACGCAAGAAATCGCGCTGATGCGCCGCGGCGAAGTCTTGGTAGACGATCAACCCCGAGTCGCTGCCGGTATCGATCGTGAAGGTCGCGCTGTCGCCGTCACCGACCGTTGTCGGCACGCGCGGCAGGCGCGACCACGGGTCCAACGCCAGCACCTGGCCGGTTCCGGCATAGGTGAATGCATCGGGCGAGATGAGGCGGATGCGCGAGCGCCCGTAGTCGATGCGCGTCACGACTTGCGCGAGCACATCATAGCCAAGGATGCCGATTATGCCGTAGCCGCGGATCGATGCCGGCAATCCAAGCGGCACCGCCTCGAACACGAGCGGCGCGAAGCGCACCCCGCCGATGTCGACCACGTCGGCGCGCGCGTCCTTGCCGCTGAGCACCGTCGCGCCCGCGACGCGCGAGCTACCGGCAGTCGGCAGTTTGAGGGCGTGCGCTTCATCGCTGTCGATCAGCGATGCCGAGCTCCCCGAGTCGAGCAAGAATTTGACGGGCGTCCCGTTGATCTTCGCATCGAGCACGATCAACGAATGCGGCTCTTCGATGTCCAGCGCGACGTCGGATTCGCCGCGCGGAAATTCCGCTCGGCGCGGCGCGGGCGGCGCATAGTTCTGATTTGCGAACGGCTGCATCGTCACCGACGAGATCGTGCGCGTCACCGTCTGCGTGCCTTGCGTCTCGACGGCCTTGGTGGCGACGTTCAAGCCGTTGAAATTCTGGTATTGCGGGTAACGCACGCTGTGGCCGGCGATCTCCGCGCCGTAGACCAGCGAGGTATGCGCATCGAGATAAACAGCGGTTGCGTACGGCCCGACCGTGCCATGGATGCGGATGACGGAGCGCCCATCGATCGTCAGCGGACCGTCGTAGTACCATACGATCTCCGGGTCGAGCAGCGTGCCGTTGAAGCCGAGCAATCGCGTCAGCAGTGCGCGCTTATGCTCGAGCGGGCGGACGACGACGTTGCCGTTGACGTCCTGCACCCATTCTTTGGTGGTGTCGTTGCCCTCGCTGCGCTGGCCGAACGGCAGCGTGTAGGTCGCGCGCCAGCGGCCTTCAACGTCCGCAGACTCGCTGAAAGGCTGTTCGACGCCCTCTTGTGTGACGACGCCCGACCAGGTCGCGCTTTCGCTGCGCATGTAGCCGAGCGCGCGCCGATGCCGTTCGAGCAATTCGTCGATCTGTGGAGTGCGGACGGCGGACGGCGGACCCGAAGGTGACGCCGTCGGCGCGGGCGACGCTGCGGCGAGCAAGAGCGCCGCGAGGCCGCCGCCAATCCAGACGGCCATCATGGCCAGAAATTCGCCGCGCAAAGCTGCCCCGACCTGGCTGGTCGGTGAAAAAGTGCGATTGCGTCCGATCGAGCCGGCCGACGTCACGATGTTGCAACGCTGGATCAACACCTCGCCGGCGCGCGAGTTCATTTTCAGCCGCTTTCCGCTTTCGCTCGAGCAGGAACGCGAGTGGGTAGCCAACGCTGCGGTCAATCCGAACACGCCATGCTACATAATCGAAACTCCGGCGGACGTCGATATCGGCATCGTGGGCTTACATGTCGAAGGTGCGCGCGCCGCGCTTGGCATCGCCATCCACGAGCCGCGTTATTGGGCGCGCGGACTAGGAACCGATGCGGTGCGCACGCTGGTCGACGGCGCCTTTCGCGTGCGCCCGCTGATCCGCATCGAGCTGACGGTGTTCCCCGAGAACGCCCGCGCAATCCGCTGCTACGAGCGCGCCGGGTTCGCGCGCGAGGGCATCCTGCGGCGCTATGTCTATAAAGAAGGGACGTACCGCGACGTGCTCATGATGAGCGTCCTGCACGAGGAGTGGCTGGCCGGCCGCCCACGCGCCAAGCGAGCTACTTCGAGGCAAAAATCGCCGGATCGACCGCCGCGTTGAGCTGGTAGTTCGAAAAACTCAACGTCCCGTCGGCGCTGTAGTCGGGATAGCGCGCGGCGATGTTCTCCTTCTCGATCACGTGGAAGCCGTTCACCGTCGTGTAGGTTTGATCGGCTCGCAGCGATCCTCCGTTGACGTACTTCCACATGATGCGTGTGGCCAACGCCGATGCGTCATCCACCGTGACATCGATTTCCGAAACCCGCGCGCCTGATTTTTTCGGGATGAGCGAATAGGTCGACGTCGTTCCATTGTCCTCGAGCGGATTGATCGTATACGTCTGGGTGAGCTCTTCGAACGAAGGCGTCATCGTCGCGAGCTCTTTGAACTTGCTCAAGGGTCCGCTGACATTATTGAAGATGACCTTGCGCTTGGGTTTCAGGTAGTACGCGGTGCCGCTGAACGATTTATGGACCGGCAGCACCGCGTGAAGCGTTGCAGCCAGATTCGCCGCAGCGATATAGGACGAGAGACCGGGGTTTGGATCGGCCGCCTTGGCCAATAAGTCCAACGACGGCGCTGTATCAGCCGCAGCGCCGACGTTGCGCAGCCCGATTGAAATCGAGACGAGCGCCACGAAGGCCGCGGCGCTCAGGCGCAACCCGACCAAGTTCGGAGTCGCCCTGTTCATCAGCGCACGAAGTTCTCAGCCTCATTCGTGGGGACGTGCAGTGGCTTCGCTGATGTCGAGCTACTATTATATTTCGAGAACTTCGCGGGATCGGCTTTGAAATGCGCTTCGAGCGCATCGATGCGATGCTGGTCGTTCGGATGGTCTGACAAGACCTCGGGCGGCTGCGGCAAATTCGAATTCTCAAAATCTGACATCAGCCAGACCAGGCCATACGGATTGTAGCCGGCTGCCGCGCACGTGTCTGCACCGGTCAGGTCGGCTTGCTCCTCGGCGCCGCGCGAACGATGCTCTTCGTCGAGCTTCGCGATCGCTGAGATTAGCAGAACGCTTTTGGGGCCCAGCAGGACTGTCGCCGCAACCGCGCGTTGCCGGATGGCCTCGTCTTGCTTCATCAGTTCAGCCGAGTCGTGATGCAGCAAGTGCGAGGTCTCGTGGCAGATCGTGCCCGCCAGCTCTTCGGTGTTGTGCACGAAGTAGAAAAGCGAATCGACGACATAAACGTTGCCGCCCGGTGCGGCAAACGCATTCGGCTGCGCCTCGTGCACGATGTAGAAGTGTATTGGGTATTGGTAGCCGGGCTGCACGACCTTGGTGATCGAGGCGGCGATCGGCCCGAGTGTATCGTAGAGCGGAGATGACTTGACGATTTCCGACTGGGATTTCAGCTGCGCATAGAGCTGAGCACCGAGTTGCTGCTCGTCCTGGGTGTCGGCGGCGCGCGCGGCACCCCCTACCAACGCGGCCGAAAGAGCGGCGAGTACGATAGTGAGTCCTTTAAGCGCGTTGTTTTGCATCGAAGATGTCTCCTTGCGTGCGCGTAAGATCTGCATTATGTGCGCGCGGGCGTCGGCGTTGCGCTCGCGGGCGAAGTCGCTGTCGCAGCCGGCGTGGTGGTCGCGCCAGGTGTTGCAGCAGGCGCGGGTGTTGCCGTCGTGGCCGGCGTCGCAGTTGCGGCCGGTGTTGCGGTCGCTGCCGGCGCGCCCGTTGCAGTGGATGTTGCAGTCGCTGCCGGCGTCGGAGTCGCAGGCGGCGTCGGCGTCGCAGGCGGCGTCGGCGTCGGGGTTGGCGAGGGTGTCGAGCAGCGCGGTGCGGGCTCGACCTGGACCTTTATGTTGCGTTTTGGATCCTCAGTGGGAACGGGCGCGGGCGTCGGGGTCGGCTCGCCTAGAATCGGATCGCATGGCTGAATCGCCGCGAAAACGTGCAGCGTCATGCCTTTTGACGTATCAGCCTTCGCCTGCTTGCCGAAATACGTCGTTGGATACTTCGCGCGCAGCGTGAAGTAATAGAATGCGGCCTTCTGTTGGCCGTCGGCGGTCCATACCTTCACATATGCGCGCGCCATGAGGAACATCGAGCGCGCGAGCTGCGGATCTTGCGGATACTTGCGCTGCCAATCCAAGAACGCGTCTTCAGCGAACTGGATCTTTTGGATCACGCCGCTGAAGTCTGTGTGGTCGCCCGCCATGACCGTCGCGTCCTTGAGCGAATTGTTGATGCCCAGATAGCTGAGCTTCATCCGCCCGAAGTATTCATCCGCCGGCGCTGATCCGCTTGCTGCCGACGTCGGCGTCACCGGGCCGAACACGGCGATAACGATTGCGGCGGCGAGCACGATCAGAATCCACAGATGACGCATGAACGTTTCCTCGGGCTGTAGAGGACTAGCGTACCGCACGGAGGTCGTGTGGCGGGAGAAGATAGGAATCGAACCTACCGGTCCCCTTGCGAAGACCATCTGGTTTTGAAGACCAGCAGGGGCACCAGCCCCACGCTTCTCCCACCCAGAGCTACGCCAGATGTTTCCAATTCCCCACATCCCACGGAGCAAAAACTGCTTCCAGCGAGGTTGCCTGTGATTAGGCGCTGCAAACAAGGGCGAATTATTGTGCCGCAGAACGCCTTCGGGAAAGTCTGGCCTAGCCGAGCCTTGGGCGGTGCAAGATGTGCAAGCGGCTTCTTATCGCTTTCGTGCTTCTGTCTTTAACTTGCCTCTTGTTCGGCGCCAGGACAGATCAGAACGCAACTGCGGCAAGTGCACAGACCGCCCCGGCAATCGGTGCGAACGCTGTCACCGCATTTTTCCATCCCACAAATATTTCTGCGGTTCCCTGGCAAGTGAACAGCTTTGCCTCGGTCTCAAGCTATCGCGCTGTTGAGCAACTACTAAAATCTCCGGCCGACGTCCGACATATGCTCGCGTCGTCAGGCGGATGGGTCCAAAGTCTTGAGGCTGGAGCCTATCCCGCCGGATGCTATAACAACGTCACCGGAAATTACGTACTCACCACGTGCAAGCCGGGCACGAGCGGCTTTCAGATCGACGACGAGCTGTCTGGGCAGTGCGGTCCTCCAGGAGCAGGCGACTTCTGCCAAAACCCGCGCTCAAGCGGCGGTCTCACCTGCCGCATGTCGAACTACACGGTGGAGTGCTCGGCAACAGGAATAGCCGCGGGAGGCTACAGCGGCGTCGCATCGGTGGATCTCTACACGTACGCCAATCCGCCGGTCTACATCGGGACCGAAAGCCACGCCTGGACGGCGCAGATCAACCCGAACACGGTTTCAAGCCCTGGCAGCGGCGGCGTCTTTCCCGCGCCGAATCGGTCGTGCGAATCGTGTCTTTCGAACACCGGTGCACCCGTCAATATCGTGACGGGTGAACTCTGGTACCGCCACACCGATGCTGCGCTCTCTGGTCCGTTCGGACTGACCTTTACGCGTTTCTATACGGCACAAACCACCTACTCCGCAGACCTAGGCAATAATTGGCGCCATACGTGGGATGCAAATCTTGATGTCTCACAACTGGGCAACGGTATCGTCACCGCCTACGACAACGAGAATACGTACCAGGTCTTCTTCGGTGTTGCCACCGGCGCGAGCTCATACGATTTAGGCTCGGGAGCGACGTTGGCATTGAGCTCGGATGGTTCGACGTATACGCTCACGACCTTTAGCGGGATGGTGTCGAAATTCGATTCCTCGGGCCGGCTCACGAGTTTGCAAGACCGCATCGGCAACACGCAGACGATCGCTCGGGACTCATCGCACAATTATCGCATCACCTCGATTACCGACGTGCTCGGTAGATCGCTGAGCTTCGGCTATGACGCCTCGAACCGAATAACGTCGGTCTCAAGCACGCCGAGCGGCATCTCAATGACCTTGAGTTACGGCGGTACCGGATGCGGCTCGAACGACTTGTGCAGCGTGACCGAATCTGACGGCAAGACCTGGAATTATCAGTACGATACGGCCAATCCGAGCTTTCCGCACAATCTCACCAAGGTCACCGACCCCAACGGCAATACCGAAGAAGTCAACGTCTTCCAAAGCTCGCAAAATGTCATTCAAGAACAGTACATTGGCCTAGACTCACAGAGCAACAAGATCGGGGACTTGCGGTTCACCTATAACCTGGGTTCAACGACCGTCTACGACTCGGTCAATCGCTCGACGAGCTATTCGTACGACACGCAGAACCATGTCACGAAGGTTGCCGGAGCGTTATGCAACTGCGGTGGCGACCAAGGGCCGGCATTTGCGTATGACGCCTACAATCGGCTGCTCTCTGTCACGGATTTCGCCGGCAACAAAACGACCTTCTCATACGGGCGCGACGGCCATGGCAGCGATGGCATTATCACGTACGCATACCCGGGCCCGACCCAGATCGTCGAGCCGCTTACCTCGTCGACGACCCGGACCTGGAACATCACGTACTATAGCGCAGGCGATCCGCGCCAAGACTTGCCGCAAACGATCACCTATCCGTCTTCGGACACCACCGGCAACACGGATACGGTGACCAACACGTTTTCCAACACAGGATTGCTTACTAGCCAAGCGGTGCAAGGCTACATCAACGGCACGACGACGACGTATACGACGAGCGCGACCTATGACAGCCGCGGCCGGGTCCAGCAGATCACCGGTCCGCGGACGGACCTCACGCAGCACACCAACTTCGGATACTTTTCCGATACCGATTCGGATCTCTTGCGTCGCGGGCAGCTGCACACGATCACCGATACGGCCAGCCACGTGACCACCTATGCGGGAGATGCATCGCCGTACAACTCGTACACGGTCTACGGCGAGCCACTGAGTGTCACCGATCCGAATAGCGTGATCGCTGATCTGTCCTATGACGCGCTAGGCCGATTAACGACCCATACGATCAAGGGAGTAAGCGGTGACCCAACGCCGCTGACGACCTCGCTGACCTACGACAACGCCGGACGGCTGACAAAGCTCACCCGGCCCTTAGGCAATGGCGTCTCGTATAGCTACGACGTCGCCAACCGGTTGACCAACGCAATACGCTTCGCGGCCTCGACAGGATACGATCAAGAGCAACTGGTGCTGGCGTATGACCTGGCAAGCCAGCTCATCACCGAGACGGCACAATCGTGCAGTCCGCCCGGGTCGTCCTGCACCGGGGTTACCACGCAGACCGAGTCGGCCAAGTACGATACGTACGGCCGTCTATCGGAAATCGACCATCCGGTTCCTTCAGGCTCAAAGATCCTGCTTGGCTACGATACCGTCGGCAATCTCCAGACGGTCCAAGACGAGAACCACAGCTCGGCTAATACGACCTATTCTTACGATGCGGCTCATCGGATGGTTTCGATGGTGCAGACGCTCAGCGGCGCACCAAGCAACCAAATCACAACGTCATTCGGCTACGACGTGCAAGACAATCTCAATGCGGTTACCGACCCGAACGGCAACCAGACGACCTATGCCTTTGATGACTTTGGGCGCGCCCGTAGCCAGACGTCCCCCGTGAGCGGCACCACGACATATACCTACGATGCCGATGCCAACCCGCTCACGGTCACCGACGCGAACGGCGCCACTGCGACGAGCACCTTTGATGCGCTCGATCGCATCTTGACGGCCACTTCGACGAGGACCGGCTACACGACTGAGTCGGTCAGCTGGACGTACGACGACACGACAAGTGGCCACTTCGGTATCGGACGACTTGCCTCGATGACCGATCCGACGGGCTCAACGGCGTACACGTACGAGCGGCGCGGTCTGCTCAAGACCGAGGCGCGTACGATCCTGGGGACGCTGTACAACCTGGCGTATGGATACGACTACAACGGCAATCGAAACTCGCTGACCTACCCGGATAGCTCGGTGGTCAACTACGCCTTTGATTGGGCTGACCGGCCTGTCTCAGCAACAGGTGGATCAAACACGTACGTGAGCGCCGCGAGTTACGAGCCGTTCGGGCCGATCGCGAAGCTCGTCTTCGGCAACGGCTCGACACAGACGTTTTCGTATGACCAGCGGTATCGGACTAGCGAAGACAAACTGGTCAACGGCTCGATGACGATCGCAGATTATCTGTACCAAGAAGATGCAGTCGGCAACATCACGCAAATCAATGACAACACTAACGCAGGCTACAACCGCGCCTTTGGTTACGATGACCTCAACCGGCTCACCACCGCCAACTCCGGCAGTAGCCTGTGGGGTACGGCAACCGGTAACGGTTATACCTACGACTATATGGGCAATCTCAAGACGATTCAGCTCGGCTCGGGCCGCACGGCATCGTTCTCCTACAGCGGCACGACGCCTAAACTGACAAGTGTGACCGAGAACGGCACACCGCGTTCGGTGAGCTACGACGCGGTGGGCAATGAAACCACTGTTGGTTCTGCGTCATACGCTTACACGCCACGCAACTTGCTCTCGACGGGTGACAACCTCTCGTATAGCTACGACGGCTGGGGCTTGCGCAGAATCTCCACCACTTCGTCCGGCAGTCGGTATTCGTTCACCGGTCCCGATATGACGCTGCTTTCGGAGACGAATGTTGCAAGCTCATCTCCAACGATTGCCTACAATTATATCTGGTTTGGCGGGCGGCCGATCGCGCAAAGCGATTCAACCGGCGTCCACTACACCGTTGCCGATCACCTCGGCACACCGCTCTTGCAGACCGATTCGTCGAACAATGTTTATTGGAGGGCCGAGCACGAGCCGTATGGCAAGGTGTGGGCGCTGCGCGCGAATGACGTGCATCAACCGCTGCGCCTACCTGGACAAGTTGCTGAGCAGTTTGATACTGGTGCGAATGGACTTACGGAGCGCAGTTACAATGTGTTTCGGTGGTATCGGCCGAGATGGGGAAGATATACGCAAGTCGACCCGGTTGGCGCTGCTCACTCCAAAAATGTTTATGCTTACGGGTCGGCCAACCCAATAGCGCTTGCCGATCCTTGGGGGCTTTGCACAGTTGAAGTTCTGTATAATCTTGTCACACTTGTACCGACTTCACTAAATCCGACGATAGGCGTGACCTTTACGCCAGCATATCACTCATTCATTATTACAGTTGAAAACGCCGGCAATCGCGGCGCCCCCTACTACTTTAGGGGCGGCCCCGGCGGCCCCATGTTTCCCACGACCGATATAGCTTGGGGCTCAATTCGGACGCAATATGACCCCTATGGGCCGAATACTCCAGACTGGAACCCTAACTGGCAGCACGCAGCTCATTCGACAATTATAGACAATGGAGCACCCTGTAAGTGCTACAATGAGCGGCTGGGAAGGGCAGCTGATGCTATTGGCAATGCAATGATACCGTATCAACCGTTCGGTCCAAATAGCAACTCAACGACGTACGCACTAATTCATTCCTTGGGGATTCAGCCACCATCGCCGCCAGTTTGGGTGCCTGGCTGGAATCTCGGTCCTTCGATTCAACCAAAATGAAAGCTCTGAGGTACTCCATTGCAAGTCTGGCGACAATTCTAATATGTTGGCTAACATACTACTATATTACTCGACCGTCAGAACAAAGTGTCACGAGCATGATAGATCGGGAACTACCTATTGGCGCTTCTTATTCCGCAGTGATTGAACTACTTAACAAGCATCATATCGAGCATGCTACGACTCTGAACGAGGATCCCAACGCACCCGGCGACCGCCGCAACACTCTTACAGCTTATATATATCCCAACATTCGAATTCTTTGGATTACCGGCGGCTTAACTATTCGTTTTCGGTTTACACCCGATCGCAAAATGAAAAGCTTCACCGTTCAGGAAGATTGGACCGGGTTGCCTTAGGTTTATTGACGGTATCCCCGTAGGCGTCTCCAGTGATTAGTTGACTCTGAGGCGATCGGGTGAAGATGTCGGGTCCGAAGGTCGCCAAGCCGCTGACGTTCGAGTATCCCATGTACGGCAAACCGAAGATCTTCTCGATCGTGCGCAAGGTCGAGTAATGGTTGTACGGGACTTGCGAAACGGTGCCGGGCTTGATGAACGGCGACAGGGCGACTGCGCCGGTGTTGCCGCCGCCCGGACCTATCTGGCCGGCTTGCGCGACGTTCGGCCCGCTTTGCTCTTCACAGCAGGCGCTCGCATCGCCGGTCATCGCCAATGTTCCAGTCGCCGCATCGGCGCGCACGTCGACATCGCTCTCGTCGAACAAAATGAGCAGCAGGCCGTCATGTTTGTACGCCGGCGAGGCCATGATCTGCGGCACGATCTGCGATAGCCACGCGTTGACCGAGACTAAGCCGCCCGGGTCGCCGGTCACGCACGGCGAGTCGTGGCCGTCGTTGCAGAGGTTAGGCGTGATGAAGGCGAGGTTTGGCGCCGAATAATCTGACTCAAAATCGCGACTGAGCTGGCGCAGATTGACGATGTAGTCCGTGCATAGCGGGGAGTCGATCGTCGAGTGGAAGTACGCGAACGGATTGTGCCGCGTCGTGTACTGATCCGCCACCCCACCGCTTGGCGCCGGCTCGGCTTTGATCGTCGGGTCCGGCGATCCGAGCGCCGGATGCCCGCACGCGACGCCATCACGATGCGGATCGTTGCCCATGTCTTCAGCGTACTCTCGCCACGAAAATCCTTGGCGGTTCAGCTCGGTGCCAAGATCCTGTACCTGCGCCGGATAGACGCAGCCCTCGCCGATCGCCTGCCCGTCAGTGGTCATGCCGCGGCTTTGAAATTCGGTGTACGTGTGGCAGTCGAGCTGCGTCGCACGATTAGGAGCCTGCCCGCTGATGAGCGCGATGTAATTGTCGAGACTGTTGTGGCCGATGCCGTAGTAGTTCTTCAGGTACGCGCCCTGCGAGACCAGCGTCTTGGCAAGATACGGCGCTTTGGAGTTCGGCCCAAATGCGGCGCCGTTGTCCTCGTTTTCGAGCATGATGATGAAGACATGACGGATCGGCGGGAATGTGGGCGCCGGCTTGGGCGTTGCGGCTGCGAGTGCGACGGCGTTGCCCGGGTGAAAGAATACGATCGAGGCGACTGCCGCGTCTACGAGGACGTGGAGTAGCGACGTCACGACGCCTTGGGACCGCCCTTGACGAGATTCGGGAATTGCTGGCGCAGATGCACGAGCTTCGGTTCGTCGTTGATAACGATGTACGGATAATATGGATTGCGAGCGGCGAAATGCTGGTGATATGCCTCGGCCGGATAGAAAGCGACCAGCGGCACGACTTGCGTGACGATCGGCGCGCCGTAGGCCTTGCGCTTGGTGAGCTGGGCGATGAACGCCTCGGTTTCGCGCTTTTGTTCGTCGGTGGTGTAGAACACGACAGAGCGATACTGCGTTCCCTCGTCAGGACCTTGTCGGTTCAGCTCGGTCGGGTCGTGTGCGACCAAGAAAAAGACCTCGAGCAGCTGCTCGTATGAGATCTGCGCCGGGTCGTAGGTCACTTCGACTGACTCGGCGTGTCCGGTCGTGCCGGTGCTGACGATCTCGTAGTGCGCCGTCGCCGCGCTGCCTCCCGCATAACCGGAGACGGCGCTGCTGACGCCCTTGAGCGATTCGAACACGGCTTCGATGCCCCAAAAGCAGCCGCCGGCGAAGACGACTTTTTGCGCCGATTCGGGCTGGGGTGCCGTGGAGGCGGCCGGAGCTGCGGGTGCGCGCGCGGGCGTCGTCAAGCTTGAGAACGCGAGCACTTGCGCCGCGACGGCGGCGCTCACGAACAGAGAGCGGATGTTTGTGCGCATGTTCTGATTACGAGTTGGAGGGCCCGCTGGATGCGTGCAACCGAGCGCACCACGCGCCCACACGGCGGCTATGGCAAGCTCTCGCGCCCGGGGGGAGCGAGCAAGTCCTGGGACGGTCCGATCGGTACGAGACCCGTTGGGTTAATGTCGTCGTGCGTGACGTAATAGTGCCGTTTGATGTGATCGAAGTTCACCGTCGCCGCGATGCCCGAGATTTGATAGAGATCGCGCAAGTATCCGAACAAGTTGGGATATTGCGCGATGAGCCGCACGTTGCACTTGAAATGCACGTAGTAAACGGGATCGAAGCGCACGAGCGTCACGAACAGGCGCCAGTCCGTTTCGAGCGGCATGGATGCGAACAGGTAGCGGCGGGCGGACAGCCGTTCTTCCAGCTCGTCGAGCGTCTCGAAGACGCGCCGCGCTGCGCGCTCGTATGCGGCTTGCGACGTCGCAAAACCGGCGCGATACACGCCGTCGTTGACAGTCTGGAATATCCATTCGTTGAATTCGTCGATCTCTTGCCGATAGCTGGTGGGATAGAGATCGATCCAGTGCTTTGCGAATGCGTTGAATTCGGTCTCGAGCATGCGCATGATATCGTCATCGTTGTTGCTGACGATACGCTTGTTCTTCGTATCCCACAGCACGGGCACGGTGACGCGCTGACGGTATGAGGGGTCGGTCGCAAGATACGCTTCGCGCAGGAACGCGAACCCGTTGATCGGATCGCGCGAATAACCAGGACCGTCGCGAAACGCCCAGCCGCGCTCGTCACGGATCGGATCGACGACGGTCATGCCGATCGCGTCTTCCAGCCCGAGCAGCGCGCGCACGATGACGATGCGCGAAGCCCAAGGACAGGCCAGCGAAACGTAGAGATGATAGCGGCCGGGCTCGGCCTTGCAGCCGGTATGTCCGTCTGCGCTCACCCAATCGCAAAAGACGTCCTTTTGCCGGACGAATGCGCCGTCGAGCGCCTGCTCAGCCGGAAACTGCGCCTTGGCCATCAGATGTGGCAGGTCGGCGCGATGCCTCGCTTCTCGAAATAACGCTGGTGGTAATCTTCGGCCTCATAAAACTTCGATGCCGGCGTGATTTCGGTGACGACGGGCTTGCGATACGTGCCAGACGCTTCGAGCGCCGCCTTCGAACGCTGCGCGATCGCCTGCTGCTCGGGTGTTGTGAAGAAGATCGCGGAGCGATATTGCGTGCCGTAATCGGGTCCTTGACGGTTCATCTGCGTCGGGTCGTGCATCTTCCAAAACGCATCGAGCAACTGCTCGTACGAGACGCGCTTGGGATCGTACTTGACCTGCACGACTTCCGCGTGCCCGGTGCGGTCGGTGCACACATCTTCGTAGCTCGGATTGTCGAGCGTTCCGCCCATGTAGCCGACGCGCGCATCGATCACTCCGGGGATCTGCCGGAAGTTCGACTCGACGCCCCAGAAGCAGCCCGCGCCGAACGCCGCGGTCTCCAACATCTCTGTCATTTCATCAATCCCTTCCATCTATTGATACGAGCGGTACGGCGCTGCCGGATGCGCGCCCTTGCGGGTGCGGACACTGCGCTTGCGCAATCAGCCGTCGCATGATGCAGGACGAGCCCGAGCGGGTCGAAACGCGCGCATGTGTCGTCGGCGGCGGACCCGCAGGCATGATGTGCGGCTTTCTGCTGGCGCGCGCGGGTGTGCCGGTCGTCGTCCTTGAGAAACATGCAGATTTCTTCAGGGATTTCCGTGGAGATACCATCCATCCGTCGACGCTCGAACTGATGTATGAGCTCGGGTTGCTGGACCGCTTTCTCAAAGTGCCGCACGACGAAGTCCGTGAGATCGGCGCGTGGGTTGGATCGTCGTTTATGCGCGTCGGAGATTTCACCGGCCTGCCGACGCACTGCAAGTTCCTCGCCTTCATGCCGCAATGGGATTTTCTCGACTTTCTCGCGCGCGAGGCGCGGGCGTATCCTGCGTTTTCACTGCGCATGCAGGCCGACGTCGACGGGTTGATCTTCGACGGCGAGCGCATCGCCGGCGTCCGCGCTGCGCTACCGGACGGGCGGCTTGAGGTGCGCGCCACACTGGTGATCGGCGCGGACGGCCGTCATTCAGTGGTGCGCCCTGACGCGGGGCTGGAAGTTGAGACCTTCGGCGCGCCGATGGACGTGCTTTGGTTTCGCGTGCCGCGTACGCCGAGCGATCCCGGGCAGGTATTGGGGCGCGTCGATCGCGGCAAGATGCTCATCATGCTCGATCGCGGCGATTACTTCCAGTGCGGTTTTCTGATCCGCAAGGGCGCATTTGACGAGATACAACAGCGCGGTCTGCCCGCGTTTCGCGAGGACATCGCCTCGCTCGCGCCGTTTCTCAAAGATCGCTTGGATTCGATCGCGCAATGGAGCGATGTCCGGCTGCTCACCGTCACGATCGACCGGTTGCGGCGCTGGTGGCGTCCCGGCCTATTGTGCATCGGCGATGCCGCGCATGCGATGTCGCCGATCGGGGGTGTCGGCATCAACCTCGCCGTTCAGGATGCTGTCGCGGCCGCAAACATCTTGTGGCCGGCGTTGCGCGATGGCAGCGCGCCGCCCGCGCTGCTCGAGCGCGTGCAGCGCAGACGCGAGTTCCCGACGCGCGTCACGCAAGGCATACAAGTCATGATCCAAAACAACGTGATACGCCGTGTACTAGGCATCGACACGCCGCTGTCGCCGCCCTGGCCGCTGCGCCTGTTGAATCGCTTTCGCGCGTTGCGCGGCATTCCGGCGCGGCTGGTCGGCATCGGCGTGCGGCCAGAGCACGTGCAGACGCCGGATGTCAGCGCGCAGCCGGCGCGCTGACGATCAACCTTTCGAGACGGCGGGAGCGCGGACGCGCAAGCGGCGCAGGTCGCCATCGCGGATCGTCACGCCGATGCCGTCGAAGTATTCCATGAGCGGCAGCGCGTAGCGGCGCGATGTGCCAAAGGCGTCGCGCAGTTGCGCCATCGTCGCCGAAGCGCCAGCGCTCAGCGCAGTCGCGAGAATGGTGCGCGCGCGAGTGATCTGCGCGCGGCGGTAGAGATCATCGCCGACGCGGACGAGTGCGCCGGTCACCAGCAGCGTCTCAAGCGCGTCTTTGAGACCATCGACACGCGCGCTCTCGACGCGCTTGAGGAGCGCCTCGTAGGAGACAGGGAGCAGCGGATTGGCCGGATCGTCGTGCAGCTCGCGCGCGAAGAAATCGCGCTGCTGAGCGCTGAAGGCCGGGGCGCTGTCCGGCGCGTGCCAGAAGCGTCCGGTCAATGCAAGCCGTCCATCCTCGTGCCACGCGGCTAGCAAACGCCGGGCGAGCGCCTCCGACAGCGCTAGCGTGCGCGCCACGTCAGCGGCCGTAGCGCCCAACAGCCACGGCGCGCGCCGGCGCTTTTCGTCCAACGCGCTGGATAGCATTGCAAATGCCGCATCGGCGGCTTCACGTGCGACATATGCGTCCGGTTTATGCAGCTGGATGAGATCTCCGCGCGTCACCAGCGCGTCTGCCGTGGCGTTCGCTTTATCGAGGACGACATTGAGCGCCGCTGCCAACTGATCGGGCGCGACGGCGGCGAGACCCGCCGCTTTCACGGCCTGCAGGGCGCGCTCATCAAGCGGCGACGATGGGCCATCTGCCAGCGCGCTGCGCGCGAGCGCGGAAAGAACGATAGCTCCGCCGAGCAGATCCTTGGGACTCATGCGCCGCAACACAAGACGCAAGCCTGGATACGCGACCGTCGGCCGCTGCAAACGCAGTCGTGCACGCGCGCTGCTCGCCCCCGAGGGCACGCTCTCCTCAAACGCAAGCACCCCCGGTATTTCGTCTGAGCCGACGTGCGCGCGCACGTGCGTGCGGCGTTTGAGCAGGCCTGTCGCCGACGGCAGCGCGGTGAAGTCGATCACGAGTTCCGCGCTGGGCGCGAATTCGCGCGGCGCTACCAGCGCTTCGCCCCGTTTGATCGCGCCGACCGCAACGCCGGGCAGATTGACGGCGACGCGGGCGCCGCCGCGCGCTTCGTCGACTTTGCTGCCGAATGTCTGGATACTGCGCGCGCGGACTTCGATACCGCTCGGCTGGAGCACCAGCGCGTCACCGGTGCGCAGCGTCCCTTGCATGAGCGTACCGGTGACGATCGTGCCGTGTCCGGGCAGCGCGAAGACCCGATCGACCGGCATGTAGGCCGGCGCGTCGGCGTCGCGCGCCGGCAGCGACGCCAGCGCTTCGCGGATCGCGGCTTTCAGTTCGACGATGCCTTCGCCGGTGACATTCGAGACCGCGATGACCGCTGCGTCGCGCGCGACTGTTCCGGCGACCGCATCTTTGGCGAGCTCAGCAGCGATCTCTAACGCCTCCGCGTCGACAATATCGCGTTTCGTCAACACGATGATCGCGCGCCGCACGTTGAGGAGATCAAGAATGCGCAGATGATCGAATGTCTGCGCGCGCGGCCCTTCGGCGGCATCGATGACGAGCAGCAGTAATTCCATCCCCGCCGCTCCGGCGAGCATATTGTGGAGGAAACGCTCGTGTCCGGGAACGTCGATGATGCCGGCCTCGACGCCGTCAAGGTGCAGCGGCGCGAAGCCGAGATCGAGCGTCATGCCGCGGCGCTGTTCTTCGATCAGGCGATCCGGGTTGATCCCGGTGAGCGCGATGACGAGCGAGCTCTTGCCGTGGTCGACGTGGCCTGCCGTGCCGATGATGTGCATGGCCGTCGCGGACGCGCGCGCCGCGCGCTATACGGAGTGGGTGAGCGCGCCCACGAGCGCGTCAATCAGCGCGGGCAGCTCGGATTCGGCGACCGTGCGCAGATCGACGACCACGCGGTCGTCTTCGATCCGGCCGATGACCGGCGGCCGAGCTCGCCGCAATCGTGCCGCTAATGCTTCGGCTCCATCCCGTGCTCGGGCGGCGACGGCGGCGGATGGTATCTGCGTGTCGGGCAGCGTTCCACCGCCCGTTGTCGCAAACGTTTCGACGGCGCCGACGGAGACAAACGGCGCACGCTCGAGGATGGCGGCGCAGATGCGCCGCGCGCGCTCGAGCAGCGTCGCTTGCGAAACCGCAAGCATCGCGTACAACGGCAACTCCTGCGGATTTCCGTCGGCATACGCGCCGAGCGTCGCGTGCAGCGCCGCGAGCGTCATCTTGTCGACGCGCAGCGCGCGCAGCAATGGATTGCGCGTCAGCGTTGCGATCAAGTCGGCGCGGCCGGCGATGATGCCGCACTGCGGCCCGCCAAGCAATTTGTCGCCCGAGACCGTGACGAGGTCGAATCCGGCTGCTATTTCCTGCGCAAGCGTTGGCTCCGCCGGCAACCCGAAGGCAGTCATGTCGAGCAGCGCGCCGCTGCCAAGGTCTTCGAATGACATGACCTCGAGCTCGCGCGCGAGCGCCGTCAACGCGGACGACGGCACCGCTGCGGTAAAACCGCTCATGCGGAAGTTGCTTGGGTGCGTGCGCATGAACAGCGCGGTGTTGGCGTTCCACGCGTTGCGGTAATCGCGCGCGTACGTCTTGTTCGTCGTGCCGACCTCGACCAGCGTCGCGCCGCTCTTGGCAAGGACGTCAGGGAGACGAAAGCCACCGCCGATCTCGATCAGCTCGCCGCGGCTGACGACGACCTCGCGCCCGCGTGCAAACGTGTCGAGCACGAGCAGCACGGCAGCAGCGCAGTTGTTGACGATCAGTGCCGCCCGCGCGCCGGATAGTTCGCACAACAGCGACGACACGCGCTCGTAACGATTGCCGCGTTCGCCGGATTCGAGATCGAATTCAAGATTGGTGTAACCTGCACCCAGGGAACGCACGGCATCGAGCGCCCGCGCAGAGAGCGGAGCCCGTCCGAAGTTCGTGTGCAGCAGAACGCCGGAACCATTGATGACACCGGTCAGGCTCGCGGCAGCCGCGCGCGAGAGCCGCTCGAGCACGGCCGCGCGCAGCGCGTCAAAGCCGGCTTCCGGATTGAAGCCCTCGCGCGCGCGCTCGAGCTCCGCCTGAACGTGCGCCTTTACGGCGCCGGGGCCGAGCAGCGGCGCATAGGTCGCAATCGCAGGATCAGTGGTGAAGCGGTGGACGGCGGGGATGTGGCGCATCGTCCGCGCGCGGCCGAACTACGCTGCCGCCAGGTGCTTTTCGAGCATCGCCGAGAGATATTTCTCGGGAACGTAGCCGACGATGCGGTCAACCGGCGCGCCGCCTTTGAAGAGGATCAAGCACGGAATGCCGGAGACGTCGTACTGCGCGGCGATGTTCGGATTGTCGTCGGTGTCGAGCTTGACGACTTTCAAACGACCCTTGTATTGATCGGCGATCTTGTCGACGATCGGCGCGATCATCTTGCACGGGCCGCACCAGTCGGCCCAAAAATCGACGAGGACGGGATCCGTCGACTTGAGCACTTCGCTGTCGAAATTGGTCTGGGAAACTGCTTGCGCGGAACTCAACGTGGGTTCTCCTTTCGCCTTGCGAGCATGTCTTCTAGCTTAGAGGCGTTCCATCTCCTCTGTGCGCTGGCCTATGTTGGCTGCACCGGTCACAACGTCTCCCTCGTCGAGCTTCATGACGCGCACGCCCTGCGCCGCGCGGCCCGTCTCGCGGATCTGGAAGACCTTGGTGCGGATGACGACGCCTTTGGTAGAGATAACCATGATCTCGTCGTCGGGTTTGACCAGCAGCTGCTCGATGATGTCGCCGTTCTTGGCCGTACGTGAGAACGCTTTCACGCCCTTGCCGCCGCGATTGGTCTTGCGGTACTGATCGATCTTCGTGCGCTTGCCGTAGCCTTTGCTCGTGATCACCAGCACTTCGCGCCGATCCTTGGAGACGACGTCCATCGCGCGCACGAGATCGCGCGAACCTAAGCGCACGGCGCGCACGCCGCGGCTCGCGCGGCCCATCGGCCGCACTTTGGCTTCGTCGAAGCGGATCGCGAAGCCGCCCGTGGTCGCGAGCAGCAGCTCGGCCTTGCCGTTCGTCAGCGCGACCGACAGCAGCTCGTCGCCGGGCATGAGCACGATCGCGATCAATCCGCTGCGCCGCACATTGCCGAATTCGTTGAGCGACGTCTTCTTGATGAACCCTTTCTTGGTGACCATCACCAAGAATTCTTCAGTCTTGAGCTTGCGCACGGGCAACACGGCGGTGATTGTCTCGCCGGGCGGCAGGGTGAGCAGATTGACGAGCGCAGTGCCGCGCGCTTGGCGCGATGCATCGGGGATCTCGTGCGCGCGCAGCCGGTACACCCGTCCACGGTTGGAGAAGAAGAGGATGTGCTGGTGCGTCGTCGCCGAGAACAGGAAGCGGACGACGTCTTCCTTTTTCAGCGCAAGACCTGAGATGCCGCGTCCGCCGCGGTTCTGCGCGCGGAAGACGTCGACGTTCTGCCGTTTGATGTAGCCGCCCGCGGTCGCGGTGATGACGACCGGCTGATCGGGGATGAGATCCTCGATCGCGAATTCACCCTCGGCCTCGACGATTTGCGTGCGCCGCTTGTCAGCAAAACGCTTTTTGAGCGCGACGATCTCTTCTTTGACGACGCCGTAGATGCGCCGCTGGCTGCGCAGCAGATCTTCCAACCCGGCGATCGTCTTGAGCAGCGCGACGTATTCGTCTTCGATCCTCTTGCGCTCGAGGGCGACGAGGCGCTGCAGGCGCAGATCGAGGATCGCATTGGCCTGGATCTCGGTGAGCTCGAATTTCTTCATGAGGCCCGTGCGCGCTTCTTCGGTGGTCTGCGATGCGCGGATGAGCTTGATCACCGCATCCAGGTGCTCGAGCGCGATGCGGTAGCCTTCCAAGATGTGCGCGCGCTCTTTGGCCTTGCGCAGGTCGTACTGCGCGCGCCGCGTGATGACGACGCGGCGATGCTCGACGTACGCATTGACCATCTCGCGCAGGCTGAGCGTGCGCGGCTGGCCGTCGACGAGCGCGACGTTGTTGACGCCGAAACTGGTCTGCAGCGGCGTGTGCTTGTACAGCTGGTTGAGCACCAGCTGCGCCGATGCGTCACGGCGCAATTCAATGACGATGCGCATGCCCTTGCGGTCGCTCTCGTCGCGCAAGTCGGCGATGCCCCCGGTCTTCTTCGACGCGACCATCTCGGCGATCGACTCGAGCAGCCGTGACTTGTTGACCTGATATGGGATCTCGGTGATGATGATCGCCTGGCGCCCGCCGCGCAGCTCCTCGAAATCATGTCTGGCACGCAGCGTGATCGAACCGCGGCCCGTCAGATAGCTTTGGCGAATACCCTCGTGTCCGAGGATGAGCGCGCCGGTCGGAAAGTCGGGACCGGTGACGATCTTGAGCAGTTCCTTGTCGGTGAGCTCCTTGTCTTCGATGAGCGCGACCGCAGCGTCACAGATCTCGCCGAGGTTGTGCGGCGGGATGTTCGTCGCCATGCCGACCGCGATGCCCGACGAGCCGTTGACCAGCAGGTTGGGCAAGCGCGCGGGCAACAGCGACGGCTCGCGCGATGACGAGTCGTAATTAGGGACGAAGTCGACGGTCTCGCGGTCGATGTCGGCGAGCATCTCGAGCGCGAGTTGGCCGAGCCGCGATTCGGTGTAGCGCATGGCCGCCGGCGGATCGCCGTCGATCGAGCCGAAATTGCCGTGGCCGTCGATGAGCGGGTAGCGCAGGCTGAAGTCTTGCGCCATGCGCACCATCGCATCGTAGATCGACACGTCGCCGTGCGGGTGATAGTTCTTGAGGACCTCGCCGACCGTACCGGCGGACTTGCGGTGCGCTTTGTCGGGGTTGAGGCCGAGTTGCGACATGCCGTAGAGGATGCGACGGTGTACCGGCTTGAGGCCGTCGCGCACGTCCGGCAGCGCCCGTGCCACGATGACGCTCATGGCGTAATCGAGGTACGACGTGCGCATCTCGTCCTCGACATTGATGGTCAGGACGCGGTCAGATGGCGCGGTGTGGCGGTATTCGTCGAAGCTCATATCGGGGCGCGGTTTCTTACCGCCGCCATCCTTAGAGCGGGCGTCGTCGTCAGGTGGGCACAAGGATTAAGCGAGCCTCTTCTGTAGAAGCGCGTCCGAAAAACGCGCAAGAGATCAACACGACACCATTCGATTTTCGCCGCTGGCGCTCCCCCGGAGGGCGCGCTACGGACGGCGTGAAACCGGGGTTCGATTGGGACATATCACGATTTCACTGCCGGATCCGGAAGCGACAAGAGCCCTCGGCGCGCGCATCGCACAGCTGAGCCCGCCGGGCACGGTGATCTTGCTGAGCGGACCGCTTGGTGCCGGCAAGACGACGCTGGTCGAGGGCGCGGCGCAGGCGCTGCACGCCGGCAGGACGGCGAGTCCGACGTTTGTGATCGCGCACTCATATACCGGCGCCGCGATGCGTATTTCGCATCTGGATCTTTATCGAATCGAAGATCCTCGCGACATCGAAGATCTGGACCTGTCCGCGTACATCGCAGCCGACGGCATCACGCTGGTCGAGTGGCCCGAGCGCGCCGCGGCTGAACGCTGGCCGGAGGATCGCATCGAGGTAGACCTGCGCCTGACGGGCGAGGCACGCGAGGCCCGCGTGACGATGTTCGGCGCGCTCGAGACCGCTATTGCGCTCGCTGACATCCGAGCGTTGTCAGACCCACTGGTATGATCGTCCTCGGCATCACGACGTCGGGCCCGGTCGAGGCGGCGGTCGTCGGTGATGACCGCACTGCGACCGCTGCGGGGAACGGGCAAGCGCTTTCGTCGCTGCTCGACTGCATCACGTCCGCGCTCGGCGACTCGGACACCGCACTTGCCGATGTCGGAGCGGTCGCGGTGTGTACGGGGCCGGGTTCCTTCACGGGGCTGCGCATCGGGGTCGCATTCGCGAAGGGCCTGGCGCAGGCGCGCGTGCTTCCCTGCGTCGGTGTCTCGGCGTACGACGTCGTGGAGTCCGGCAGCCGGGCGCGCTTCCCACGCGCGGCGATCGTGACCGGCAAGCGCGATTATTATTACGCACGGCTGCGTATATCGGCCGACGCGGACGTCGAATACGCGCGCGGCGGCCAAGGCGAAATTTCAGCGGCCGTCGAGCGCATGGCGCAGGCGGCGGGCAGGCCGGTCGCGCTGCACGGTGAGACCGGTGCGGTGCGTTCACGCTCGCACGCGATCGGCGCCGCAAGCTTCGCGTCGCGCGCGCGGGGCGAGCGTGCGCGAGCGGTCGCGCAACTAGGCGCCGTGCGATTGAGCGAGGGTGCCGAAGCGGACTGGCGGCGAATCGCCATCGATTATGGGCAGCGTCCCAACGCCGTCATCAATTGGGAGGCGCGCCGCCCGAGCGGCTGAGAATGGAGCCGCCGAAGCCAGCGCGAACCTGAGGCTAGCAGTGAAATCCCTATCGCGTTCCCTCGAGATCTCTCCCATGCGTACCGCCGACATCGGCGATGTCCTGCGCGTCGAAGCGCTCTGTTTTTCGACGACATGGCCGCGCAACGCGTTCCATAACGAGATCACCGACAACAAGCTCGCGCATTATTTCGTGGGCCGCTGCGAGGACGATATCATCGCATACGGCGGCTTGTGGGTGATCCTCGAGGACGCGCACATCACGACGGTTGCCGTCACGCCCTCGTACCAGGGGCAAGGGTACGGCGAGCGCATGCTCATCCATCTGCTCGACGAAGCCATCGAACGCGGCGCGTCGTGGATCACGCTTGAGGTGCGCGAATCGAACATCACGGCGCAGAAGCTCTATAAGAAGTACGGTTTTTCGGTGGTCAACACTCGCCGCGGCTACTACTCGGACAATGACGAGAATGCGCTGGTCATGTGGGCCGGCAATCTCAAGGGCACCGTGTATCGCAACCGACTGGCGACCTTGAAAGAGGGTCTGCGCTGACCGCAGACGTCCATCCGCGTCTGAAAGAGCCTTCCGCCGGCGTCCGCTTCATGCGTATGTGTCGAGCCGTGCGAGCGCAGCTCGCGCCGGCGCGCTATCGCCACGTGCTCGGCGTTGCGCGAATGGCCGAACGTCTTGCGCGCCGCTACGGCGTCTCCCGCGAGGCGATGCGCGTCGCCGGCGTGCTGCACGATATCGCGCGCGAGTGGCCGCCCGAGCGCCTGCTCGCATACGCGCGCGAGCACGATCTTGCCATATCGGAATTGGAGCAGGCCTCGCCCATCCTACTGCACGCCAAAGTCGGCGCGCACATCGCCGCCGTTGAGTTCGGCGTGACCGACCACGATACGCTAGCCGGCATCGCGACGCATACGGTTGCCCAGCCCGGCATGTCCGCTGCGCAAAAGATCATGTTCGTCGCCGATACGATCGAGCCGTCGCGCACGTACGAGCGTCGCGGCCAGCTCGAAGCGCTCGCGCTGCGCTCGCTGGATGAGGGACTGCTCGGATGCGTCAGCGCGTCGATCGAATATCTGCTATCCCGCGGCGTGCCCATCGCGCCGCAGACACTGGAGGTCTACAACACGTTGGTACGACGATATGGCACGCAAGCATAAGCGCCCCGCTGCCCGCCCCGGCAAAGCCGCGCCGAACGTGCGTCGGTCCGCTCGCCCCGTTGCGCGCGCAGCGCGGACGCATGGCGAGACATCGTTTGCGCCGCAGCGCGACGGCATCGCGAGCACACGCTCGACGGTCGGCTCGCTGAGCGACTCGGACGCCCTGCTGCTCGCGCATCGCTGCCGCGATGCGGCGCTTGGCAAGAAAGCGGAAGATGTCGTGATGCTCGACATCCGCAAGCTGGCGAACTTCGCCGACTATTTCGTGCTGGCTACCGGACGCTCGCTGATCCAAGCGCGCGCGATCGCTGACGGCGTGGTCGAGGCGTGCGAGGATCGGTTTGGAGCGCCAATCAGAACCGAAGGCTACGGTGAGGGCGGCTGGATCCTCGTCGATTACGGGCCGGTGATCGTCCATGTGTTCCTGCCGCAGACGCGCGAGTTCTACAATCTCGAGCGGCTGTGGGGCAAGCCGCTGGCCGCGGCGAAGCGGAAAGCCTCATGATTTTCGGTCGTATGAAGAAGCGCACGCGCGAGAAGCTGTTGCGCGGATTCACCTGGGCCTTTCTGATCGTCTTCATCATCTCGGTCGCGGCCGCGCTGCTGATCACCGGCCTGCAAGCACCAACGCCGCGCTGAACGTGATTCTCCGCTCCTTGATCGCGCTAGTCGTTTGGGCGTCCGTCACGTACGTGACCGATGGCGCAAGCATGTTGAGCAAGGACACTATTGCGCGCGTCAACCAGATCAACGCTGCGTTATCTGCGCGCACCGGCAAGAGCGTCTTGGTCATCACCGGTACGGCGGCAGGTGCGCACACCGATGCGAATTCACTCGTCGCGGCGAGCCGGTCGAGCGCTGCGGTCGTGTACATCGCCGGCACGCACGTTCAAATCGGATTATCGCCTGAAGTGCGTCGGTTCTTTTCCCCGGCTGTGACTGGGCGCATCGGTGGCGATCTCTCACGCTCCGTCCGCTCCGGTCAGGCCGACGCCGGTACGGTCGATGCCGTCGGCGAGATCGCAGATCGGATCGCGGGCGGCGCATCAGGAGGTCACGGGCCGGCACCGGCCCGGGTGATCGCCGCGCAGGAACGCTGGAATTACAGCGGCTCGGACGGCAGCTGGCTGTGGTGGATTTTAGGCTTTATCGGTGTGCTCGTGCTCATCCGCGTCGCCTTCGCGCGCCGAACCGAGCCGCGGGCCGGGGCACCATCATGATCCCGTTCGCCATCATCGCGATTTCGCTGATCGTGTGCTTGGCCGTGCTCTACGCGATCGTACAAGTGTTCAGGGAACCAGGCGACGGTACCCAACCCTAACACGCGAATTTTCATGTGAACCGCCGGCCCGCCGACGGCATATCACCGGCGGAGGGTATTTCGCATGCGATCTATGTCCGCGCGCGCGGCCTTGGCCGGCGCTTCACTTGTAGTCGCGCTGTCGCTCGGCGCCGGCGCCGTCGCGATCTCAACCGCGTCGGCCGACTCGGCATCGAACGGCGAGGTGCACGTCTCGATCGACAACTACGCGTTTAAGGCACCGCAAGTCACAATTCCGGGCGGTGAGGCCGTCGTGTGGACGAACAAAGACGACGATCCGCACACGGTCACGGCAGATGACGGCTCGTTCGACTCTAAAGGTTTGGCGCAAGGCGATACGTTCCGCCACGTCTTCTCAAAGCCGGGCACGTACCCGTACCAT